>JANYLG010000220.1 GCA_025363775.1 Acidobacteriota bacterium | reverse complement strand
GGTGCAGGCGGCCGACGCCGTGTCAGCCGCGCGGCCAGGCGCGCGGCGCGACATCCTCGAGTCGTACGTGAAGCGCCTCGAGAAACTCGAGGGCATCGCCAACTCGTTCAAGGGCGTGTCGAAGTCGTTCGCGCTGCAGGCGGGCCGCGAGATCCGCATCCTCGTCGAGAGCGAGAAGATCACCGATGAAGATGCGGTGTGGCTCTCAAAGGACATTGCGCGGCGCATCGAGAGCGAACTGGAGTACCCCGGCCAGATCAAGGTCACCGTGATCCGCGAGACGCGGGCCGTTGAATACGCGAAGTAGGAGACGGGGGCCATGAGCATATCGCCGGGGCAGACGGTCGCCGATCTCGGCGAGCACGCGGTCATCGATCGCATTCGGGCCCGCACGCCGGCGGCGCCCTCGTGGGTGTCGATCGGCATGGGCGACGATGCCGCCGTGATCGAGCCGGCGCGCAACCGCGCCGAGGTCATCACGACCGACGCCTTCGTGGAAGGCGTGCATTTCGACCGGGCCTATGTCCCTGCCGCCGCGATCGGCCACAAGGCGCTTGCGGTGAACCTGAGCGACCTGGCGGCCATGGGCGCCGAACCTCGAGCCGCGCTGCTCTCGCTCGTGCTGCCGGGCGCCATGCCGGTCGTCGAGTTCGACGCGATGATCGGCGGGTGGCTGGCGCTCGCCCACCGCTACGACGTCATGCTGATCGGCGGCAACGTGTCACGGTCGCCCGGGCCCCTGGTCCTGGACGTCACGGCGATTGGGGCGGTCAAGCCGCGGCGGGTCCTGGCCCGCGGGGGCGCGAAACCGGGCGACGGCATCTACGTCAGCGGATGTGTCGGCGCCTCCTACGCGGGGTATCTCTCGCGGCGGCGCGCGGGTGCCACGCGACCCGAGGCCGCGCCAGGCTTGGAGGGCCAGCCGGCGGGCGACCGCGGGCTCGACGAGTGCGCAGCCCGGTTTCTCCTGCCCGATCCGCGTGTCCGGCTCGGGCTGCTGCTCGGTCGAAACCGTGTCGCCTCGTCGTGCGTGGATCTGAGCGACGGCCTCGGTGATGCCGTTCGGCAGGTGACGGGCGCCAGCGGCGTCGGCGCCGAGATCGACGGCGACGCGATTCCCGTCCCTGAGGCCGCGCGCCGATGGTTCGAGGAGCAGGAGGGCCTCGACGCGCTCGCGGCGGCGGTGTCGGGAGGCGAGGACTACGAGTTGTTGTTCACGGTGCCCGCGCGACGCCGCCGTGCGCTCGCCTCGGTGCTGCCTTTGACCGGTGGCTTGCCCTGCACGCGGATCGGCACGATCACGGCGGATCGCAGCCTGGTCTTGACGCGCCGGGGCGCAAAGACCGCGATGCCCGCGGGGTTCATACACTTTCGATGATTGCCGTCACGCGCGCCCTCGTCCGCAAGTGGATGGACGCGCTGCTGCACATTCACGACACGCCGAGGCGGACCGCGGCCGCATTTGCCATGGGCGTCTTCTTCGGGTTCTCGCCCTTCCTGGGCTTACACACGATCCTGGCGCTGGGGGTGGCGTTCGTCTTCAATCTGAACCGGGTGGCTGTCCTGGTCGGGGTCTATTCCAACCTGCCCTGGATCATCGCCGCCTGGTATGCGTTGGCGACGGCCGCCGGCGCGTGGATGCTGGGCACCGGGTTGCCGAAGGGGTTCGGCGACCGGATCTTTCAACTCTTCAGCCTGTCGCTGTTTCGGTCCGAATTCTGGCGCCAGATGGCGAGTGACATGCGACCGCTGTTCTGGCCGTACTTCGTGGGATCGATGCTCGGCGCGACGCTCTTGTCCATCATCGCCTACTGGGTCACCCGCGGATTCCTGGAGGCGCGGCAGCATCATATGCAGGAGGCACGGCGCAGGGCAACACACTGATGCGGATCTCTCATTCCCTCTGGCGCAAGCTGGTCGTGACGCTGGTCACCGGGGGGGGCTTCGTGCTGCTCTACCAGGCGACGATTCTCGACTCGAAGTACGCCGCCCGGCACGCGCTGCTGCGGGAAGAGAAGGCCGAGCCCGGCCTCGGCGCGCGCCTCCGTTTCGTCGCCACCGCCTACTGCACTGGCGACGTCACGGCGTCCGGGTTTCCGCCCCGGACCGGCATCGCCGCGGCAGACCCCGATGTCCTCCCCTCCGGATCGATCATCCAGGTCTCGAAGCTGGGCGCCCTGTACGACGGCATCTACACCATCATGGACACCGGCCCAATCGTCCGCGGCCGGCTCCTTGACGTCTACATGCGGAACTGCGACGAGGCCATACGCTTGGGCCGACGGACGGTACAGCTCTTCGTGCTCAGGCTCGGCTGGAATCCCCGCGCCAGCGGGCCAAGCCTGCTCGACACCCTGCTGCCTTGGCGGGACCGTCCCAAGCCAGGACCTCAGGCGCCAAGTCCCCGCCCGATCCCGTCAACCGAACTGCCGCCGTTCCCCGAGTCGAGGCGGTAACGGCACGGTCGCCGTCTCCGGGGCTTCCTGGTCCTTGTACTGCAGCTGGTACAGGCGGTAGTAGAGGCCCCGCTGGCCGAGCAGTTCCTGGTGGGCGCCCGACTCCCGCAGTTCACCCTTGTGGAAGACCATGATGCGGTCCATGTCCTGGATGGTCGAGAGCCGGTGCGCCACGGCAATGGTCGTCCGGCCCGCCATCAGCACCTTCAAGGCGTCGCGGATGAGCAGCTCCGTTTCGGTGTCCACGCTCGACGTGGCTTCGTCGAGAATCAGGATCCGCGGGTCGAACGCAAGCGCCCTGGCAAACGACAGCAGTTGCTTCTGGCCGACCGACAGGTTCGCGCCGCGCTCTCCCACTTCGCTGGCCAGGCCGTTCGGCAGCCGGTCGATGAACGCGCCGGCATGGACCGCGTCGGCCGCACGCCGGATGTCGTCGTCGCTCAACGTCGATCCCAGCCGGATGTTGGTGGCGATTGTTCCCGAGAAGAGCTGCACGTCCTGGAGCACCAGGCTGAACAGCGCGCGCAGTCTGCCCAGCTCCATCTCACGAATGTCCACGCCGTCCACGAGGATGCGGCCCCGGCTCACGTCGTAGAACCGCATGAGCAGGTTGATGAGCGTGGACTTGCCGGCCCCGGTGGCGCCGACCACGCCGACACGCTGGCCCGGTTTTACTTCGAACGACACGTCGCGAAGCACGAAGTCCACGCCGCTGTACGCGAACCACACGTGGTCGAAGAGGATATGACCTGGCTGGCAGCTGTCGGCTGGCAGTGGGCCGATCGTAGCAAGCAGCGGGTCACGCGTGACTAGCTGCCGGCTGGCGGCTGCCGGCTGCCAGCTGACTATCGTCGCCGGCGTGTCGAGCAGCGTGAAGATCCGCTCCGAGGAGGCCATCGCGGCCTGCAGCAGGTTGAACTTCTCGGAGATGTCGCTGATCGGTCGGAAGAACCGTTGCGAGTACTGGATGAAGGCCACCAGCGATCCGAGTGTGAGGACGCCCGCCAGCACCTGGCCGCCGCCGTACCAGATGATGAGCGCGAGCGCGAGCGCGCTCGTCACCTCGATCGCCGGGTAGAACACCGCGTAGTAGAAGATCGACAGGATATTCGCGTCCCGGTGCCCGCGGTCGATCGCGTCGAAGCGTGCGAAGTTCTCCGCTTCACGCCGGAACAACTGCACGGTCGCCATCCCGCTGATGTTCTCCTGCAGGAACGCGTTGATCTTCGCGATCCAGAGCCGCACCCCCCGATACGATTCACGCACGTTGCGACGGAACCACTGCGTAACGAACACGATGAGCGGCAGCACCGAGAACGCGACGAGGGCCAGCTTCCAGCTCATCGTGAGCAGGACGACCATGATGCCGAGCAGCGTGAAGACGTCCCCGAACACGGAGACGACGCCCGCCGCGAACAGGTCGTTCAGGACATCGACGTCGGTCGTCACCCGCGTCATCAGGCGGCCCACCGGGTTCCGGTCGTAGTACTGGATATCGACGCGCTGCAGGTGCCCGTAGATCTGCATCCGCATGTCGAACATGATGCGCTGCCCGACGTACTGCAGGATGTAGGTCTGGAGGAACTCGAAGACGAACGATCCGATCAGGATGCCCAGGAAGCCCAGGGCGATGAGGTTCAGTCCCGACAGGTCGCGCTGCGCGATATACCGGTCGATCGCCACCTTCATCAGGTAGGGCTGCGCCAACTGCAGCGCGGAGCCGCCGATCAGGGCGCCGAGCGCCCCGGCCGCCAGCATCTTGTACGGGCGCAGGTATCCCAGGAGGCGGCGCATGAGCCGCGCGTCGTAGGCCTTGCCGAGAACTTCCTCGTCCTGGGATGTCATTGATGTCCGGTCGCCTTCCCGCCCAATCCGGACGACGCGTGCGCCGCCCCTACGATGCCGCCAGTTCCTCTTCCAGCAACTGCTTCCGGTACAACTCGGCGTAGAAGCCGTCGAGCCTCACCAACTCGTCGTGTGACCCGCGCTCGATCACGCGGCCATATTCGAGGACGAGGATGAGATCCGCATCGCGCACCGTCGATACGCGATGCGAGACGATGATCGACGTGCGTTCCCGCATCACGCCCCTGAGCCGCGCCAGGATCTCCTCCTCGGTGTAGGTGTCCACCGCCGACAGCGCGTCGTCCAGGACGAGGATGCGGGGGTCGGTCAGGAGGGCGCGCGCAATGGCCGCCCGCTGTTTCTGCCCGCCCGAGAGCGTGATGCCGCGCTCCCCCACCATCGTCTCGAGGCCGTTCGGGAAACCCTCCACATCCTTGTCCAGCCGCGCCACGCCGGCCGCCCACTGGATCCGCTCCGGGTCTGCCGCCTTCGCGCCCCCTATCCCAAAGGCGATGTTGTCGGCGATCGACTCCGAGAAGAGGAACGCCTCCTGCGGCACGAAGCCGATGGCGCGGCGGAGCTGCGCGAGCGAGAGGTCCCGAACGTCCACGCCGTCGATGAACACCGTGCCGGGCGGCGGGTCGAACAGCCGCGGCAGGAGGCTGATGAGCGTGGATTTGCCCGAGCCGGTGGGACCGACGAGAGCCACGATCTGCCCCGGTTCAATCCGTGCCGACACGTGCTCCAGCACCGGCCGCCCCCCGTATGCGAACGTCAGGTCGCGAAACTCGATGGCGCCCGTCACCTGCGGAAGCACCACCAGTCGCCCTGGAGCGGGGTCGGCGATGTCGGGGACCGCGTCCAGCACATCCAGCATCCGTTTCCAGGAGGCGAGGCCGCGCTGCACCATGTTGGTGACCCACCCGAACGCGATCATCGGCCACGACAGCATGACCATGTAGGCGTTGAAGGCCACGAACCCACCGACGGTGAGCCGGCCCGCGATCACCTCGCGGCTGCCCAGCCACAGCACCAGGAGCGACCCGAGGCCGAGGAACAGCGACATGCTCGGGTAGAAGAATCCCTGCAGCCGCACCAGGCGCCGATTCCCCTCGAGGTACTCGCGGTTCGCCCGGCCGAACCGCTCCATCTCGGCCGCTTCCTGGCGGTAGGCCCGAACGACGCGAACGCCCGACAGCGCCTCCTGGGTCACGGCGCTCAGGTCGGACAGTTGCGCCTGGATCCGCTCGAATCGCTTGTGGATCGCCGCGCCGAAGTAGCGGACGACAATCGACACGAACGGCAGCGGGATCAAGGCCACCAGCGTCAACCGGAGGTCGATCGAGATCATCAGGGCAATCGCCGCCACGAACAGGATGATCGTGTTGGCCGAGTACATGATGGCCGGCCCCACCGTCATCCTCACCGCATTCAGGTCGTTCGTGGCGCGCGACATCAGGTCGCCCGTCCGCCGCGCCTGGAAGTACGACAGCGGGAACAGTTGCAGCCGCGCGAAAAAGTCGTTTCGCAAGTCGTACTCGATCTGCCGCGACACGCCGATGATGATGCGCCGCATCAGGAACCGGAACGTCGCACCGGTGAGCGCGATGCCGAGGAGGGCGGCCGAGTAGACGAGGAGTTTGCTCCGGGTCACACCGGCGTAGAGGTCATCCACCGCGTGCCGGAGCACCCACGGCGACGTAAGGGACACGCCCGTCGTGACGGCCACGCAGGCGAGACCGATCAGGAACTGGCGCCGGTAACGGAGGAGGTAGGGCAGGAGACGGCGGACCGCCGCGAACATCTTGTGAAAGTATCACACTGCCCGCGCCCGCGGCCCGATTCCACGATAGGGAATCGCCGAAAGCCCGCGCGGTGCCTGGCCGCCCCTATCGTGCGGCCGGCCTTCGTCCGATAAAGCAAGCCGGGGAGGAGTGCATCCACTGCCTGGCCCCGAAGGGACTGACCATGCGCCTGATGATTCGATGCGTCCTGTGCGCCTTCCTCGTGACGGCCGCCTTCCCGTCCCTCGCGAGCGCCCAGTACCAGAAATTCAACACCAGCCATCGAGCCACCGGCGAGACGTGGCACGTCGAGTTCGGAGTCGGGGTGTGGAACCCGCCGCCGGACATCATGGTGTCCAGCGTGTCGCTCGGCATCCTCGGCAGTACGATCAGCGCCCAGGATGACCTCGGGATGACGAGCTCGCTGTTGAAGGAGTTCCACCTGGTGCTCCGCCCGGCGAAGAAACACAAGTTCCGCATCGGCTACATCCCCATTTCCTATGCGGCCGAAACGGTGATGAAGCGGTCGGTCGTCTTCAACGGCCAGGCCTTCTCCATCGGCCTGCCGATCAACTCGTCGATCGAGTGGGCCGCGTGGCAGTTCGGCTACGAATACGATTTCGTGTACCGGGACCGCGGATTCGTCGGGCTCATTCTCGAGGCGAAGTACACCGACGTCACCGTGAACCTGGCCAACCCGTTCACCACCGAATTCGCGCACGTTCGGGCACCCATCCCAACGATCGGCGGCATTGTCAGGGTGTACCCGATCGCCAACATCGCGTTGACCGCCGAGGTGACGGGGATCAAGCTGCCGACGAGCGTGGACAAGCAGGGACGCTACGACGGGAAGTACATCGACTTCAACGTCTACGGGACGTTGAACTTCACCGACAACTTCGGCCTCCAGGGCGGCTACCGGTCGATCGCGGTGTCGTACCGCATGGATCAGGACACGGGCGACTTCGTGCTGAAGGGCCCGTACGTGATGAGCATCGTCCGGTTCTGAGCGCGGTCTGGTCAGGGCCGCCTCGAGGGGACGGCCTGGATCCAGACTCCGAGGTAGCGAAGATCCCGGTTGGTCGAATCCACGTCGGCTGGCCGGTATCCGTGTTCCGTCTGGACCTCCACGAACACCCCGCCATTCGCCCGATCCACGGGCAATTCCACCACCCGCTCCTCTCCAGGCTGCATCGTCAGCACCTCATCGCGCTGGCGGCCGCGCAGCGTGACGCGGTTGGCGACCGGACTGTTTCGAAGGAGCAGGCGGACGACCGGGGCGGAAGCCTCCCCGGTAAAGGCCAGTGGGACCCTTACGCCACCCGTCACCCAGATTCCGGGGCCTTCCAGGTAGGCCTGCGTGTCGAAGGCAAACGCCACGAGCTCCTGGTAGCGCGCGGCGCGTGCGGCGCGCAGCCTCGTGAATCGCGAGGCGCCCGCCACCACCGAGACGGGCCTGAGGGCGATCCGCGCCAGACAGCGGCGCGCCAACCCGTCGCCGGTGAAGGTCACCGAGTTGACGTCCACCGGCAGCCGCAGTTTGTAGTCACGTCCGCGGGCCGCATGATCGAACACCCACCGCTCGATCGGTTCCGGCCCTCGACCAATCGTCACCTCGACGGTTCCCTGCGCAGCAAGCGCGACATCTGGCGACAGGCGATAGACGCCGGCAGGCACGTCGACGAGCATCATGAGCGGACCGTCAGGCTCGGCCGGCCTGCGCTCGGATCCAGCCAGGGTAAGCCGCCCGGGAATGTCGGCAACCGGCAGGACCCGGAGCGGGCGGAACTGGAGGCCCACGGGGAGCACGGCGGGGTCGAGGGCGCGCATCAGCGCAAGGCCTGAGGTCGTGGGCGTGGCGCCGCCCACGTGGCCCAGCCGCCAGGTCGCCGACGCCGCCGCCATGACGGCGACCGCCAGCGCGACCGGGGTCAGGAGGGCGAGACGGCCGGTCACGTCAGCGCCCCGCGCCTCCGCTCGGCGGACCGTCAGCCGCAGGACGAACGCGGACGCCGTCAGCACCACGATCCAGACCGCCGCATGGCCGAGAGCGACGCCGGGCGTGTCCCGGAGAAAACTGGGCAGCGCCCTCGGCATGTCCACCACCGGGGTGAGCCACTCCAGCCATCTCGCAAAGCCGTCGCGGTCATTGAAGATCAAGGCGCCCGACTCCATCAACGCCAGCGTGCCCGTCACCAGCACCGAGAGCGTCAGCGCCGAGATCGCCACGGCCTTCCCGGTCGCCCGCTGACGCGACCACAGGACCGCCGCCGGGAGGCCCAGCATCAGCAGCACGGGCACCGTGAAACGCGCCGGCGCGCTCAGGCCTCCCCACCACATGGGGAACGCAGCCACGAGCATCAGGTACGAGACGAGGAGCAGCGACATTTCGATCGCCAGCCGGCGTCGCACACCAAACAGCGGCACGAGCCCCGCGAACGCCAGCGCATACGCGGGTGCATTCGGCAGCACGCCGAACTGCTGATCGAAGAGCAGCGCGGGCAGCGCGCGCGGGATGTTGGAGAGCGCCAACTGCGTGGAGTGCCCGTAGGGCGCGGCCGGGCTGAACTCGCCGTAGATCGCGTAAAAGTAGCCGAACCACGCCGCGAAGCTGAGGAGCGGGAGGACGAGCAGCGCCGCCAGCCTGCCGTAAGTCCGTCGCCCCAGCAACCGGAGGCTGAGGCAGACGCCGAGCACGGCGGCAGCCCCGGCATACCGCGTATGGAGCCAGGGAAGCAGCCCCAGCGCCGCGCCCTCGAGCAACCAACGCGCCGTCCCCCACTCTCTGGCCTTCGAACCAGCGTCCTGCACGAGGCCGGCCTCGAACGACAGCAGGCCGGTGATGGCCGTCATGATCACGACCGCGCCAACCGCGTCAGGATACGCGGTGAAGGCGTGGAAGAAGAACGGCACCGACAGTGCGACGGTCGCCCACCCGACCCAGGCGGCGGCCACGCTGCCCGTCAACCGGTAGGCCGCACGCCACACCATCCAGGTGCCAAGTGCGGACAGGAGCGCCAGGAACACGATGACGCCGGGATAGCCGGCGACGGCAAAGGCTGGCAGCGCCAGCACCGGCAACCCGGGCGCGTGGATCGAGTAGATCTGCCCGTTGGTGCCGCGACGCAGGAAATCCGGCCGAAGCTCGCCTGGGTAATACGCCCGGTAGTCGCCCTGCCGGTGGTTGTTCTCGATCTGCAGATCGCCGTCTTTCAGCAGGCTCTGCATGATCACGAGGTAGTGAGGTTCGTCTCCGCTGGGAATCACGTCCGACACCAGACGCGCGCCCGCGCAGTAGAGAACGAAGGCCAGGCCGAGCGCGGCCAGGGAGGCACGACGCGGGCTGCGGACCAGGCGCGCAAGGAAGGTGTTCGACAAGGCCGGCGGCCACGCAGCCACCGCCGTTGCGACGGCGGTGGCGATCCACACCCATGCAACCACCCGGCCGGTCCAGATCAGCGCCGCGGCCGGCACCCCGAACGGCAGCCATGGAAGGAGGAGCACCAGCGGAAACAGCAATGGCAGGAGCACGACTCGGCGAGCGCGGACGAGCGCGGCGAAGAGAACAGCGCAGGCGACGAAAAGGACCCACCAGGATGGGAGCAGGCCGAATCGTCGTGGCCACGCGGCGGCATCTGCAACCCCAATCAACCCGCGCGACAGCCACACGCCCAGCGCCAAAACCGACGCCGTTCCAACGATGAGAGGCCGCGACGGTCGCATGAACGCCGCATGCTACCATATGTAGCCATGCGCCGAACGGGTGTCCGCGAGGGGCTGATCGTCTTCGGAACCGCCGCCGTCCTGGCGGTGATCATGACGTATCCGCTTGCCTTCGGGCTGGGCACCCTCGGGCGCCTGGAAACCGGCGACGGGGCGTTCAGTATCTGGAACGTCGCGTGGGTGGCGCACGCGCTCCTCACCGACCCGTCGCACCTCCTCGACGCCAACATCTTCTACCCGCACGGCCGCACGCTGCTCTACGCCGAGAGCAACATCGGCGCCGGAGTACTGGCTGCCCCGGCCTACTGGATCACCCACAACCCCTACCTCGCGCACAACATCGTTGTCCTGCTGACGTTCGTGCTCTCCGCCGTCGGGATGTACTACCTTGCGCGGCACCTGACCGGAAGCCGGCCGGCCGCCGCGGTGGCAGCGGTCCTCTTCGCCTACTGCCCGTTCGCCTACGCCCGGACAGCACACATCCAACTGCTGATGACGGCCACCCTGCCGTTCTCGATGCTTGCGTTCCATCGGGTGGTGGAAGAACCGGGCCCGGGGCGGGCGATCGGACTGGGACTGACGCTCGTCGCCACGGCTCTGGCGTGCGGGTACTACAGCGTGTTCGTGGCGATGCTGATCGGCAGCGGCAGCCTGTACTATCTGGTGACGCGCCGCTACTGGCGGAATGCCAGCTACTACATGGCGCTCGCCTGCGCCGCGGCCATCGTGCTAGTCCTCACGTGGCCGCTCGTTGGCAGCTATCTCGATCTCGGCAACGGCGGGAAGCCGTTCCGCACGCTCCAGGAAAACCGGCTGCATTCGGCCAACCTCGGGGCGTATCTTGCCGCCGCCGGGCTCGGCAACGGCTGGCTGCTGCCTTTCGCCGGCAGGTTCAGCGAGGTCCTGTTCCCGGGCATCCTCGCGCTCGTGTTCGCCTCGGTTGGCGTGGCGGTGGCGGCGAAGAGGCTCGTGTTACGGCCGCCAGCACCTGGTGATCCGGAACCCGCGGCGGTCGCCCGCGACACCCTCGTCTTTTACGCCACAGTGGCCGGCCTCTCGTTCTGGTTGTCGTTCGGGCCCGACGCCGGCCTCTACACGCTGATGTACGAACGATTGCCGTTCTTCACGCTCATGCGCGCGCCGGCGCGCTTCGGCCTGATGGTCACGTTCTCACTCGTGCTGTTTGCGGCCGTCGGCCTCGCGGCCCTGCTGCGGAACCGCCGGTCCGCGCCGTGCCTGGCCGGCCTGCTCGTGCTGGTCGCGCTCGGCGAGTTGACGCCAGTCCCCCTCGACTACCGCGAGGCCACGCCACCCTCGCCGGTATACAAGGCGCTGGCGACGCTCCCGTTTGGAGCCGTCGCCGAGTTCCCCTTCTTCTACCGGGAGATGGATTTCCATCGGCATACCTATTACATGCTGAACTCGGCCTTCCACTGGAAGCCGCTCGTGAACGGCTACAGCGACTCCTTCCCGCACGACTTCCTGGAGATGGTGGTCCCGGTCAGCTCGTTTCCGACGCTCGAGTCGTTTGGCATCCTCGAGCGGCACCGGGCGCGATACGTCGTCTTCCATCCCGACTTCTACGATCGTCGAAGCCTCGAGAAGCTGAACGAACGGATCCACCAGTACCGGGATTACCTTCGGCCGATCCAGACCGAGGGCGACGCCTGGCTCTACGAGATCGTCAGCTGGCCGACGCGCGAGCCGACGTGACATGAGTCACCAGCCAGGCCGATACGCCTTCGCCCGTCCCTTCGCCGCGGCAGCCGGCTTCACGCTGCTCGCCGTCGTCCTCACGGCTCCGATCGCCTGGCGCGGCGCGAGCGCCGGACCGGTCAACACGGGTGACGGACAGTTGAGCGTCTGGAACGTCGCCTGGGTGGCACGGACGCTCGTCCTCGATCCGCTGCACGTCTACGATGCCAACATCTTCGCGCCGCACCTTTCGACGCTCGCCTACAGTGAGGCGAACCTCCCCGCGGGCGTGCTGGCCATCCCGGCCTGGTGGCTCTCGCGCAATCCGTATCTGGCCTACAACGCGGCCGTGTTCCTGTCGATCGTCCTGTCCGCGCTCGCGACGTTCGCGCTCGTCCGCTGGCTCACGTCACACACGGCCGCCGCTGCGGTCTCGGCGATCGTCTTCGCCTTCGCGCCCTTCGTGGTCGTGCGCTACGCGCACATCCAGCTGCTGCTGACCGTCGGCCTTCCGCTCACGCTGCTCGCCTTGCACCGTTTCGTGGATCGGCCGACCGTGGCGCGCGCGGTGGCCGTGTCGCTCGCCATCGCGCTGGCGGGCCTCGGATGCGGCTACTACGGCATCTTTGCGGGGCTCGCGGCCGGGATCGGCTTCATCTACTACGGAATCCGTCGGCGCGGATGGCGCGACCCGAGGTACCTGGGGCTGTGCGTGCTGGCAACGGTGGGTGCCGGCCTCGCCATCCTCCCGTTCTTCCTCCCCTATCTGGGCCTCGTACAGCAGCACGACCCGTTCCGCACGCTGGACGAGGCGCGACAATACTCGGCTGACTGGGCGTCGTACTTCACGTCCACCACGCCTCTCCACAGGGCAGCGCTCGGCCTGGTGGTGCCGTTCGACCAGGCGCGCTACCCGGAACGGATCCTGTTCCCGGGAGGTGTCGCGGTGCTGCTTGCCGCGGCGGCACTCGCGCTCGCCACCGCCCGGAGCCGGAGTGCGGGTTCCGATGAACCCCGTTCGTGGCTGACCGATCGGGAACGCGGGGCGGTCGGCTTCTACGCGTGCCTCGCCGCGGTTGCCGGGTGGCTGTCGTTCGGCCCGCCCGCCGGCCTCTATTCCCTGGCGTACCGCACGGTGCCAGTCTGGTCGCTGCTCCGCGCACCGGCGCGGTTCGGCATCCTCGTGGGCCTTGCGCTGGCTGCGCTGGCGGGCATCGGCCTGGCCGGGCTGCTCCGCAAAACAACGCGTGCGGCGGTGGTGGCGGCTGCCGTCGGCCTCGCGGCTGTCGTCGAGCTCGCGGCCGTTCCGTGGGACCTGCGTGACGCGCTGAGGGTTCCGCAGCCGTACCGTCTGCTCGCGCAACTCCCGGCGGGCGCCGTCGCGGAGTTCCCGTTCTTCTTCAGGCCGATCGACTTCCACCGCAACACGCTCTACATGCTCTACTCCACCGCGCACTGGCACCCGCTGGTGAACGGGTACAGCGACTACGTGCCGGAGGACTTCAGGCAACTCGTCGTCCCGGTCAGCTCGTTCCCGGCCTGGGAAGCGCTGGGCATTCTGCGCGCTCACGGCACCCGCTACGTGGTCTTCCACCTCGATTTGTACGACGTCCGCAGCCGCGAGAAGCTGCTCGAACGGATCGAGCGCTACCGCGAGTACATCCGTCCGCTCGCGCAGGAAGGGAACGTGTGGTTGTTCGAGATTGTGAAGTGGCCGTGAACGTCTATTTCTTCTTCGTTGTCGTGCGCTGCTTCTTCGTTGGCGGGCTCTTCTTCTTCGCGGGCGGGCTCTTCTTCTTCGCGGACGGCGCGGCCTTGATGGTGGCCGCCTTCGGCCCGGACGCCGCCTTCCCCGTGGCGGTGTCGGCCGTCCCGGTGCCCTCCCCGTACAAACGTCGATAGTCTTCCGCCGTCCCGATGATCTTCTTCACGTATCCCCGCGTCTCAGGGAACGGGATGTCGTCGACGAACTCGTCGAGCTCGAGGCCCGGCCGCCCGGCGTTCCACTCGGACACGCGTGTCTCACCGGCGTTGTAGCTGGCCAACGCGTAATGCACCCCGCCGAAGCGGCGCACCAGGTCCGCGAAGTACGCGGTCCCCAACTGGATGTTCACGTCGGGCCTGGTCAACGACGCGGCCGAGAAGCGCGGGATGCGCAGGATGCGCGCGTAGTGCTTGCCGGTGGACGGAAGGATCTGCATCAAACCGATGGCGTTCGCGGAGGACTTCACATCGGCATCGAACGCGGATTCCTGGTTGATGAGCGCGGCCACGAGATACGGGGCGAGGCCGCGAGCGGGCGCGTACTTCTTGATCAGCGCCCAGTAGTCGAGAGGAAAGATGATCTTCAGCACCTCGGTCGGCAGCCGTGCCCCTTCCTCCCCGATGTAGTGCGGGTAGGCGCGCTTCATGTGGATGATCCCGCGCCGCAAGTCGCCCTGCTTGTTGTAGACCCAGCCGAGCGTTGCACTCACTACCGGGTTGTCTCCCCATGCGCGCTGCGCGTACAGCAATTCGTCGCGCGCCTGCTCGTACAGATCCAGCGACAGCAGGACGCGAATGATGTCCGCCGTCGGGAGTTGCGCGGGCGCACCCCCGGCCACGGCGCTTTCGGCCGCCGGCCGCGAACTCTGACCGTCGGCATTCGACACCAGCCGCACGACGGTGGCAGGCAGCCGCTTCGACACCAGCCGTCCGTAGTACGAGTTCAGGTAATCTGCCGTGACGATGCGATAGACCGAGGCCGCACCCTGCTGGTCGCCCAGCCGCTCCCGGGCCCGGGCGGACCAGTACAAATATGCGGGCCGGTAGTCGGAGCGCGGAAAGGTTGTAGCCGCGCTCTCGTAGAACGTCGTCGTCTCGCTGTAGCGTCCGTGCTTGTAGGCCCACCACCCGACCTTCCACGCCGCGCGTTCGGCGCGGGGACCCTGCGGGAACTTCGCGTACAGCTCCCGAAAGACCGCGTCCGCCTGCTCGTCGTCGTCCGCAAGGATGTAGTGCGTGGCCAGGTTGTTCAGCGTCTCCTCGGACCATGAGCTGTCTGGAAATGCCGCGACAAGGGCCCGCGCCAGCCGGACGTACTCGCCGTGTTCTCCCAGTTCGCGGGTCGCCGTCAGATGGAAGAACTGCGCCTCGGCCTTCCGTGAGGCCCGTTCCAGGTACGGGACCAACTCCTCGCGCGCCTGGCGGTGGCGACCCGCGTAGTAATCGCATTCGGCCAGGCGGAGGGCGATGAGCTCGGCCTCGTCGCCGCTGGACACCCTCTGGATCTGTTCGAACGCCTGGCGCGCCGGTTGATATCGCTTGGAGCCGAACAGCCGTTCCGCGCGACCGAGGTCGAGCTTGAACCTGGCGGTCGACTCGCTGGGAGACTTGAGGTCCTTGAGACCGTCGAGTTCCGTCGCGGCAACCGTCGCGAGGTCGCTGAAAGGAAACTCGTAATAGAGGCGGGCGAACGCTTCGGCCGCCCGTGCCCGGTCCCCCGTCTCCTGGAGGGCCTTTCCGAGGGCCAGCAGCACGGCGTCGGGCGCCGCGGTCTTCCGGTGGGACAGCTCGTCGTTGAGCCTGGCGGCCGCCCCGTGGTCGCCTTGAGCGGACGCCGCTTCGGCCTCGCGCGTGATCGCCGCTTCTGAGAGGAAGCCAGGCAGCCGGGCGGCGTGCAGCTTCGCAAAGGCAGTCCGCGCTTCCGCGGCCCGCGACAGGTTCAGAAGACAGAGTCCGCGGTAGAACGCGCTGTAGGTAGCCACCGGCGTGGCCCCGAGCGCCGGGGAACTCAACGCGGCCAAGGCCTCCGCGTATCTGGCCTGGCCGAACAGGCGCATCCCGGTGGCGAAGTCCGTGGCGGCCCTCGAGGATGCGAACGATGCCGCTCGTTCCGGGACCAGCCAGATCTGAGAGGTGTCCGCCGGGAGGCGGGGCCTCGGCGGGGCCGTGAGCGCGGCGGGGACGGGACGTGGCGTGGAGCGGCCGTCGCTGGCGATCTGGCCTTCGATGCCAGCCGACGCCCCAAGCACCAACCCGACCATCACGACGACGCCGGCACGCCGGCGGACTCTTCGTTCGGTCTGGATCACCGTCACGTCTACCCCAACGAACCCGGGTCGCCGCCGGCCAGCGTCCGAACCACTTCCTCGTCGAAGCAGTCCACCCGCCGCCTGACCGCCGCCGGGATCTTCTCTTCGTACAGTCGGCGGGCGCGCTCGATATCCGGCCCGAGCCGCTCGAGCAGGTTACGCTCCTGGCGCCCGAGATCCACCGCTGTCTCGTTGTACAACTTTAGCTCCGAGATGAGCAACCGCGCGTAGCGACGCGCCGATTCCTCCTCGCGCCTGTCGTCTGCGTAGGGCGACCCTTCGGGCGGGCGAACCGCCGGCGGCGCCTGATCGCGTTGCACGCGACCTGCCAGGATTGCCGCGTGCGAGATCGTCAGCACTTCGAGCCGATGCCCCGCGTGGCGTGCCAGGATCTCGGCAATCTCCGGCCAACTGCTCGGAACAACCTGCACCCGATCGCCGGCATCATCAGCATACAGGATCGCGACGACCCGTCCACCCACAGAGATGGGGACGGCGAGGCCGGCCCGACCCGGTGGCGCGGCCAGTAGCCCGGCCAGGCTGTTCCCGTCGAGCCCGATCGGCGCATCGGACGTGGACACCGGGAGCCCGGTGGCGATGGCGATGCCGAAGACGCTGCCAGCCTCGATCGGCGCGTCGATCGCCGCCGGCTCGACACCCGGCAATCCCCGCGTTTCCCAGCCTCGCAAGCGGAATCCGTTGACGACCAGCACGGCGACCCGCCCGATCTCCACGGCCGCCTGGTCGGCGAGGATGCGCAGCACATCGGTCAGCGAGCGGGCTTCGTCGAGACGGCGGAAAGACGCCAGCGTGCGGTCGCTGCACGCCAGTTCCTGCTGACGGTCGGCAACGTGGACGAGCCCCAGGTTCTGCTCCGCTTCAGCCTTGGCATCCCGCGCCTGCACGACGTCATCCCGCGCCTGTACGAGGTCGGCCCGCGCCTGGTGCAGTTCCTGCTGAAGGACGGCGATGCGAGCCTCGGCCTCGTGCTTTCCGTGCTCGGCCTGGGCGAGCGCCACGGTGAACGCGCCCCCACCTGCCACCTCGGCGGCCGTCTCTCTTCGCACGGTGGCAGCCGCGTCGTCGCGCTGCGTGGTCAGATCGTTCCTCAGGGCGGTCAACGCTTCGTCGTGGCTGCGACCAAGTTCGTCCCGAACCGCCTGCAGCGCACTCTCGTGCCCGGCTGCGGCCTGCGCGCCGCGCGTCTCGAGTTCCGACTGCGCGCGGGCCGCCTCGTCGCGGACCGCCTGCAGGGCGGCCTGCAGGGCTGACTCGTGCTCGCGCGCCAGCTCGTCCCTCAGGACTGCGGCGGCCGCGTCGCGTTCCTGTTCGAGTTCCGTGCGGAGGTTCGCGAGCGCTGATTCGCACTCCTGCTCGAGCTGCGCCCTGACGTTCGCGATGGCGGCGTCGCGATCCAGCGCGAGGCGATCGTGGAGCGCGGCGGCGCCCGCGTCGTGGTCGCGTGCCAACTCGTCACGAAGCCTCGCCAGGGCCGTCTCGTGTTCAGTTGTCAATTCTGCGCGGAGCCTGGCCAGGGCCGTCTCGTGTTCAGTCGCCAGCTCGTCACAAAGCCTGGCCAGGGCCGTCTCGTGTTCATGCTCGTGGTCTACCTGCTCACGCGCCAGGGCCAGGGCCGTCTCGTGTTCACTCGCCAGCTCGTCACGAAGCCTCGCCAGGGCCGTCTCGTGTTCAATCGCCAGCTCGTCACGAAGCCTCGCCAGGGCCGTCTCGTGTTCACTCGCGCGCTCGGTGTCGAGCGCCGCCAGCGTGCCGTCGTGCTCGCGCTCGAGTGTCTCGCGCAATGCAGTCAGCTGCTCTTCGCGCTCCAGGTCGAGCTGTTGGCGCGACGCGGCCAGTTTCTCGCCGTGCTCGCGCTCCAGCTGTTCCCTGGCGCTCGCCGTCGTCGCCTGATGGTCGTGGTCCACCTGCTCGCGCGCCAGGGTCAGGGCCTCGGCGCGCTCGCGGTCGGCGTGTTCGCGGAAGGCGGCAAGCGCCGCTTGGTGCCCGGCGGCAGCGGTCGAGAGGGCCGATTGGACCACCTGGTCACGATCCTCCGCGGCCACTCGCATGACGTCCGCGAGGAGGACGTGCAGCGCCGACTCGAGCGGGCTACGAACTTCGTGGATGATGGTTTCGGACAGTTGCCGGATACGATCGTCGAGCGACATAAGCAGGCTCGTTCAGTATCAGAAGACACCAAGAGACGTCATCTGATCGTATCGGCCGATGCGCCATGGGACTTCAAGCCTCAACGGGGGTGTCTCCCGGCATTCGCCCCCGCCGAGAAACCTTTTTGTCGAAACATGGTTCTTATCCAAGAGCGGAGGAACATTCGATGGACATGGTTGTGACCTTTCCCGGCGGCGTTCGCGTGGATGCGCAGTTTGGCCAGCATACGATTCGCACGGACCAGCCGCAGCGCGGCGGCGGTGAAGACTCGGCGCCGGCGCCGTTTTCCCTGTTCCTGGCCTCAATCGCCACGTGCGCCGGGATCTACGTGCTGGGTTTCTGTAAGCAGCGCGAGTTGCCGACCGACGGGATCAGACTCGTTCAGCGGATCGAGATAGATCCGCGGACGGGCCTGGTCGGGCAGATCGCGATCGACATCCAGGTGCCGCCTGGCTTCCCCGAGAAGTATCACGAGGCGCTCATCAGAGCCGCCGGCCAGTGCGCGGTGAAGAAGCACCTCGAGCACCCGCCGACGTTCGAGGTCAGGACGATGGTACAGGCATAGGTCGGCCGAGCCGGAACCTCGTCAGAAGAGTCACCGGGCACCGTCCACTTCAGGTAGAATAGAGGGAGTCGGCCGGTTCTCCCGGACCGGGCCACAGTCGGATGCCGGGCATCCGAGCGCTCCAGTTCTTTTTTGTGGGGGCGATTTGGCTTCGACGGGGGTATAGGGCCGTGGGAGGCATGCCGAGCCCCATCGACTCGTAAATCCGGTGGAAACAACCATAACTGCGAACACGCAGCTCGCTCTCGCTGCTTAAATAACAGCGACGTCCACCTCCTAGTTGCCTGCGCGCGGGGGCTGGATGTCAAATAGGCAGGCTGGCTGCTCGAGGTCATTCCGGGCCTTGGGCGGTGAGACGCTACCGGAAATAACGGCTGGCGGTTTTAGCCTCTTCCCCAGGCCGGCCGTGACTCAACAGAAGAGGACACGCATGTAGATTCCTGCGGTGTCGTACTCTCGGACGCGGGTTCGACTCCCGCCGCCTCCAGACTCCGCTCACCTTCGGCTTGCCTGACCCTCAGGTGAGCTACGTCTGGGCAAGCCAGACTTCAGGCGGAGTCTGTCCCGCCGTAGCGGCGCAGCCGCGAAGGCGGACGTCTGGGCAAGCCAGAAACAGTCGAAGTCCGGGCAAGCCAGCACGCGCTTGCGCCGCCGAAGCTCGAAGAGCGAAGGCGCGAAGTCTGCAGTTCTTCCCCACTTCCCCGTCGTACCCTTGGCAGAACTTGCACGCGGCTCAACCGCGCACACGGTGATCTCAGCGAATCCTCGAGGCCGCGACCTTGCATCAGCCTGGGGTATCTATGCAACCCCGTCGCTTCGTCTACGTCCTCGAAAGCGCCTCCGACCCCGGTCGGCACTACATCGGTCTCGCCTCCGACGTCGCCGCCAGGCTGGACGAACACAATGCCGGCAAGGCGAGGCACACGTGGAAGCACCGGCCGTGGCGGCTACGCGCCGCCGTTGAGTTCGCGGATCCTGATCTCGCCGCCCGCTTCGAGAAGTACCTCAAGTCCGGCTCAGGCCGCTCGTTCGCGAAGCGGCACTTCTGAGGATGCACCCTCCTGAACCACCCTGCGGTCCCTGTCGATTTGCCCGGGGATAGCCGTCGAGGAACCTCGGCCAGAACACATTGAAGGTCGGCACCTCCTTGAACTTGGTGGCGGGGCCGTGCACCAGGAGTTCACGCTCCCGGGCCTCGCCCCACCTGCGGGCGGCGGACGTCGAGTCCACCGTGACGCGCTTGCGCTCGCGTCGGCGACGGCCGTCTGGCGACCGCTAGACGATGTCCACCTCCCAGCCGCCGTGTCGATAGGGTCGAACTGTCACGCTCATCGCCGTTGTCTCCTTGGGCGATGGCATGCGCTTCTGGTAGGGCCAGTGTAGCAGCACCGGGCCCCGTCGCGCTTCTCTCAGGCGGGCTATGAGCGGCGTTTGCGGCGTGCCCCCTTTGTAGCGTTCAGCGGAGCCAATTTCGGAGGCGCTGGAACTCGTCGGCCGGCGGCCTTCTTCGCCCAGTACCCGCGAGGGGGTTTGGGAATCTTCAGTTCCCGACACACTCTCCCAGGAACACTCCTGAGACGGCGTATCGTTCCGCCACCTTCTGGGCCGGATCGGACCAGACCTCGCTGTAGAGCTGCTCGCGGTCGTAGCGCGCGAGCACGTGCCGCGAGAGCGGGGCGGGCCCGGCCCCTTGAACCTTGGACTTTCGCTGGCCATCCGCGGTGACGCCCGCCACCTCAAGTTGTGCTATTCTGTATTTGCGAATCGCGAATACTGAATGCCCCAACCCACTCTCCGTCCGCAGGACGTCCTGGTTCTCGTGAAATTGCTGAGCTATCGCGGGCCTCGCCCGCCGATGGCCCAGATGGGCATCGACCTGTCGATCAGTTCCTCCGAAGTTCATGCCGCGCTGAAGCGCCTCGTGCTTTCGCGTCTCGTGTCGAGTGGTGACACCGGCAACCGACCGCTGCTCGAACCCGTCCAGGAGTTCCTCGTCCATGGCCTGAGATACGCGTTTCCCGCGAAGCGAGGAGAAGTGACGCGCGGCGTGGCCACCTCTTACGCGGCACCGCCGCTGAACAAACAGATCCAGGCCGGCTCCGACCTGCCGCCCGTCTGGCCGTTTCCCGAGGGGCAGCATCGAGGCGTCACGCTCGAACCACTGTACCGAACGGTTCCTGCTGCAGCGCTCCGCGATCCGTTCCTGTACGAGCTGTTGTCTCTCATCGATGCGCTTCGAGACGGTCGCGCTCGGGAACGAAAGCTCGCTGAACGCGAACTGGTCAAGCGGCTTCGAGACCATGAACAATCCGAACCTGAGTCTGCTCGAAGCCGCGGTTAGGCTCCTCGAGCCGCTCCTTGACGACCTGGTGTTCGTCGGCGGCTGTGCAACGGGTCTCCTCATCACCGATCCGGCAGCGGAGGGCGTTCGGCCCACGACCGATGTGGACGCCATCGTCGAGGTCGCGTCGTATGGCGAGTACGTCACCTTGTCAGAACGATTGCGCGCCTTGAAGCTGCGCGAAGACCGCAGCGAGAACGCGCCGACCTGCCGGTGGCGACTTGGAGACCTGGCGATCGATGTGATGCCGACGGATGTGCGCATTCTCGGCTTCAGCAATCGCTTCTACAAGCCCGCCATTGCGTCGGCGCAGCGCATTCAGATCGCGGGCCTGCGGATTCGGCTCATTACGCCGGTCTACTT
>JANYLG010000067.1 GCA_025363775.1 Acidobacteriota bacterium | reverse complement strand
TCCAGGTGGCGGCCGACGCGACCAAGATCGAGGTCAAGCAGGCGATCGAGAAGCTGCTCGGCCCGAAGGTGGAGAGCGTGAGAACCACGCTCGTGCACGGGAAGGTGAAGCGTCAGGGTCGCTTCTCCGGGCGCCGGTCCGACTGGAAGAAGGCGTACGTGCGGTTGCGTGAAGGCCAGAAGATGCCCGAGTTCCTGGAAGGGGCGTAATAACTAGCCGGCAGCCGGCAGCCGTCGGCTGGCAGCGGAATACGCTGCCAGCTGCCAGCTGCCAACTGCCAGCTGCTAAGGTTCAGAGCCATGCCCATTCGCACATATAAGCCCACGTCGGCGGGCCGGCGGTTCCAGACGGTCCAGGTGTTCGATGAGATCACGACGGACAAGCCGTACAAGCCGCTCACCGAACCGCTCCGCAAGTCGGGCGGGCGCAACAACCGCGGCGAGTTGACGATTTGGTGGCGCGGCGGCGGCCACAAGCGGATGTACCGCATCATCGACTTCAAGCGCGACAAGCGCGACATCCCCGGCAAGATCATCACGGTCGAGTACGACCCGAACCGGTCGTCGCGGATCGCGCTGATCCAGTACCCCGACGGCGAGAAGCGCTATATCCTGCAGCCGAATGGCCTGAAGGTCGGCGACACGATCGTGGCGGGAGAGAATGTCGACATCCTGCCGGGCAACGCGCTCCCGCTGAAGAACATCCCGCTGGGCACGATGATCCACAACGTGGAGCTCCGCCCCGGGGGCGGCGGCCAGGTGGCGCGCGGCGCGGGATCGGCGGTCCAGTTGATTGCGAAGGAAGGCGACTACGCGACGGTCAAGATGCCGTCCGGCGAGCTTCGCAAAATCAACATGGCGTGCCTGGCGACGATTGGGCAGGTCGGGAACCTCGACCACGAAAAAGTGTCGTACGGCAAGGCCGGCCGGAGCCGGTGGCTCGGCAAGCGGCCGCACGTGCGCGGCGTGGCGATGAACCCGGTGGACCACCCGCTGGGCGGCGGGGAGGGCAAGACCTCGGGTGGCCGGCACCCGGTGACGCCGTGGGGCGTGCCGACCAAGGGTTACAAGACGCGCAACCGGAAGTCGACCGATCAGTTCATCGTGCAGAGACGGCCGAAGTAGCCGGCAGCCGGCAGCAGGCAGCGGGCAGCAGAACTGCCGGCTGGCTGCCAGCTGCCTGCCGCCAGCTGCAAGCTACTGGAAACAGCTATGAGCAGATCACTGAAGAAAGGCCCGTTCATCGACACGCCCTTGCTCGAGAAGGTCGAGGCGATGAACCGCTCCAACGAAAAGAAGGTCATCAAGACCTGGTCGCGGCGCTCGACCGTCGTGCCCGAGATGATCGGCCACACTCTGGCGGTCCACAACGGCAGGAAGTTCGTGCCCGTCTACGTGACGGAGAACATGGTGGGGCACAAGCTCGGGGAGTTCTCCCCGACACGGACGTTCAGGGGCCATACGACGAAGAGCGAGAAGGCGGCAGCGTCAGCTCCAGCGGCCGCGCCGGCCGCGGCGGGTCCGAAGCCGGCCGGGAGTAGCGCATCATGATCCAGGGCGAAGCGACGGCCAAATACGTCCGCACCTCGGCGCAGAAGGCGGGCCTCGTGCTCGACCTGATCCGCGGCTGTGACGTGAACAAGGCGACCGCCCTGCTGCAGTTCTCGCGCAAGCACGTGGCCCGCGACATCTCGAAGGTGTTGCGGTCGGCCATCGCGAACACACAGCAGAAGGAAGGATTCGGCGGCGATGTCGAGCGGCTCTACGTGTCGGCCTGCTATGCCGACCAGGGCCCGTCGATGAAACGGATCCGTCCTGCCCCGATGGGCCGCGCGTTTCGGGTCGTCAAGCGCACGGCGCACCTCACGGTGCACGTCGCGGAGCGGCCGCAGGCGATCTCGGCGACCGGGCCGGCCAAGACCCCGCGGCGCCGTGCGCAGAAGGCCAAGGTCGCGGCCGCTGCGAAGTAGGCGGGCCGGAGGCGGGAAGGCGGGCAGGCGGCCTCATCTCCCGAGGGGATAGGATGGTGGCGGGACGGCGAGCACGGGCGCAGCGGGGCGAATTCGCCCTCCGCCTTCCGCCGTCCGCCTGAGAGGTTCAGCAACCGAGGAGCGTCTCGTGGGTCAGAAGGTTCACCCGTACGGATTCCGGCTCGGCTTCAACAAGACCTGGCGGTCGCGGTGGTATTCCGATCGTGACTACGCGAAGCTGCTGCATGAGGACCTGGCGCTCAGGAGCGAACTCAAGCGGCGATTCGCGCACGCGGGCGTCTCGCGAATCGAGATCGAGCGCGCGGCCAACAAGCTGAAGATCGACATCCACACCTCGCGGCCGGGCATCATCATCGGCCGGAAGGGCGCGGAGGTCGACAAGCTGAAGGAAGAGGTCAAGCGCCGGACGAGCCGCGAGGTGTTCATCAACATCCAGGAAATCCAGAAGCCCGAGCTGGATGCCCAGCTGATCGCCGAGTCGGTGGCGATGCAACTGGAGAAACGCGTCGCCTTCCGCCGCGCCATGCGCAAGGCGGTCGAGTCGGCGCTGCGCTTCGGCGCCAGGGGCATCAAGGTCCGGGTGTCCGGACGCCTGAACGGCGCCGAGATCGCCCGTTCCGAGTGGTACCTGAACGGGCAGTTGCCGTTGCAGACCCTGCGCGCCGACATCGACTACGGCTTTGCCGAGGCGCATACGACCTACGGGTTGATCGGCGTGAAGACATGGCTCTACAAGGGTGAGCGGGTCGAGCCGCGGGTGGGTCGTGAAGAAGACTACCGGGTGCCGCGCCGGCAGCCGAGGGGCGACGGGCGGTAGGGGTTCGACGCCGGACGCGTGCGGTCGGCGGCCGGCAGCGCGAGCTGCCTGCTGCCTGCTGCCTGCTGACGGCTGACGAGTGAGCGAGAGACGGCAGGTTCCCTATGTTGATGCCGAAGAAAGTCAAGTACCGCAAGCAACAACGCGGTCGAATGGCCGGGAAGGCGTGGCGCGGGTCCGACGTGTCGTTTGGCGACTTCGGGCTGAAGGCACTGGAGCCGTGCTGGATGACGGCGCGCCAGATCGAGGCGGCCCGCGTGGCGATGACCAGGTTCATCAAGCGCGGCGGCAAGATCTGGGTTCGCGTGTTTCCCGACAAGCCAGTGACCAAGAAACCGCAGGAAACACGAATGGGCAAGGGCAAGGGCGCGCCCGAGGAATGGGTCGCCGTGGTCCGGCCGGGCAAGATCCTCTTCGAGATGGAAGGGGTCTCGGCGAAGGAGGCCAAGGAGGCGATGCGCCTCGCCGCGGCCAAGTTGCCGATTCGCACCCGGTTCGCCATGCGCTTCGGCCAGGAGGCAGTGTCATGACGAGCGCGCACGACTTGCGAGAGCTGAACGAAGACGATCTGATGAATCGCGAGCGCGATCTGAACGATCAGCTCTTCAGGTTGCGGATCCAGAAGGCCATGGGGCATCTAGACGTGCCGCTGAAGCTGCGAGAGGTCCGACGCGACCTCGCGCGCGTCAAGACGGTGCTCCGCCAGAAGACCGCCCCGGCGGGCAGGAGCTAGCACGATGTCTGACAAAGCACGCGTTCAAGGTGTCGTCACCAGCGACCGCATGGAGAAGAGCGTGGTGGTCGCGGTCGGGCGCCAGGTGCGCCACCCGCTGTACGGCAAGATCCAGCGCCGAACCTCCACGTTCCTCGTGCACAACGAGGGGAACGAGGCCAAGGTGGGCGATCTCGTCGAGATCGTCGAGGGCCGCCCGATGAGCCGCCGCAAGCGCTGGGTCGTGGCGCGCATCGTCCGTCGCGCCGCGGACCTCAAGGCCCGCGAGGCCGAGGCGAGCCTGGCCGCGAAGGATGAGCCGACAGGAGGTGCCTCGTGATCCAGATGCAATCGATCCTCGATGTCGCGGACAATTCCGGGGCCCGCAAGATCTCGGTCATCCACCCGCTCGGTGGTTCCACCGGGCGCTTCGCGCGCCTGGGCGACATCGTCACGGCGTCGGTCAAGGAAGCCGTGCCCGACTCGAACGTCAAGAAGGGCTCGGTCGTGAAGGCCGTGATCGTCCGCACCCGGAAGGAGCAGCGTCGAAAGGACGGCAGCTACATCCGGTTCGACCGAAACGCGGCCGTGCTGATCAACGATGAGAACGAGCCGATCGGGACGCGGGTATTCGGTCCAGTCGCCCGCGAGCTGCGCGTGCGGAAGTTCATGAAGATCATCTCGCTCGCGCCCGAGGTGCTGTGATGTCACGTCTAGACACGCCGATCCGGAAGAACGACAACGTCGTCGTGACGACGGGGAAGGACCGCGGCAAGCGCGGCCGCGTGCTGAAGGTCGTACCCGCCGACAACCGTCTCGTCGTCGAGGGCGTGAACTTCATCAGCCGGCACACGAAGCCGAACCCTGGGAAGAACATCAAGGGTGGTATCGCCAAGCGCGAAGCGGCGCTCCACGCGTCGAACGTCCAGCTGGTCTGCCCCGAGTGCGGCAAGCCGACACGCATCGGCCGGCGCGTCCTCGGCGACGGGCGGAAGGTGCGCTTCTGCCGCAAGTGCGAGGGAGTAGTGGACAAATGACCCGGTTGAAGGAACGCTACCTCAAGGACGTCGCGCCCGGCCTCGAGAAAGAGTTTGGCTACAAGAACGTCATGGCCATCCCGAAGGTCGAGAAGGTCGTGGTGAACATGGGCCTGGGCGAGGCGACGCAGAACGTCAAGTTGATCGATACCGGCACCGACGAAGTCGGCCGGATCACCGGGCAGCGGTCGGTCACTACGCGCGCCAAGAAGTCGATTGCCGCCTTCAAGGTCCGCAAGGGGATGCCGGTCGGGACGATGGTCACGCTGCGCGGCGACCGGATGTACGAGTTCCTGGATCGCCTGATGAACATCGCACTCCCGCGCGTGCGCGACTTCAGGGGCGTCTCGACGAAGGGCTTCGACGGCCGCGGCAACTACACGCTCGGCCTGCGCGACCAGTTGCTGTTTCCCGAAATCGACTACATGAAGGTCGACAAGGCCCGCGGCATGAACGTGTCGGTGGTGACGACGGCCAAGACCGACGAGGAGGCGCGGCGTCTGCTGCAGCTCCTCGGGATGCCGTTCAGGACTAGCTAACGCCGGCCGGCGGCCGGCGGCTGGCGGCCAGCCCGAGGGCGCCGCGAGCCGCAGG
The DNA here is from genome assembly GCA_025363775.1 of Acidobacteriota bacterium. GTDB lineage: Bacteria > Acidobacteriota > Vicinamibacteria > Vicinamibacterales > Fen-181 > FEN-299. The sequence goes on along the minus strand of JANYLG010000067.1, from coordinate 15,999 downwards.
CCGCAAGCCGCAAGCCGGCAAGGATCGAACATGGCCACGACCGCGAAGAAAGTCAAAGAACTCAAGACGCCGAAGTACAAGATTCGCCTGCGGCACCGCTGCCGACTGTGCGGGCGTCCGCGCGGCTACATCCGGAAGTTCGCCCTCTGCCGTCTCTGCTTTCGCAAGCTGGCACTCGAGGGTGATGTGACCGGCGTCATCAAGAGCAGCTGGTGACAAGGCGAGATTGAACGCTGAACCCCGAACTGTTCGCCTCACGCGAACCACCCGGGAGAACGACAAGGTTCACGAGTTATGACTGATCCGATTGCTGACATGCTCACGCGTATCCGCAACGCCGGCGGGGCCAAGCGGCCGCGCGTTGACATCCCGGCGTCGAAGCTGAAGGTCGAGATTGCGAGGATCCTGCAGGCCGAGGGTTACGTCCAGGGCTTCAAGCTCGTGGAACAAACCCCGGAGGGCGCGCGGACGCCGCAAAAGTTCGTCCGCGTCTTTCTGAAGTACGGTTCGCGAGGGGAACGGGTCATCACCGGGATCGACCGCGTCAGCCGGCCTGGCCGGCGCGTGTACTTCGGTCACGATGAGGTGCCGCCGGTTCTCGCCGGTCTCGGCATCAGCATCCTGACGACGTCGCGCGGGCTGATGACCGGCCGCGAGGCGTCCAAGGCGGGCATCGGCGGCGAGGTGCTCTGTAACGTTTGGTAGAACCCGTGTAGCCGATAGTCGGCGGTGGCAGCCGGCAGCGCGTCCCGCTGCCCGCTGTGTGCTGCCGGCTGCGGGCTTCGAGAGAGAATCATGTCGCGTATTGGAAAGAAACCGATTCCGATCCCCAAGGGCGTCACGATCAACGTGACCGGCGATGCCGTCGAGGTCCAGGGCCCGAAGGGCAAACTGCGGCAGGCGTTCCCGCCCGGCATCACCTTCGAGATCCATGACGGCCAATTGCTCGCCAAGACCATCCGCGAGGACAAGCAACTCGGCAAGTTCCACGGCCTCGGCCGAAGCCTCGTGGCCAACGCCGTGACAGGTGTCACCGAGGGCTTCAAACGCGAGCTCGATATCGTCGGCATCGGCTACCGCGCCGAGCTGAAGGGTCGCCAGGTGGTGTTCGCCCTGGGCTACTCGCATCCGATCGTGTATGACATCCGGCAGGGAATCGATATCGCGGTCGACAAGCAGACCCACATCACTGTGACCGGTATCGACCGGCAGGCGGTCGGCCAGGTGGCCGCCGACATTCGCCGCATGCGGAAGCCGGATCCCTACAAGCAGAAGGGTATCCGCTATACCGGCGAAGTGCTGAAGAAGAAGGTCGGGAAGACCGGGGCGTAGCCGGACGGGCAGCCGGCAGCCGACAGCGGGCAGCTCATCACGCGTGACGGGCTGCCAGCCGATCGCTGCCGGGCAGGCGGTGAGGACCTCGGGGCCGGCACGGTCCCGTGAAGACACAGGGCAGACGTTATGAAGATTCGGACCAAGGAAGATCGTCGCGATCGCATCAAGCTGCGCCTGCGCAAGCGGATCGTCGGAACAGCCGCGCGGCCGCGCCTCAGTGTGTTCCGCAGCGGCGCGCACGTGTATGTCCAGGCCGTGGACGATGCAACCGGGAACACGGTGGCGTCGGCCTCGACCGTCGAGCCGAGTATGAAGGCGAAGATGGGCGAGAAGGTGCGCGGCGGGAACATCGCCGGGGCGCAGTTGATCGGCCAGGCGATCGCCGAGCGGCTGATCGCGAAGGGGCTGAAGCGGGCGGTGTACGACCGCAATGGCTTCTTGTATCACGGCCGGGTTCGCGCGGTCGCCGAGTCAGCCCGCAAGGCGGGGTTGGAGTTCTAACGGGCCGGCAGCGGCCAGCCGGCAGACCTCTGCTGCCAGCCCCCTGCTGTCAGCTGTCAGCTGTTGGGTAACAGTCATATGATTCGAACACGCGAGAAGATCGACCCGGCGCAGCTCGATCTGAAGGACACGGTTGTTGCCATCAACCGCGTGACCAAGGTCGTCAAGGGCGGCAAGAACCTGAGCTTCAGCGCCCTGGTCGTCTTGGGTGACGGGCACGGCGTGGCGGGCTTCGGTGTCGGGAAGGCGCGCGAGGTGCCGTCCGCCATCAAGAAGGGGATCGAGGCGGCCAAGAAGTCGCTGATCCGCGTGCCAATCATCGGGACCACCATCCCGCACGAGATCGTCGGCCGCTACGGGGCGGGCAGCGTGCTCCTGAAACCGGCGCCCGACGGGACCGGCATCATCGCCGGCGGCGCGGTGCGCGCCGTTGTACAGGCCGCCGGTATCACGAACATCGTGACCAAGTCGCTCGGGTCGGACAACGGACACAACGTCGTGCGCGCGACCTTCGCCGGGTTGACGTCGCTGAGGGACCCGGCGTCCGTGGCGCGGCTGCGCGGCAAGACGCTCGAGGAACTGTTGGGCCGCCCGGCCGCTCCGGCGCCCGTGACGGCGCCGCCGACGGTGGCCTAGCCTTCGGTCCGGGGTGCGGGCGTGCGCCCCGGCAACCGACGCAGTGGGATCTCGGAAGCGAGGACGGCTCATGGGAACGAAGACGACCGCCGGGGGCAAGACGCTGAAGGTGATGCAGGTGCGGAGCACCATCGGCTTCAACCGGAAGCAGGGAGACGTGGTCCGGAGCATCGGGCTCCGTCGGATCCGCCACACCATCGAAGTCGCCGACACGCCTGAGATGCGCGGCATGCTCCACAAGGTGCGGCACATCGTGGAAGTGCAGTAGGGATTCTTATGGATCTGAGCAAACTCAAGCCCCCCAAGGGTGCGAAGCATTCGAAGAAGCGCATCGGGCGCGGCCAGGGCTCCGGCAGCGGCGTGACCGCCGGGCGCGGTGATAAGGGCGCGAAGTCGCGGTCCGGGTTCACGCACAAGCGCGGGTTCGAGGGCGGCCAGATGCCTCTCCACCGGCGCGTGCCGAAGCGCGGGTTCTTCAACCGCTTCCGCGTCGAGTACGCCGTCGTGAACCTCGATGATATCGCCCAGCGTTTCGAGGCCGGCACGATTGTGACGCCCGAGTTGCTGCGGGAGCAGGGGCTGGTCAAGGGCGCCGCCAAGCAGTTGGTCAAGGTGCTGGCGCGCGGCGACCTCGCGAAAGCCTTCACCGTGCGCGCGCACAAGTTCAGTGGCAAGGCTGCCGAGAAGATCGCCGCCGCGGGCGGCACGGCCGAGCCGATCGTCGCCGCGACACCCGCCGCCTGACGTCGGCGACAGGCGCGCAGTCCTGTTCGAGACGCAGATGGCCCGACGCGGGGTTCGACCCCGCCAGAGTCGCGCGGTCCGGATGACCGCGGCGACCGGGCCAGGTGAGTGAAGCCGCCAACAGACGGATACGGCCGGTCAGGCCGGGCCGAGAGCCAGGGTTATGGTTGAAAGCCTCAGGAACATCTTCGCGGTTCCCGACCTTCGCAGGCGGGTGTTCTTCACACTCGCGTTGCTCGGGGTCTACCGCATCGGCCACCACATTCCGACGCCGGGAGTCAACACCGCGGCGCTGGCCCTGCTCGCCGAACAGGCGAAGAACAACCTGTTCGGCCTCTACGACATGTTCTCCGGCGGCAACCTGTCGCGCGTCACGATCTTCGCGCTCGGCATCATGCCGTATATCAGCGCGTCGATCATCCTGCAGTTGCTGACGGTGGTCTGGCCGTACCTCGAGCGCCTGTCGAAGGAAGGCGAACTGGGCCGCCGGAAGATTACGCAGTACACCCGCTACGGGACGATCCTCCTCAGCGTCGTGCAGGCGCTCGGAATCGCGATCTACCTGGAGAACCAGACGCGCATCGCGGGCGGCCTGCCGCTGGTCTACAACCCGGGCATGGCGTTCCGGTTCATGACGGTGCTCACGCTCACCACCGGGACCACGTTCATCATGTGGCTGGGCGAGCAGATCACCGAGCGCGGGATCGGCAACGGCATGTCGCTGATCATCTTCGCGGGGATTGTGGTCGGCCTGCCGCGGGCGGTCATCGCGACGTTCGAGCAGTTGCGCACCGGGCAGATGGGCCTCTTCCGCCTGCTGCTGCTGCTCGCGCTGATGGTCGTGGTCGTCGCCGCCATCATCTTCGTCGAACGCGGGCACCGGCGGGTCATGGTCCAATACGCCAAGCGGGTGGTGGGCCGGCGGATGTACGGCGGCTCGAGCACGCACATCCCCCTGAAGGTGAACACTGGCGGCGTCATCCCGGTCATCTTCGCGTCGTCGATCCTCGCGTTCCCGGCGACGATCGCCAACATGTTCACGAAGACGTCGGGCGGATGGGTTGAAGGAATTACCAAGCAGCTGAGCTACGGGTACCCGCTGTACAACGTGTTCTACATCACGGGGATCATCTTCTTCGCCTACTTCTACACCGCCATCATCTTCAACCCGGATGATGTCGCGGAGAACATGCGGAAGTACGGCGGGTTCGTCCCCGGAATCCGGCCGGGCAAGCGCACGGCCGAGTATATCGACACGATCCTGACGCGAATCACGCTGGCCGGCGCGATTTACCTGGCGCTCGTGGCGATCCTGCCCGAGTTCCTGATCACCGGCTTCAAGGTGGCCCCGATTCCGTTCATCGGCGAGCGGCTGGACGCGGTCCTGCCGAAGTTCGTCACCGAAGGCATGAACGTTCAGTTTTACTTTGGCGGCACCTCGCTCCTGATCGTCGTCGGCGTGGCCATGGACACCGTGCAGCAGGTCGAGTCGCAGCTCATCATGCGGCACTACGACGGCTTCATGAAGAAGACGCGGATGAGGGGGAGGCGCGGATAGCCGGCAAGCTGCCGGCCGTCAGCTGCCAGCCGCCTGCTGCTGGATGATATGCCACTGAACCTCGTCTTGCTAGGTCCGCCGGGAGCGGGCAAGGGCACGCAAGCCAAGAAGCTGGCCGCGACCCGGCACATCCCGCACATCTCGACCGGCGACATGCTCCGTGAAGCGGTCGCGGGCGGCACCGACATCGGGTTGCGGGCCAGGGCGGTCATGGAGAAGGGGCAGCTCGTCAGCGACGAGATCATCGTTGGCGTCGTGCGCGAGCGGCTTGCGAAGGCCGATGCGCAGGCCGGGTTCCTCCTCGACGGGTTTCCGCGGACGGTGTTGCAGGCACAGGCCCTTGACACGATTGTGGCGGGCTGCGATCGCCTGGTGGTCGTGGACATCGCCGTTGCCGACGAGGAACTGGTGCGCCGCCTGACGTCGCGTCGGGTGTGCAGCCAGTGCGGGACGAACGCCGACGTGCCGGCGCCCGGGCAATCGGTGCCCGCGCAGTGCGGGCGGTGCGGCGGGGCGCTGACGCAGCGTGCCGACGACCGGGAAGAGGTGATTCGCGAACGCCTCCGGGTGTACGCGCGCGACACGCGGCCGCTGCTCGACTACTACCGCAATCGCCCGACGTTCCGGCCGGTGAACGGCGCTCAGGCGCCGGAGGCGGTGGCGAGCGACCTGGCGGCCGCGGTGGACGATGCGGAGGCCAAGGCAGGCGGCGAGGTCGCCTGACCCATGATCGTCTGCAAGTCGCCAGCGGAAATCGAGCGCATGCGCGCGGCGAACGAGCTGGTGGCCGCGGTGTTGACTGACCTGAGGAAGGCGATCAGGCCGGGTGTGAGCACCGGCGAACTGGACGCGCGGGCTGAGGCGACGATCGTGGGAGCGGGTGCGACGCCGGCGTTCAAGGGCTATCATGGGTACCCGGCGACGTTGTGCGTGTCGATCAACGACGAGGTGATCCACGGGATCCCGTCGCCGAAACGGCTGCTCGTCGAAGGCGACATCGTGTCGATTGACGTGGGCGCGGTGCTCGACGGGTTCGTCGGGGATTCGGCCGTGACGTTTCCGGTGGGCGCGGTGTCCGAGCGCGCGGCGCTCTTGCTGCGGGTCACCCAGGAATCGCTCTACCGCGCCATCCTCGCGGTCAAGCCCGGCGGGCGGGTGTCGGACATCGGGTACGCGGTGCAGCGGCACGTCGAGGCGAACGGGTGCTCGGTCGTGCGGGAGTTCGTGGGCCACGGGATCGGCACGGCGATGCACGAAGAGCCGCAGGTGCCCAACTTCGGGCCGCCCGGACGCGGCCCCAGGCTGGCCGAGGGCATGGTTCTCGCGATCGAGCCGATGGTGAATCTCGGACGTCCCGCCGTGCGGGTGCTCGACGACGGCTGGACCGCGGTGACGCGTGACCACAGCTGGTCCGCGCACTTCGAGCACACGGTGGCGGTGGCGGAAGAGGGGCCGTACGTGCTCACGGCCCGCGGCGACGAACGGTTCGACGCGGTGCTGGTCCCGGCCGGCCTCGCGGCCTCCGATGGGGTGGAGACCCGGTGGCGAAAGAGGACACGATTGAAGTGATCGGCGTGGTGCTCGACTCGCTCCCGAACGCGATGTTCCGCGTGGAGCTCGAGAACAAGCACCGGGTGCTGGTCCACGTGTCAGGTAAGGTGCGAAAGAACTTCATTCGCATTCTCACAGGCGACCGGGTGCTCATCGAGCTGTCGCCGTACGACCTCGCGCGGGGTCGGATCACGTATCGGTACAAATAGCTGGCAGCGCACAGCCGGCAGCTTCCAGTGGTCGGTCGCGAGCGGGCAGTGAGGATCACGAGTCATGAAAGTTCGAGCGTCGGTCAAGCGCATCTGTGACAAGTGCAAGGTCGTCCGCCGCCGCGGCGTGGTGCGGGTGCTCTGCACGAACCAGAAGCACAAGCAGCGGCAGGGCTAGGAATCAGCCGGCAGCTGGCAGCTGGCAGCTGGCAGCATGGGCCGGTCGTGAGACGCCGGACGCGGCCACAGGCACGGTTGGTGGCGGCACGGCATAGAACGGCGCGAGTCAAGGCAGCGGCCCGCTGCCCGCTGACCGCTGCCAGCTAGGGAACTCAGCTATGGCACGAATCGCAGGGGTTGACCTTCCGCGGACCAAACGCGTCGAGATCGGCCTGACCTACATTTTCGGGATCGGCCGCACGCGGTCGAATCTGATCCTGAAGGACGCCGGCGTCGGTCCCGACGTCCGCGTGAAGGATCTGTCCGAGGACGATGTCCGCAAGATCACCCGCATCATCGAGGACCAGGGCAGGGTCGAAGGCGACCTGCGCAAGGAAATCTCGATGAACATCAAGCGGTTGATGGACATCGGATGCTATCGTGGCCTCCGCCATCGCCGGGGCCTGCCGGTCCGCGGTCAGCGGACGAAGACAAACGCCCGCACGCGGAAGGGCCCGCGGCGTGGCGCGGTTGCCAGGAAGAAGACGGTGTAGTCGCATGGCCAAGACTGATCCGACCGAGGGAGCGGGACCCAAGCCTGAATCATCCGGCAAGCGTCCTGCGAAGAAGACGTTCAAAAAGCGTGGCGAGAAGCGCATCATCCACCACGGCATCGCCCACGTCCAGGCGTCGTTCAACAACACGGTGATTACCCTCACCGACACCGAGGGCAACGTCGTGTCGTGGTCGTCGGCCGGGGGCATCGGGTTCAAGGGATCGCGCAAGGGGACGCCGTTCGCGGCCACCCAGGCGGCGATCAACGCAGCCAACGCGGCGAAGACGTTCGGCATGCGCTCGGTCGAGGTGCGGGTGAAGGGTCCGGGTGCCGGCCGCGAGTCGGCGATCCGCGCCCTGCAGACCGTCGGTCTCGAGGTGAAGTCGATCCGCGACGTCACCCCGATTCCGCACAACGGTTGCCGTCCCCCCAAGCGGAGACGCGTGTAGGCAGGAAAGCAAGGAGTCAGGAGTCAGGAGTCAGGCAGAGTCAGGGCACGACCCTGGCTCTCGAATCCTGAGTCCAGAATCCCAGAGGAATACCGAGAATGGCCAGATACAGCGGTCCAGTGTGTCGCCTGTGCCGGCGTGAAGGCATGAAGCTGTTTCTCAAGGGCGAGCGCTGCTACACGGAGAAGTGCGGCATCGAGAAGCGCAACTCCCCCCCTGGGCAGCACGGCAAGCGCCGCGCGGCCAAGCTGGCCGGCTACGGCCTGCAGTTGCGCGAGAAGCAGCGGGTCAAGCGCACCTACGGCGTGCTCGAGGATCAGTTCCGCCTGTACTTCGAATCCGCCGAGCGCCAGCGCGGGATCACCGGCGAGGTGCTCCTCCAGATGCTCGAGCGGCGCCTCGACAATGTTATCTACCGGCTGGGGCTCGCGACCTCGCGGCCGCAGGGCCGCGAACTGGTCCGCCATGGCCACTTCGCCGTGAACGGCAAGAAGGTGGACATCCCGTCCTTCCTGGTCCGTGCCGGCGACACCGTGTCGGTGCGCGAGCGCAGCCAGAAGAGCGTGACCATCCAGCACGCGATGGAAGAGGTCAAGGGACGCGGCGTGCCCGAGTGGTTGCAGCTGCAGCCCGAGAAGTTCGAGGGCCGTATTGTCTCGCTGCCGACGCGCGCCATGATCAACCTGCCCATTCAGGAGCAGCTGATCGTCGAGTTGTACTCGAAGTAACGGGACACGCGCGGTCGGCGGTAGACTGTCGGCAGGCACAACAGGACGGGAGATGGCGGCCAGCCGTGGCGCGCGGCGGCCGGTGGGTCCGTCGGCAACCTTTGCCGGCTGCCTGGTGCACGGTGACGTGCCCGAAGGTGCAAGAAAGGATTGATCGATGCTGTGGAAAGGTTTCCAGCGGCCCAAGCGGCTGGAGTTCGAGCGCGAGACGTTGACCGATAGGTTTGGCCGGTTCCACGCCCAGCCGTTCGAGCGGGGCTTCGGCACGACCATCGGAAACGCGATGCGACGCGTCCTGTTGTCCTCCATCGAAGGCGCGGCGATCACGGCCGTGAAGATCGAAGGGGTGCAGCACGAGTTCTCGCCCATTCCCGGCGTGGTCGAGGATGCGACCGACATCATCCTCAACCTCAAGCAGATCCCGCTCAAGCTGCACGCCGACAGCACCAAGACGCTCTACGTGAAGGTGGAGAAGGCCGGTGAGGTCAAGGCCAGGGATATCGTCGCCGACGGCGACGTCGAGATCCTGGAGCCAGACGCCCACATCGCCACGGTCTCCGAGGGCGGCTCGCTGCAGATGGAAATGCGCCTCAAGCGGGGTCGTGGCTACGTCGCGGCCGACCGGAATTTCGACGACGACCTGGGGATCGGGTGGATTCCGATCGACTCGGTACACTCCCCGGTCAAGAAGGTGAACTACCTCGTCGAAGCCGCCCGGCTCGGGCAGACCACCGACTACGAGAAGTTGACGGTGGATGTCTGGACCAACGGCGCCATCTCGCCGCGCGACGGCGTGTCGAACGCCGCGAAGCTGGTGCGCGAGCACCTGAACATCTTCATCAACCTCGAGGATGCGACGGACGCCGTCGCTGAGGTGCCGACCGAGCAGTCGGCCAGCGCCGTGTCGAACGAGAATCTCGACAAGAGCGTCGAGGAACTCGAGCTCTCCGTGCGCTCGTACAATTGCCTGAAGAACGCGAACATCCGGACGATCCGCGAGCTCGTGCAGAAGACCGAGGCCGAGATGCTCAAGACGAAGAACTTCGGCCGGAAGTCGCTCAACGAGATCAAGGAAATCCTCCAGACCATGGGTTTGAGCCTGGGTATGCGCCTCGAGCAGTCGGCGCCGCAGGGACAGACGGAATAGCAGGACCCGGCGTCAATCGGCCGAGTCGAGGATCGAGGATCATCAATGCGTCACCGAGTAGCCAATCGAAAGCTCGGGCGAGTCACCGAGCACCGCATAGCCATGCTGCGCAACCAGGCGCAGGCGCTGCTTCAGTACGGGCACATCGAGACGACCGTGCCGAAGGCGAAGGAACTGCGCCCGTTCGTCGAGCGCCTGATCACGCTCGCCAAGCGCGGCATCGCCGACGGCGGCGAGGGGCGCGCCCTGACCGCCCGGCGCGAAGTGCTCCGCGACATCCCGAACCGAGAGACGGTGTCGAAGCTCTTCACTGATATCGCGCCGCGCTACGCGTCCCGGCCGGGAGGCTACACCCGGTTGTTCCGGATCGGGTACCGCCAGGGAGATTCGGCGGAAGTCGCCCTGGTCGAGTTGCTCGGGTTCGAGTTCGACCCGAAGGCCAAAGCGGCCAAGGATGAGAAGGGCGACAAGACGACGAAGCCGAAGAGCGTCGGCGGCCGCCTCACGGCGGCCGCGGATCGGTTCCGGGCCAAGCGCACGGCCGGAGTGGCCGAAGGCGAGGTCGCGGCCACCGAGACCAAGAGCCAGGCTCGCGCCGCCGCCCGCAAGGGATCGAGCGGCGGGCGCCGCGGTCCGAGCGGAAATAAGTAGCAGGAGTCGGGACAAAGGACTCGGAGTCCCGGGACCGGCGATCGCACCAAAAGGTCGCGTGACACGTGCCACGCGGCCTTTCGTGTGTACGGCCATCAGTCGTCACCCCCGCCGTGGCGAGCCAGGCCCGGGGGCGGCCCGCCAAAGGTCGGAGTCCCCATCCCTCTCACGTTTCGTGACATCCATCTCACTTGGCTTTCCACAAAGCCTCTGACGCTGTACACTCGATCGCGTACGTCGTCCTCGCAGCGGATCGAAGGGGGGAGAACATTGCACACTGAACTCAGGGCCTGGACGGTCAAGGACTCCGCCGAACTCTACAACATCGGCGGGTGGGGCCGCGATTTCTTCTCGATCAACGACGCTGGCAACGTGTCCGTGACCCCAGCCGGTCCAGGCTCGCTGCAGATCGACCTCAAGGAACTGGTGGACGATCTCCGCAGCCGCGGTCTCAACCTCCCCATCCTGATTCGCTTTTCCGACATCCTCCGGACGCGCCTCGTCCAGCTGTTCGGCGCGTTTCAGCAGGCGATGGTCGAGAACGACTACAAGGGAGTGTTCCGGGGCGTCTACCCGGTCAAAGTGAACCAGCAGCGCCACGTCGTCGAGGAGTTGATGGAGTACGGCCGCCCGTTCAACCTGGGGATCGAGATCGGGTCGAAGCCGGAGCTGCTGGTGGCGTTGGCGCTGCAGGAGAACCCCGAGGCGCTGATCTTGTGCAACGGGTACAAAGACCGCGCCTTCATCGAGACCGCCCTCCTTGCACAAAAGCTGGGGCGACGCGTCGTGATCACGATGGACCGCATGGGAGAGCTGGAAACCATCCTCTCCGCGGCGGCCGACCTGAACCTGCGTCCCATTATTGGCGTCCGCGCGCGGCTCACGACGAAGGGGGCCGGCAAGTGGGTGGAATCGACCGGTGACCGCTCGAAATTCGGCCTGACGGCGGGAGAGATCGTCGCCACCGTGGAGCGGTTGCGGGACATCGGCATGCTCGATTGCCTCCAGTTGCTGCACTTCCACATCGGGTCGCAGATCACGAACATCCGCGCGGTGAAGGACGCCCTGCGCGAGTCGAGCCGCATCTACGTCGAGCTGCATCGGCTGGGCGCCAACATGCGCTACCTGGATTGCGGCGGCGGCCTCGGCGTGGACTATGACGGCAGCCAGACGAACTTCCACTCGTCGGTCAACTACACCCTGCAGGAATATGCGTCCGACATCGTCAGCCAGGTAGCCGAGGCGTGCAACGGGTGTGGCGTCCCGCACCCGGACCTCGTCACCGAGTCGGGCCGCGCTCTGGTCGCACACCATTCGGTCCTCGTTTACAACGTGCTGGCGACCAACGAGATCCTCGGTGGCCACACGCCTGCCGCGCCAACAGCACTGGACCACTCCGTCCTGCACCAGCTCTGGGAGGCCTACAGCGGCGTGTCGCGCAAGAACTTCCAGGAGACCTACCACGATGTCCTCCAGATCAAGGAGGAGGCGATCACGGCCTTCAACCTCGGCGTGCTCGACCTGAACGCGCGCGCCAAGGTGGAGCAGATGTTCTGGGCCACATGCGCGAAGCTGCTGAAGATTGTGCGCGACCTCGACTACGTGCCCGACGAGCTCGAAGGGCTGGAGCGGCAGCTCAGCGACACCTACTACTGCAATTTCTCGCTGTTCCAGTCGATGCCCGATCATTGGGCGGTGAAGCAGCTGTTCCCGACGATCCCGATCCACCGGCTGAACCAGCTGCCGCAGCGCCGCGGGATCATCGCCGACCTCACCTGCGACAGCGACGGCAAGATCGACGAGTTCATCGACCTCCGCGACGTCAAGGGATTCCTCGAACTGCACACCCCCAACGGCGAGGAATACTTGATCGCCACCTTCCTGGTCGGGGCCTATCAGGAGATCCTGGGAGACCTCCACAACCTGTTCGGCGACACCGACGCCGTGCACGTGAGGATCGACGGCGACGACTATAGCGTCGAGAAAGTCGTCAAAGGGGATTCCGTGGCAGAGGTGCTCTCCTACGTGCAATACGACAAGGAGAACCTCGTGTCGCGTGTGCGGCGGTCGGTCGAGGCCGCGCTGCGTGAGAAACGGATCACGATGGCCGAATCAGGCCGCTTCATGAAGCGGTACGAGGAGGCCCTCGAGGGGTATACGTACCTGGCAGCCGGGGAATAGCGACGCCCCGTCAGAATCAGCCGCGCCCTGGTACAGAAAAAGGGCCGCGCGACCAAGTCAATCGCGCGGCCCCGAGACTTTCGACTGCTTACTCCCGACCCTTCATTCCCGGCTCCCGACTCTTCACGCCCGGCTCCCGACTCTTCACGCCCGGCTTCCGACCCCTCACTCCCGGCCCCCGACCCCTCACTCCCGGCCCTCGACCCCTCACTCCCGGCCCCCGACCCTTCATTCCCGGCTCCCGACCTCTTGCCTTCTATTCTTCTTCCTCCGCCGCCTCACCCTTCTCGGCCTTGTAGGCGGCGACTACCTTGGACTGGATGTGGTTCGGGACCTCTTCGTAGTGCGAGTACTCCATGTGGTAGGACCCGCGTCCGCCGGTGGCCGACGTGAGCTGCTGCTCGTAGGTGAGCATCTCCGACATCGGGACCTGCGCCTTGATCACCGTCATGCCGCCGCGCGTGTCCATGCCCGCGATGCGCCCGCGGCGGCCGTTCAGGTCGCCCATCAGGTCGCCGGCGAAGTCCGACGGCGCGTAGACCTCGACGTTCATGATCGGCTCGAGGATGGTCGGCTTGCAGCGCGTCATGGCGTCCTTGAACGCCAGGCGGCCGGCCATCCTGAACGACAGCTCGTTCGAGTCCACGTCGTGGTACTTGCCGTCCACGAGCGTCACCTTGAAGTCGACCACCGGGTAGCCGGCCAGGTAGCCGCGCAAGCGCGTTTCCTGGATCCCCTTCTCGACGGCAGGGCGGAACGTCTGCGGGATTGACCCGCCGAAAATGTCGTCCACGAACTGGAAATCCGAGCCGCGCGGCAGCGGTTCCATGCGGATCGAGCAGTCGCCGAACTGGCCGTGGCCGCCCGTCTGCTTCTTGTGGCGGCCGTGCGCATCGGTCGCCGCCGTGATCGTCTCGCGGTACGGAATCTTCGGTGGCTTCAGGTTCACTTCGACGCCGAATCGTCGCTTCAGCTTCGCGACCGTGACCTCGATGTGCAGCTGCCCCTGGCCCGAGAGCAGCAGTTCCTTGGTCTGCACTTCGCGGCTCGACCGGATCGTCGGATCTTCTTCTTGCAGCCGCTGGAGCGACGAGCTGATCTTGTCCTCGTCGCCGCGGCTCTTCGGCTCGATCGCGTAGGAGAGCACCGGCTCCGGGAACTTCATCGGGTTGAACGCGACGCCGCCCTTGTCGGTCAGCGTGTCGTTGGTCACCGTCTCTTTCAGCTTGGCGACGGCGCCGATGTCTCCGGCCTTGATTTCTGGCACGTCGGTCTGCGCCTTGCCCTGCAGCAGCACGAGGTGCCCCAGCCGCTCCGGCGTCTCCTTCGTGATGTTGTAGACGGTGCTGTCGGCCTTGATCGAGCCGCTCATCACCCGGAACATGCTGATGCGGCCGGCGAACGGGTCGGCGACGGTCTTCCACACGAACGCCGCGTAGGGAGCGCTCTCCGACGCGGTCACCTCCACGTCCTGGCCTCCCTTGGTGCCCTTCGCGGGACGCTCGGACGGCGCAGGCACGTAGGCGATCAGCGCATCGAGCAGCGTCGGCACGCCGACGTTCAGGATGGACGAGGTGCAGAACAGCGGGAAGATCCTCCGGCCGAGGACGGCGGTGCGGAGGCCGCCCACCAGTTCGTCCTGGGTGAGCGTGCCTTCCTCGAAGAACTTCTCCATCAGCGTGTCGTCGGCCTCGGCGACCATCTCGATCAGCCCATCGCGCGCCGCCTTCGCGTCGGCTTCCATCGCAGCCGGCACGGCTTCTTCCTTGAACTTGCCGCTGCCATCCGTCTCGAAGACGTAGGCCTTCATCCCGACCAGGTCCACCACGCCGCGAAACGACTTCTCTTCGCCGATCGGCATCTGCACCGGGATCACGGTGCGCCCGAACGACGTGGTCAGCGAGTCGAGCGTGCGGCTCAGGCTGGCGCGTTCACGGTCCATCCGGTTCACGACCACCAACCTGGGCAGCTCGAACTGCTCGGCCGCTTCCCACACCTTCTCGGTCTGCACCTCGACGCCGGACACCGCGTCGACGACGACGACGGCCGCGTCGGACACGCGCATGGCGGCCAGCGTATCGCTCAGGAAGTTGCCGAACCCGGGGGTATCGATCAGATTGATCTTGTGCTTGTTCCACTCGGCGTACGCGAGGCTCGCGGCAAGGGTGTGCTTGCGGGACACTTCCTCTTCATCGAAGTCCGTCACGGTCGTCCCGTCATCCACCCTGCCGAACCGGTTGACCATCCCCGCGTCGAACAGGATGGCGGCGCAGAGTTGGGTCTTGCCCGCGCCGGAATGGCCGGCGATCGTGACATTCCTGATACTGGCGGCGTCGTAGACCTTCATAGACGGCAATCCTCCTGCCCGGCGCGCATGGCGCGATCAACCGGGGGCCGAACACGGCTCCGTGCGTGACGCGGTGCCGGAAAACGATGGATGCCGGCACCGAAGGATGACGGATAGAGGTGGACGTCGGCTGCTGGTTCGCTCCAGGCCGAGGGGCGCAAACGCCAATCATATCATTGGATAGCGCCGACGTTTCTAGCGGAATACCCTGGCGACTGGACAGGCGGACGGCGGCGGGCGGAGGGCGGGGACGACACGCGTGATTCGGCCGCAAGCCGCAACTCGCAAGCCGGCTGTCGAGCCTACTCGTAGCGGAGGGCTTCGATCGGATCGAGACGGGACGCCCGGAAGGCGGGGAGCAGTCCGAAAAAGATGCCGACGCCGGCGGAGAAGGCGAAGCCGATGGCGAACGACCACCACGGCATCGAGACGGGGAGCGGCGTGAAGGTCCTGACGCTGATGCCGACGGTGGCCCCGATCAGGATGCCGAGGATGCCGCCGATCGAGGTCAGCACGACCGCCTCGAGCAGGAACTGCCAGAGAATCTCGCGCCGACGGGCGCCGAGCGCCTTACGGACACCAATCTCGCGCGTCCGTTCCGTCACCGAGATCATCATGATCGCCATGACGCCGATGCCGCCGACCATCAGGGCAATCGAGGAGATGACGACCAGCGCAAGGTAAATGGCCGACGTCGCGTTGTCGAAGAACTTCATCGCCATGTCCTGCGTGGCGACGTCGAAGTCGCTCGCCTGGTTGAGCTTGAGGCGGTGCCGGATGCGCATCACGGTCTCGATCTCGCGCATCGAGGCCTCGCGCGAGACGCCGTCCTTGGGTACCGCGAAGATCGTCACCGACCGCCCGATCCGACGGCCCTCGCCGCGCGACACCGCGCCAAAGGTCTTCGCGAAACTCGTGTGCGGGATGACCGCGATCCCGTCCTGCTGGTTGCCCAGGCCGCCAATCGACGGCCGCGGCGCGGCGACGCCGATCACGGTGAACGCCACGGTGCCGATGCGGACGACCTTGCCCAGCGGGTCGCTGTTGGAAAAGAACGCCTTGTAAGGGGTCTGCCCGATCACCACCACGTTGCGCCGGTGGCGCACCTCGTTGTTGGTGAAGAACCGTCCCTGCTCGAGCTTGATGAAGTTGACGTCGATGAAGTCTTCGCTCGACCCGAGGATCTGAATCGACTGGGTCTTCTCGTTCCGGTAGAACATCCGCTGCTGGCCCTGGACGAACGCGGC
>JANYLG010000192.1 GCA_025363775.1 Acidobacteriota bacterium | reverse complement strand
TGCTGGCCTCGTTCGCGGCCGGCACGGTGCTGACGATGACCTGCTTGTCCTCGGGCACGTAGGAATAGAGCTTCACTCCGTCCGACACGAACTCCTTCTTCTCCGGGTTCGTGTAGGTCCACCGCATCATGCCGGGCTTTTTGACAAGCAGCGTGCCCCGCTCGGTGACTTTCTTCTTCAGGATCCCACCCAGGTAGGCGTGCTCGAAATCGGCGGAGAAATCGCGGACCTGGTCGTACTTCCGCTGCAGGTGACGAGCTACGTCGGCCGCCGACCTCGCCGGTTGGGACGCGGCGTTCACGGCCAGCGACGACAGGATGACGAGCAGCAGATAGATCACAGCATGCACCCGGCAAAACTCTGAGACAACCATATCACGGAGGCGCTCCCCATCCGTGTGACTGCCCATGTCCCGGCCGAACGATGAACCTCGGCTGGGGGGCGTACAGACCCGGGTCCCACGCCCGGAGCGTGGCGGCGCCGTTCGGGCCGAACGCCACGAATGACACGCCGCGGTCGAGCGTCAGCACGTGACGATCGTTGACGATGACATGGCCGAAGCCGGCCCGACGGATGGTGTCGGCGGGGAGCCAGCATTCGATCCGCACGTCCACCAGTTGCCCCTCCAGGTCGGTCCGCGCCCGGAACGGCGTGGTGCCGGACAACCGTGCGACCGGCCGTTCACCCACGCGCCCGACCACCGCGGCGTAGCGACCGGTCGGCAGATCGTCCGGGCGCAGGCCCAACTGGCGGGTGGCCGCTGAGAGCGCGGTCGGGTCGATTGGCGACTCGGGATACGCCTCGATGACCGCCAGCACATAGCGGGTCCCCGGGGGCAGTGTCGCGACGCGTTGTGACAGCGATTCCACGGGCAGGCGTGGGTCCAGATCGAGGCTGAAGAGATGGCCGTACAAGTCCCTGACCATCGTCGCCGCCCCTTCGGTGAGGACAATCTGCCGGCCAAGCGCCGCGTTGGTTGCCACGAGGAATGGGAAGTAGAGCAGCGTGTCTGGCAGGTTGAACACGACGAGATCGGGTCGCGTGTACTTGGCGTAGTAGTCGAGGCCGTTGTGCAACTGCCAGTTCATGTCGGCGCCAAGGATCTCACGTCCCCCGTCCATCCCAGCCGTGAGCTGCTGGTCCAGGAACCGGGTGGATTCCCGGTCGCCGCTGCGGTCCATCGCGGGGTACGTGTCGAACGCACGCCATGCGGGATAGGCAACGACGACTGCGGTCACCAGCCAGGCTGTGCCAGCTGACAACACCTTCTGCCAGGCGACGGGCCGGCGGGGCGCGGCCGTGTCCCGTATCGCCAGCACGACCCACCCGGCACCGCATCCAGCGGCCAGCGCGACGACCAGGTGGGACGACATGTAGAAGACGTGCGTATCGCCCACGTTGTAAGTGAACGCGAACAACCAGCTCGTTAGCCAGAGGGCCAGCAGCATCACCCCCATGCGCCATCTTTTCCACAGCAGCCAGGCGGCACCCACGAGCGCGGCGAGTGCGCCCGGCACGCCAAACTGCTGACGCAGATCAAACCAGTACATGGCGAATCGGTCCCAGAGCGTGGACTCCGGGATCCCGTACACCATGTTGGCGCGCCAGTCCGACTTCGTGACGTCGAACCAGAAGTTCCCGAGCAGTTCGCCGTAGCCCGGATGACCGGGTTCGTCGAGCAGCGACGAGAAGTTCCACCAGTACTGGAGCGTGAAGATCGACGCCAGCCCCAGCGCGAGGAGCACCACGCGCAGCCGCACCATCTCGCGCGGGCCGCCGGGGGCCGCGATCAGCAGGAACAGCGCAAATCCAGGGAGCAGCAGGACCATCGACAGGTGGTTGCCGAAGCCGAGCGCGTAGACGGCGAAGAACAGGCCGAGGCGCCACAGCGATGGGCGCCGGTACCAGCCGATCAACGCCAGCAGGCAGGCGCCGACGATGAGCAGGTGGAGCGCGTAGACCTCGGCAATGATCGCCTGCGACCAGAAGGTGTACGAGCCGGCCAGCAGCAGGCCGGCCACCAGGCCCGCGACCAGCGTACCGCCAAGCTCGGCGCCGACCAGCACCACGAGACCGACGGCCACCGCGGCTGCCACGGCGGACGCAAGGTTGGTCGCGCGCGCAGCCTCGACCGGCAGCCCGTGTACGAACAACCCAATGACGGCGAAGTAGAGCGGATAGCCCTGGCGCGGCGTGAGCAGGCGCTCACCGGCAATCGACTGGAACGAGGCGGTGTCGCCAAGATCCTGTCCAGGGAGGAGCGTCGAAGAGTAGAGCAAGAAGGCGACGGCCGCCAGGGTTCCGGCGGCCAGCAGACGTAATCGCAGCACGTGCACGTTGGATTCCTGCGCGCGTCAGGCCTTGGCGGGCGGCGATGTGAGTTTCGGTGCGCTCTTGGTCTCGACGGGAAAGTTGGCGCCCGCCCATTCGGCAATCCCGCCCTTCAACACCGAGACCCGGAAGCCCTGCCTGATCAGATTCATTGCAACCGTGGAGCCGGTCACTTCGTCGGGGTCGGAGTCGTAGACCACGATGTCACGATCGCGGGAGAGTTGCGACACGTTGAGGGCGTTCGGCATCATCCGGACCGCGCCGGCCAGGCGTACCGTGCTGTGCTCGTACGGGTATTTCAGGCGGACGTCGATGATCGTCGGGCGGGCCGAGGTGTCAGGACTTTCGAGTCGCTGTTTCAGATCGTCCTTGGTGATGCGAGGAACAGGCATGCCGTATCTTCCCTGCGGGTTGTGCGGGGTGTCAAGTCAATCACGGGGGACGCCAGCGAAGGTCCGCCTGAGACAGATTCCAGGGGCCTCACGGAAACTTGCGTCAACCGACGATCTCGAGGGTGCATTGTGGCGGTTTGCCCGGCCGTGCTAGAATCAAAAGCTCCAGCCGGGACGACGGGCTGGTGCCTTGGAGTGGGCGGCTAGCTCAGTTGGGAGAGCGCCGCGTTCGCAACGCGGAGGTCGCAGGTTCGAGCCCTGTGCCGTCCACCAACTTTAAGCCCTTAAGAAACGCGAGGTTGCGGTCCAGCGTCTTGTGCGAACAGCGCCTGGTGAGCAGGCGTTGTGGCCGCTTTTGTGTCAGCCAATTCACACTGGCCTGCGAGGACGGACGTGGGAGGTGTCGGAAACACCGGCGAAATCGCTATGGACGGCGCCGGCAGCACTCCTGTTGTTCCGGTCTGATTGACGGCAACGCGGAGGTCCGATCGCCGCTAACGTCAAGCAACACCACATCCGTCTCCAGGGAACCTCCTGCCGATCAAGGGAGCCACGAAGGAAGTGCGCACTCGGGTGGGGAGAGCTAGAGGCGCGAAGGCCGACAGAAGCCCTTCACTCCGATTCCAACGAGCGTGACCTTGACCGTTCCTCGGCTGCCTCGCCAGCCGCCTGCCCGGACGCGATCAGTTCGCGACGCCGCTTGGCTGGAGCGAGAGACGTTGTTGTGCAGCGCGTGCATTCGGAGATCGGTCTCTGGGATCACCTCCGCCTAGGCCTTCAGTTCCCCCGCCACGTCCCCGTTCTCGCTGTCGGCCAGCTGGTACGCCAGTTCGTGCTCCAGCGACGCCCAGAAGTCCATCGCGACGATGCGTATCTGGACCTCGACCTTGACGAGCTCGGTGCGATCCGAGAGGAACACCGGGACGGTCACAATCTTGACCCTCATGACGATCAGGTGGATCGGTTGCGATCCTTCGTGTAATTGAACTCGTCGTTCAGGTTTTCGAGCTGCGTCGCGACTTCGCGTGTGGCCGACAAATAGAGGTTCTCGGTTGCCACCAAGGAACGGATGGTCGCCGTCATCTCGTCCGGCAAGAGGCCGGCGATCATGCCCTTGCTGGCTTTCTTCGAGCTCATGGTGTTCAGGGCACCGCGGGCCATTCTCCTCTGCCGGCCGGCCTGGGCAACGCGCAGTCGACGCCGTGGCTGTTCCACGCAGTCGGGCCGGCGTTGTCTCCCACCATCACGATCAGCGCAGTTCCTGGACCTTCTGAATGAGACGCTTCGATAGCTCGCCCAGCTCTGAGCTTCCTCCAAGCCGGGCGCGAGCGTCCGCCTGTCGGCCATTCAACGCCAGCGTCAGGATTGCCGCGGCCGCCCGGTGAAAATCTGCGTGAATGCGCTTGATCTGCTCGAAGAGGTCGGCAGAACACAAGGCGTGGAGTTCCGAATGTACCCACTTTCCGAACTCACATTCTGTGTCCACGGCGACCACCGCAGGCGCCATATCGGATTGGCCGGTCTCCATAGCCTTCCGAAGATCCTCGAACCAGCCTATGTGGGCCTTCGCGACGCTTTCCGCTCTTTGTTTCTGGAGAGGGTCCATAATCCCGGGTCGCTCCTTATGATCTCATCACGGTTGGTCGCAATCGTATCGGAACTCGTCGCGAAAGAGAAGATCAAGGGCACGGACTCCGGACACCGGGTGGTGTGCCGGACGACCACCGCCTGACGGCCAGGATCCGCGCGACAATTGTCGGGATGAGGTCGATCCGCGGCCGACCCTTCCTGCGGCGACACTTGCGGTCCGAGCCGCCTCTGCCATTCCAGACGAGCGGCCCACCGTTCGACCAGGCCGGGCAATCGGGTCGCGAGGATCGATCAGCATGCCGATGGACACGAAGAACAGGACCCCGAACGCGTCGCGCATCGGCAGCGCCTCAGACGCCGCTCGCAAGCTATAGTCTGTCCGCCCGACAACGATCCCGGCGAGAAACGCATCGAGGGCCATCGAGACGCCGAACAGCGCGGCGGACCCGAGCGCGATTGCCGGCGAAGACGATCACGGCGTCACGGCCTTTCCGCAAGCGATGCCGGTGAACGTCTTGGAGATGCACACCTGACCTTCGTTGTCACCTCTGCGCTCCTTCTTGTCCTGGCCGTGGTGTCCGGGATCGTCCTGTGGCGGCTGCGGCGCGCGCAGCTGCCGGCTCTCGTTGCTGCAGTCGGACGCCTGCGGAGACTGATGCCAGCCTCCGGCGTAGAGATGGCAGCCTTCGTATGCGTGTGTCTGACGGCAGGTATCTGTGAGGAACTGCTCTACCGGGGCTGGCTGGTGAACATTCTCCGCGTGGCCACCGGCTCGACATGGGTTGCAGTCGTGGCTGGCGCGATCGTGTTCGGAATCGGGCACGCATATCAGGGCATCAAGGGGATCCTGCGCACGGCGTTCGTAGGCCTTCAGCTCGCGGTCCTGTTCGTGGCCCTGGGCAGCCTGAACCGGGCCAGGTATTGCATGTCGGCGTCGACCTTCTCGCAGGCGTAGCCGGGGCCTTGGCCGTGTTCCGGCTGAGCGCTGCTGAAGCGAAACAGCGTGCGGGATACTCAGCCGACACAGCGACCTCGGCGTAGCCGGGATCGCAACGCGGATCGCCGCGGGGGCCGCGCCACTCGTTCCGTGGTGGCGCCCCGGTGTTTGACGCACGATTTCGGCCGACCGGATCGGAGCGAGCGCCGCGGTGTTCAACTACCTGGCGGCCAACGGGTCAGACTGGCCCGACTCGCGTTGCCCGGTGATGGCTGTCACGCACGATCTCGAGTGGGTTGGAGTGGTGGACGACCGTTTTTCCGCCTGGTCGTGCGCACCTGGGCCGGCCTCGCTGCGAGAAAGACCGGGCCGATTTCAACGATAGTCCTCAGTGCGGCACAGGTCCGCTCTACCTGCACGACTCACACCGCAGCGCAGTCAACGGGTCTGCGCGAGGATTATTCGCTGCGCGCTCTCGCGACGGGCTGCTAGCGCGCGGCGATGGCATAGCCCAGGAACCCGCCCACGACTGCCCCAATCGGCGCTCCGATAAGGAAGCCGTGGAGCTCTGGATTGTCGCAGCGGCAAGAGTGGGCTGAGATTTGTGAGCCGATGACACCGCCGACGACGAGGCCACCGATCGCACCGAGCACCAGGCCCATCACCGCGCGGTCGCCGGAATTCCGGCGTCCGCGCCGCCCCCGGTATGACCGCTGCGCGTCGGGCGTGAGCTTCCGGTCGGCAATCGTGATCGCCTGGAGGTCCAGATTTGCCACCGAACGACGAATCTGGCTCGTCGCCGGACCGTTCGACTGTTGTGCCGCCTGATGCCCGACCCAGAACCCGCCCGCGGAGGTGTCGCCGCCGCAAGTGCTCCCAAGCACCCTGGCTGGCTCGATCGCGTTGGGCAGCACGCCGGGTGCCAGGATGAGAGTACCTTCGTCGGCGCTCTGCGCTCGGGCGTTCGTCGGCCACGCCAGCAGGCAGGCAACGATCAAGGCGCACGCGGTTGCCTGCCGGGCGCGCTTGACTGGGAAGTGTAACGAGCTCTTCATTGGTTTCCTCCCCCTCTTCGAATTATACCTCCGGCCTACGCCGCCGCGACCTCTGGTACAATGAACCTCACACGTGACAATTCCGTCCGTTTTGCGAGGAGGCAGGGGATGTTCCAACCGTATTGGCTTGTCCTGGCGGCCGCGCTGGTCACGCTCGACCTTGGCACGACCGTGTCGGCGCAGGAACAGCTGGACGGAGAGGCCCGCGACCGGTGCCAGCAACGGCTCGATCGCGTGCTGTTGAACAAGCGGTTGGTGGCGAAGATCACCTTCCCTGCCTCGAACCTCGGCGTCGATCTCCACATCGACGGGACGTGGGACCAGCGTGTGATTACGCGCACGATCAAGGACAATGGCGTCGGGATCGAGATCGGCGAGCCCGCCACCATCACGACGGTCGTTCTGAAGGCCAAGCACCTCGAACTCCACCTGAACGGCGGTGGCTTCGGGACGTGGGGCGACTACATGTCCACCACCGAGAAGCAGCGCGAACAGCGGAAGGGGGCGAACGGCAAGGTTCCGGGCGGCTCGCGGATCAACCTGCGGTTCGACCGGCCGGTGACCGAGGCCGACGTGGACAACCTGGCGCGGCTCGCGGCGTACCTCGAGCCACTGGTGGACGCGTCCTCGCTGAAGCAGGAAATCGCACGGCGCGACCTGTCGCCCCACGACCGCGACGCCGCGGAGCGCGGGCAGATCACCGTCGGCATGGACAAGAAGACCGTCTTCGCCATCCTCGGGGAGCCGAAGACGAAGACGGTGGACGTGTCGGGCGAAGACCCGATCGAGAAGTGGCAGTACGAGCTGAAGGACCTGAAGAACCAGGTGATCACGTTCCGGCAGGGAAAGGTCACGAAGGTCGTCGTGTTCTGAGCTCCGCGGTGTGAGACACGCTAGACGCCCCAGTCGAGGACCACCTTGCCCGACTGGCCGCTGATCATCGCCTCGAAGCCCTCGGCGAACCGTTCAATCTGGAAGCGGTGGGTGATGACCGGGCTCACATCGAGGCCCGACTGCACCATCGCGGCCATCTTGTACCAGGTCTCGAACATCTCGCGTCCGTAGATGCCCTTCAGGAACAGCCCCTTGAAGATGACCTTGCCCCAGTCAATCGCGACCTGCTCCCCGAAAATCCCGAGGAGCGCGACCCGGCCGCCGTTGGCCATCGAGTCGATCATCGACTGGAACGCGACGCCCGCTCCGCTCATCTCGAGGCCGACGTCGAAGCCCTCGGTCATCCCCAGGTCCTTCATCACGGACCGGAGATCGGTCTTCGTGGGATCCACCGCCCTCGTCGCGCCCAGGGTCCGGGCCAGGCAGAGGCGATAGTCGTTCACATCGGTGATGACGACGTGACGGGCGCCGGCCTTCTTGCAGATGGCCACGGCCATGATGCCAATCGGGCCCGCGCCGGTGATGAGGACGTCCTCGCCCACCAGGTTGTAGGACAAGGCGGTGTGGACCGCGTTGCCGAACGGGTCGAAGATCGAGGCGATATCGTCGGGGATTTCCTTGGGGACCTTGAACAGGTTGAACGCGGGCAGGCAGAGGTATTCGGCGAAGCTGCCCGGCCGGTTCACACCGACGCCGACGGTGTTCGGACACAGGTGGCGTTTGCCGGCACGGCAGTTGCGGCAGTGGCCGCACACGATGTGCCCTTCACCAGACACCCGGTCGCCCGGCTGGTAGCCGACGACGGCGATGCCGACCTGCTCGATGATGCCCACGTATTCGTGGCCCACGTGCATCGGCACCGGGATCGTCTTCTGGGCCCACGCGTCCCACTTCCAGATGTGGACGTCCGTGCCGCAGATCGCGCTCTTGTGGATGCGGATCAGCACGTCGTTCGGGCCGATCTCCGGAACCGGCACTTCCTGCATGACGAGTCCGGGGCCGCGCTCGGCCTTGACGAGAGCGCGCATGGTCTTGATCATATCGGCGACGAGGGTATCACGATTCGTTGTGCGGCCGAAGCGCTGGGCAGGCGTGCTGGGCAGGCGCCGGGAAGGCGAACTTCTGGTGTGGCGCGCACGTCTGACACCGGGGGCGGGATGCACGGCGTGCGCTCGCCGTTCGTGAAGTGGATTGGGGGAGGTGTTCACGAAAGTGGGCTCTGGTACCAATCAGCTGGATTACAATTCCGTTTTGCCAGGCAGCCCAATTGGGCTAATTCCACCCGACCCCGTTCGGAGACGACAATGACAATGACGAAGAAGCGCCTGCTGGCCTTGCTCTTCCTGGCTCTCGCGGCACTGCCGTGGTCCGCCGTCGCCCAGACGAGCGCCACGCAGGTTCCAGCGATCGATGACCTCCTCAACCTGAAGACCCTCGGCAGCCCCCAGGTGTCGCCTGACGGCACCTGGGTGGCCTACACCGTCAGCTCGGCCGACTGGAAGCAGGACGCGTTCGTCACCCAGATCTGGCTCGTGCACGTGGCGTCCGGCCGGAACTTCCAGGTGACGCGCGGTGACAAGTCGTGCGCCAGTCCGGGGTGGTCGCCCGACGGAGCCTGGCTGGCGTTCACCAGTTCTCGCGTGGGTGACAAGAGCCAGATCTTCGTCATCCGTCCCGACGGCGGCGAGGCGGTGCAGTTGACCAACGCCGAGAACGGCGCGGGCGGCTACGCCTGGTCCGGCGACGGCCGGCAGATCGCCTTCACCACGAGCGATGTCAACGAGAAGGACGTCAAGGCGCGCAGGGACCACCTGGGCGATTTCGAGGTTGTGCGCCGCGAGTACGCGCACCAGCATCTGCGGACGTTCGACGTGGCAGAGGCGCTCGCAGCGCCCGTCGCAGGCACGCAGCGCACCAAGGGCAAGGACTACACCGTGTCCTCGTTCTCGTGGTCTCCCGATAACCGGCGCATCGCGTTCAGCGCCACGGTCAACCCCGACCTCGTGCAAAACGGCACCGCCGATATCTACCTCCTGGATCTGTCCACGAACGCGGTTCGAAAGGTCGTGGACCTCGCGGGGCCGGACAACGGTCCCCGGTGGTCGCCCGATGGCCGGATGCTGGTGTTCTCGTCGGCGATGGGGAACCCGAAGTCCTTCCACGCCAACAGCCGGCTCGCGGTCGTGCCAGTCGAAGGGGGCGTGCCGCGCTCGATCACCGACGGATTCGACGAGCAGCCGGGGCTGATCGACTGGTACGCCGACGGGATCTACTTCGGGGCGTCACAGAAGACAGCCTCCCACTTGTTCCGGGTGGATCCGACGACGGGCAAGACGACGCGTCTCAGCCAGCCGGATACATTGATGCTCGGAGGGGCCAGCGTCACCAGGGACGGCAGGTCGGTGGTCTTTACGGCGGCTTCGCCCACGACGCTGAGCGAGATCTACGTGTCGTCGATCCAGCCGTTTGCGCCTCGTCGTCTGACGACGATGACCGACCAGGTGAGCGGCTACCGACTGGGTCGTCGCGAGGTCATCTCGTGGAAGAGCAAGGACGGGACAGAGATCGAAGGAGTGCTGATCAAGCCCGCCGACTTCGACGCGGCCAGGAAGTACCCGCTCCTCTGCATCATCCATGGCGGTCCGACCGGGGTGGATCGGCCGACGATGATCGACACGCGCACCTATCCGTCGGACATCTGGGCGGAGAGGGGCGCGCTGATCCTGAAAGTCAACTACCGCGGCAGCGCCGGATACGGGGAGAAGTTCCGGCAGCTCAACGTGCGCAATCTCGGCGTGGGCGACGCCTGGGACGTGCTGTCCGGCGTGGATCACCTGGTCAAGCTCGGATGGGTGGACCCCAAGCGCGTGGGGTGCATGGGCTGGAGCCAGGGCGGGTACATCTCGGCGTTCCTGACGACCTCGAGTGACGCGTTCGCCGCGATCTCGGTCGGCGCTGGCATCTCCAACTGGGCCACCTACTACTACAACACCGACATCACCCCCTTCACCGTCCAGTACCTTGGCGCCGACCCGGCGGCCGACCCGGAGATCTATGCGAAGACCTCGCCGATGACGTACATCAAGCAGGCCAGGACCCCCACGCTGATCCAGCACGGTGAGCTGGATCGTCGTGTGCCGATCGCCAACGCGTACGAGCTCCGCCAGGGGCTGGAGGATCGGGGTGTGACGGCCGAGATGGTCGTCTACAAGGGCTTCGGCCACGGCATCACCAAGCCGAAGGCGATGCGCGCCGTGATGGAGCACAACCTGGGGTGGTTCAATCACTACATCTTTGGTGACCCGCTGCCGGACTTTGCGAAGCCGGAGTTGCCCGGGAAGGAGTAGGCTCTCGTCAGAAAAGATCCCGCCTGAATCGATGCGACGCTGGTAGAATGCACCCGGCTTTGAGAAGGGCCGAGGAGGCATCATGAGTGCGAACTGGCGGGGTCTGCTGAAGGTCTTCTGTGTGCCAGTCTGGTTGGCCGGGTTCCTGCTCCTGGCCGGCGACGCTGGCCTCGCGCAGGCCCCGCAGGGCAAGATCACGTGGGACCAGAGCCGGTCGGTCTACAACCGCCTCGTCCGGCCCAAGGAGGCGCCAGCCACCGTCAACTGGGACGAGCGGATTACGCAGCTCATCAAAGAGGAGCCTGGCGACACCATCATCACCGCCGTCGGCGACATGATCTTCAACCAGAAGATCAGCGACCTGCCGGATCCCAACCGCAAGGGCCTCTTCCGCATCATGCAGGAAGCGGACATCGGCTATGGGAACCTCGAGTTCTCGATCAACGAGCACCCGGAGCTGCAGCGGCCGTTCTACAACTTCCGGGCGCCGCGGGAGTTCGCGTGGGAGGTCGCCAGCATCGGCATCAATATGGTCAGCATGGCGAACAACCACGCCCTCGACTTCGGCCCCGAGGGGCTGAAGGAGTGCCTGCGCGCGCTCGATCTGACCAGCATCACGCACGCCGGGGCGGGCGCGACGCTCGCCGCGGCGCACGCGCCCGGCACGCACCGGGTGCAGAGCCGGACGACCCGGTTCTCGCTGCTGTCGTACATGCGGTACTGGACGAACAAGTACCGCAGCGCGGACCCGAACGCACCCTCGCTTGCCACGATCGATCCGGCGATGATCCTCGTGGCGAAGGACGGCAAGGTCGAATCGGTCGAGGGGCCGCTCGAGGGCGACGTCCAGGCGATGGAAGACGACATCGTGGTGGCGAGGCGGCACGCCGACCTCCTCATGGTCTCCCTCCACAATCACGACGTCAGCCACCACCGGGTCTACGGCATCCAGAACAAGACGCCGGCCAACGACGAGATCATGTACCGGAGAGCGATCGACGCGGGCGCAGACATGGTGCTTGGCAGCGGGCCCCACGTGCTGCGCGGCATCGAAATCTACAAGGGCAAGCCGATCTTCTTCAGCCTCTCGGACTTCATCTATCAGTACCGGACGCCCGACAAGATCCCGATCGACCTGATCCACCAGCGTGACACCGAGCTGGAACGCCCGACCAACGTGTCGGTGTGGGACCGGAGGGACACGCCGGAGACGATGGAAGGCGTGCTGGTGCGAATGACGGTCAACGGCGACAAGCTGCGGAAGATCCAGCTGATCCCGATCGCAATCGACGACGAGGGGCCGCTCTACGGCGTGCCCCGGCTGGTGACCGATCAGCGGGCGAAGGAGATGTTCGAGAAGATCCAGAAGCTGTCCGAGCCGTACGGAACGAAGATCACCGTCAAGGGCTGGTACGCGGAGGTCGCGCTGTAGGCGGAGGCTGAGCCGGTCAGGGAGCTGTCGATGCTGTTGATCAAGAACGCCGAGGTCTACACGCCCGCTCGGGCCGGCCGAGTGGATGTGCTGATGGCTGGCGGCCGGGTCCTGCGCGTGGAGCCGGAGATTCGCATGCCGGTTGAGTACTGCGAGGTGTTCGACGCCGCCGGGTTCGTCGCCGTGCCCGGCTTCGTGGACGCCCACGTTCACATCCTCGGGGGCGGCGGAGAGGGCGGGTACGCCACGCGAACGCCAGAGCTGGCGCTGTCCGACGCGATTCGCGGCGGCGTGACGACCGTGGTCGGCTGCCTCGGAACCGATGGCGTCACACGCAGCCTCGCCGGTCTCCTGGCGAAGGCCCGTGGCCTCGACGAGGAGGGCATCAGCACGTTCGTGCTCACCGGCCACTACGCCGTCCCGCTGCAGACACTCACCGGCAGCATCGAACGCGACCTGCTGTTCGTGGACAAGATCATCGGCGTGGGCGAGGTCGCCATTTCCGATCACCGCTCGACGCAACCGACCTTCGACGAGTTCGTCCGCCTTGCGGCCGAATCGCGCCGCGGAGGCATCCTCTCGGGCAAGGCGGGTATCGTCAACATCCACCTCGGGGATGGCCGCCGGGGGCTGGATCTGCTACGCCGCGTTATCGCCGAGACCGAGATTCCGGCCACGCAGTTCCTGCCCACCCACATCAACCGCAACCCGGGCCTGTTCGAGGAGGGGATCGCGCACGCGAAGGCCGGGGGGTTCGTGGACTTCACCACGTCCACGGTCCCGGCGTACATCGCGGAGGGCGAGGTGAAGTGCAGCCAGGGGCTGCGCCGCATGCTCGACGCAGGCGTGGCGGGGACGCAGATCACCTTCACGTCGGACGGGCAGGGGAGCCTGCCGAACTTCGACGCGCAGGGCCGGACGGTCGGCGTCGGCGTGGGCCGTGTCACCAGCCTCTTCCCGGAAGTGCGCGACGCCGTGCTCCAGGAGCGGGTGCCGCTGGACGTGGCGCTGTCGGTCATCACGTCCAATCCCGCGCGCATCCTCAGGCTGCGCGGAAAGGGCCAGCTGGCAGCCGGTCACGCTGCCGACCTGGTGTTGCTGACGCCGGGGGATCTCGAGATCCACAGCGTCGTCGCCCGGGGCCGCTGGCTGATGAAGGCGGGCGTCGCGCTCGCCAGGGGCACCTTCGAATAGGCCGAACCCACGTCCGAGGATCGCACGCATGAATCGCACTGGATCCGCGACCGTCGTCCCGCCCGAGAGGCACTCGTGGCTGAAGCGGATGCACATGCCCCACACCCTCGTGGTGGTGTTCGCCCTCGTCATCCTGGTGCTGGCCCTCTCGTGGGTGATCCCGTCCGGGCAGTACCAGCGGGTGAACGTCCAGACGAGCGCGGGTGTGCGCAGCGTCACTGTAGCGGGGACCTACCAGCAGGTGCCGAAGGTGTACCTGGGCCCGCAGATGGTGCTGATGGCGCCGATCAAGGGGTTCCTCGACGGCGCCCTCCTGATCTGCTTCCTGCTGATGATCGGCGGCAGCTTCGCCATCTTCCAGGAGACGGGGGCCGTGGAGTTCGGCATCAGGCGGCTGACCGCGTCGATCACACGGCGGCCGTACCTGGAGGGGATGATCATCCCGGCCCTGATGGTGGTGTTCTCGCTCGCCGGGTCGATCTTCGGGATGGCCGAGGAGACCATCCCCTTCGTGATCATCTTCATCCCGCTGGCGAGGAGCCTCGGGTACGACTCGATTGTCGGCGCGTCGATCCCCTTCCTCGGCGCGGCGGCGGGCTTCGCGGCGGCGTTCTTCAACCCGTTCACGGTCGGCATCGCGCAGAGCATCTCGGGCGTGCCGCTCTACTCGGGTCTCGTCTACCGTCTCATCACCTGGGTCGTCGGGACCGCGGTCATCATCGCCTACGTGATGCGCTACGCCCGGAAGGTGAAGCGCCACCCCGAGATCAGCCTGGTCCGAGACATCGACCGCGAGCGCGAGGCGGTGCAGCCGCACTCCGGCGCCGACGTCGGCTGGGACGCGCGGCACGTGGCCACGCTGACGCTGTTTGTCGTCTCCATGGTCCTGCTCGTCGTGGGCGTCCTGAAGTGGCAGTGGTACATCGACCAGATCGCGATGCTCTTCTTCGGCATGGGCATCGTGCTGGGGTTCGCCGGCGGGATGGGGCCGAGCCGCGTCGCGAAGACCTTCGTGACCGGGGCCAAGGACATGGTCGGCGTGGTGTTCATCGTCGCCTGCGCGCGAGCCCTGCTGGTCATCGCGCAGGACGCGAAGATCATGGACACCATCCTCTACGGGACGTCGAGCCTGCTCACCGCGCTGCCGCGGGGCGTCATCGCCCAGCTCATGTTCCTCCTCCAGTGCGTCATCAACTTCTTCATCCACTCCGGCACGGCGCAGGCGGCGCTGACGATGCCGGTCATGGCGCCACTGGCGGACCTGACGGGCATCACGCGGCAGACCGCCGTGTACGCGTACCAGTTATGTGAGTTCATCAACCCGATCCTCCCCACCAGCGCCGTCACGATGGGCGTGCTCGGCGCGGCGAAGATCCCGTGGGATCGCTGGGCGCGGTGGTTCTTCCCGCTGATGCTCATCCTGGTGGTGTTGAGCTTCCTGCTGTTGATTCCGCCCGTCCTCTTCTTCCAGTGGGAATGAGGCCGCGAGGGCCTCGACAGGAGCACGTATGCGTATCGAGCGAATCGAACTGAGGCACGTGAAGCTCGTCCTGGTGGCGCCGTTCGTCACCTCGATGGGCGTCGAGACCGACGAGGAGCACATCATCGTCCGGGTGGACGCGGACGGCGTGACGGGGTGGGGCGAGTCGGTCGTCGAGAGCACGCCGTTCTACTCCTACGAGACGACAGAGACCGCCTGGCACATCCTGCGCGACTTCCTGATTCCCGCCGTTCTCGGCAAGGAGATCTCCAGCGTGGTCGATGCGATCGCGCTCGGGGCGCGCGTGCGCGGGCACATGATGGCGAAGGCCGGCCTGGAATCGGCGCTCTGGGACGCGTTCGCCAAGGCGCAGGGCGTGTCGCTGTCGCGCCTGCTCGGCGGCACCCGCGAGCGGATCGACGTCGGTGTGAGCATCGGCATCCAGTCGTCCCCCGCGGACCTCGTGAAGAAGGTGACCGGGTACCTCGAGGAAGGGTATCAGCGGATCAAGATCAAGATCGCGCCGGGGAGCGACCTCGAGTACGTCAGGGCGGTTCGCCGTGAGTACCGGGACATTCTGTTCCAGGTGGACGCGAACTCGGCGTACGAGCTGGGCGACGTGGAGATCTTCCGCGCCATGGACGGGTACGGCCTGCTGCTCATCGAGCAGCCGCTCGCGCACGACGACATCTACGATCACTCGAAGCTGCAGCGCGAGCTGAAGACGCCGATCTGCCTGGACGAGAGCATCCACTCGGTCGCGGACGCGCGGGCGGCCCTCGAGCTGAAGAGCTGCCGCGTGATCAATATCAAGCCGGGGCGCGTGGGCGGCTTCACCGAGTCGCGGCTGATCCACGATCTGTGCGCGTCGCAGCACATCCCGGTCTGGCACGGCGGCATGCTGGAGTCGGGCATCGGGCGGGCGGGCAACGTGGCGCTCGCCTCGTTGCCGAACTTCACGCTGCCTGGTGACATTTCGGCCAGCAAGCGGTACTACCGCCAGGACATCGTCGAGCCCGCCTTCGAGGTGGCGCGTGACGGCACGATGGCGGTGCCGACGGGGCCAGGGATTGGCGTCGAGGTGGTGCAGGAAAGGCTGGAGAAGGTCACCGTGCGGCGCCAGGAATTCTGCGCCTGACCCAACGGCGGCGGGCCGGCCGGCTCTTCCGCCGGCCTGATGAGCAGGACGATGAAGGCAGTGCGTCTCCGGGGTCGGCGGTCGTTCGTGGCGCTTGCGCTGGCGCTCGCCGTGATCGCGGCGCACGGCGAGACCCGCCGGCGTGGTCCGTCGCTGGCCACGCGTCCCAACGTGCTGCTGGTGACCATCGACACGCTTCGAGTGGACCGGGTGGGCGCATATGGTGCGACGAGTTCGTTGACGCCGACGCTCGACCGGCTCGCGAAGGACGGCGTGTTGTTCGAGCAGGCGACGGTTGAGGTCCCACTGACCCGCCCATCGCACGCGTCGATTCTCACCGGGAAGCACCCCTTCCAGCACGGCATCCGCGACAACTTCTCGTTCCCGCTCGCCCCTGAGCACCGTACCCTGGCGGAGGAGTTGACGTCACGGGGCTATGTCACGGGCGGGTTCGTCGCCGCGTTCATGCTGAACCGCCAGTCGGGTCTCGACCGCGGCTTCGACGAGTTCGACGACTCGTTCGGCAAAATCGGCGATGCGTCAAGCTTCCTGGCCGAGCACCAGCGGAACGCCGGTGAGGTCGAGCAGCGCGCGGGCCCGTGGATCGAGCGCGTCGCCTCGGGCGCCCGGCCGTTCTTCGCGTGGGTGCACTTCTACGATCCGCATTCCCCCTATACGCCGCCATCGCCTTACGCAGCCCGCTACGCGGGCCGTCCCTACGACGGCGAAGTGGCGTACACCGACTCGGTGCTCGGCCTGCTGCTGTCGCGGCTCGATCGGATCGGAATTCGCGAGCGCACCCTCGTCGTCGTGACATCCGACCACGGAGAAGGCCTGGGCGAACACGGCGAGGCCGAGCACGGGTTCTTCGTCTACGACACCACCGTGCGGGTGCCGCTCATCATGCGGGGGCCCGGGATGCTTCCGGCCGGACTGCGGACGCGGACCCAGGCCCGAAGCATCGACCTCATGCCGACGATTCTCGACCTCGTCGGGGGCGGAACTGGCATTTCGGGTGCGCTGCCCGGCCGTTCCCTGGCGCCGGCTCTCCGGACGCCCGGCAGCACCGCCAGCGACGTCGCCGCGTACGCCGAGACCCTCTTCCCGCGTCTCCACTTCGACTGCGCCGACCTGAGGTCGATCCGGCTCGGCGGGTGGAAGTACATCGAGGCACCGCGGCCCGAGCTCTACGATCTCGATCGCGACCCGGGAGAACGGACGAACCTGTTCGCGCGGGAGGGCCCGCGTGCGCGGACGCTGCGTTCACGCCTGCTCGACGCGCTCGGTGGCAGCCCCGAGTCGGCCGTGGTCGGCGTCGCCAATCCCGCGCTCGACCCGGAGACGCTCCGCCGTCTGGCCAGCCTGGGTTACGTCGGTGGAAGCGGCGGCGGAAGCGGCCGCGCCGACCCGAAGGATGCGATCGCGGAATTCCAGGCGTACACGCGGCGGGTCCGCGGGGCGTTTGAGGCCTACGACCGCGGCGACCTCCCGTCCGCGATCGCGCAGTTCCAGTCGGCTATCGAGACGGGGCGCGCGGCCTTCGACGTGTACTACTATCTCGGCGCCGCGTACCTGCGGCAGGGCCGGTCCGCGCAGGCGATCGATCCCCTGCGGGAGGCGATTCGGAAGCTGCCGACCTACGCTCCGTCCTACATCGACCTCGCGAGGGCGCACGTCGCGATCGGCCAGTACGACGCCGCGGTGGCGGTACTCCGGGAGGGCCTGTCCAGGGATCCGGACAGCTTCCAGTTCCACTCGCACCTGGGCTTCATCGCGCGGGCGCGGCGGGATCTGGATGCCGCGAAGGCAGAGTACGAGAAGGCCAGGGCGCTGG
Organism: Acidobacteriota bacterium; assembly: GCA_025363775.1. Lineage (GTDB taxonomy): Bacteria > Acidobacteriota > Vicinamibacteria > Vicinamibacterales > Fen-181 > FEN-299. Next base: position 14,771 of record JANYLG010000192.1, on the reverse strand, counting down.
AGCCACGCGATTTCGACGTGCGGATGAACCTGTCGGCCGTGTATCGCGACACGGGCGACGTCGCACGCGCCATTGGCGAGGTGGACGCCGCACTGGCCCTTCGGCCGGACGAGGGCGACGCGCACAACCAGCGCGGCATGCTGCTCGGCGGCGCCGGCCGCTTCCCGGACGCGGCCGCGGCGTTCGAGCGCGCATCGACGCTGGCGCCCGGGAACCCGCAGTTCTGGTTCAATCTGGGACTGGCGCGGTATCGGGCCGGCGACCGGCGGGCCTCCGCTGAGGCGCTGCACCGGGCGCTGGCGATCAAGCCGAATTTCGGGGAGGCGCGAACGCTGCTGGCGGAGGTGGAGAAGGTGCCGCACGACGAGTGAGCGCGGGGCTGGCGCCCCGCGCCCACCGATCACATCAGAACCACAGTTTCAGCACGATATTCGCCCGGCGCGGGGGCACGAACGTGACGCCCTGCAGGTACGCCTGCGAGGCGGACGGGACGACGGTGCTCGACACCTCGTAGTACGAGTCGTCGTTGAACGCGTTGAGGAGGTCCACGGAGAGGCTGGCCTTCCGATTGTTCGCGAACTTGAAGTCCTTTTGCGCGCGGAAACCGACCAGGTTCAACCGGGACGCGCGGACGACTTCCTCAGGCCTGGGGACATCGAAGATATAGAGCCGTCCCTGTTTGAGCAGCCCGCTCGGCGTCCGGACCGCGGTGAAAATCGGCCGGCCCGAAAGCAATTGCCAGTCGCCGCTGACCTGGATCCCGAGGGGAAGGTTGTACGCCCCCTGCATCTTGAACATGTACGGGCGGTCGCCGGTCAGTACGCCGTCGGCGTTGATGAAGTCGTTCGGGTCGCGGCCGAACGTGCCGACGTTCGAGTTCTGCTGCGTGCCCGGGTCGCGCGAGGCGCTCCCGGCGTTCATGCCGTAGGACTTCGACACCGTCAGTGACGCGAGCATCATCCAGTTGTTCGCCAGCCGCTTGTTCGCCTGGAGGACGAGCCCCCTGTACTCCTGGTGGAACAGCGGTTGGCTGATGATACGCACGGTGTTCCCCACGGCGTCCGTGTTGTTCTGCGACTGGAGCGTCACCGTCCTCGACTGCCCGTTGCGGTCGGTGTAGGTCCAGTTGACCGGCGTGAAGGTGGCGTGGGGCCGCGTGCGGCCGATGAGGTCGCCGCCCTTCTTGTAGATGAACGACCCGCCAATCGAAATGTTGCCGCCGAGCTCGCGGTCGAGGCCGACGGATATCTGGTCGGTGTAAGGAGCCTTCAGGTTGTCCTGTAGTTCGGGGATTCCTATTGTGGGATCCGTGACGCTGATGACGCTCAGTTTCGAGCCCGTCTTCGGGTCGAGGGCGTAGAGCGTGGCGGGCGCTACCGCGCGGTTGAGGTCGCGGTAGATGCGCGTCTGCAGCTGGCCGTAGAACCGGCCGTAATGGAAGCGCCCGATCGTCTTGCCCGATTCGTCGAACCTGAAGTTCGCGCCGACACGAGGCGAAATGTTGTTCCAGAAGACGACGTCGCCTGGATTTGTGATGGTGGTACCGGTCGTGTTGCCGAGGGCGTCGAGCTGTGGATAGTCTGGCACCGTTCCGGTGGAGTGGTCGAAGCGGAGACCCAGCGTGAGGCTGACCCGCTTCGCGACGTTCCACGTGTCGTCGATGAACACGCCGATGTTGCGCATCGCGCTGTCGCGGTGGTACGCGTTCTGGACCCGCAGCTCGTCGTACTGGCCCTTGTAGTCGTAGTACGTCATCCCGCCGGCGTAGCCCTGCTTGTAGTCACTGCCGCCCCCGATGTACTGCACCCCGGCCCGCAGATCGTGACTCCCCGCAGCATTCGGGATGAAGCGAGACACTTTTCCCGAAATCTGCGTCTTCCACACGTTGCCGTCGTACCAACTGGCGCTGTTGACGGAGTACACCCCGGTGGAGCTGTCGTAGTGCCCCGGCGTGTTGAAGTCGCCGGAGTTCGGCCGCCACTTGTCCACGCCGTAGAACCCGGCGTACTTCACGTCCACGAACGTCTTGTCGTTGATGACTGACGTCCACGAGATGTTGGGCACCGGCTGGTTGCCGACCTCCGAGCCCCCGACGGAGTACGGCGAGTTGATCGTGACGGTGCGCGGGATCGTGTTGCCGTCCCACTCCAAGGAAGCGTTGATCTTGTTGTTCTTGCTCAGCTGCCACGTCACCTTGCCGAAGGCGCGCCAGTCGTTCTCCATCTTCGGCCACGCGGGGTTCGTTCCCGGCTCGGAGAAGTGATCGTGGCGCAGTTGCATGCCGCCGAAGTACCACAGCTTGTCCTTCTTGATCGGGCCGCCGACCTGGAGGCTGAAGTCCCGGTACTGCGATCGGTTGAAGCCCCATACGTCGCCGGTATCTGGATTCTCCAGCTTCACGTTGGTCCCGGTCAGCGCCGCTGGCTGCCAGTAGAAGTTGCCGTTGACGGAGAACCTGTTGCTGCCCGACTTGGTGATGACGTTGAATACCGCGCCCTGGTAGTTGCCGTACTCGGCCGGCGCGCCGAGACCGATCACCTGTACTTCCTCGATGATGTCGGTGCTCGGCCAGACCCATGCCGCGCCGGTCTGCGTGGCGGTGATGTCCGCGCCGTCGAACAGGTACTGGTTCTCGTTGACGTTCGCGCCAAACGCCGACGCGCGGGACGCGCTGTTGTCGAACCGCGCGGTCGAGACGCCGGGTGTCATGTACGCGACGTCGAAGAACGTGAACCGGGCGGTGGGCGTGGACTCGAGCAACTCGGTCGGGATCGTCGTCGTCATGGCCGATCGGGACGTGTCCACCAGATTCACGGCGGCTTCGACGGTGACCGTTTCGGACACGCCGCCGACGGCCATCTTGAAGTCCACGTCGAACTGGCTGCCAACCTCGACGCGGATCCCCTCGCGGCGCGTCGTCTGGAAGCCGGAGAGGGTGGCGGTGATCGTGTAGATCCCGGGGGCCAGGTTCGGGAAACGGTACTGGCCCTTCCCATCCGTCACCACCGTCTTCGGGCCGCCGATGAGCGCCGGCCCGGTCAGTTCCGCCGTGACGCCGGGGAGTATGGCTCCGGTGCCGTCGGTGACGACACCACGGAGGGTGCCGGTGACGATTTGTGCGGTGCCTGACGCCGGGGAGAGCAGGAACGCGCCCAGCACCAGCAGCACCATGCCGAGGACAGCTCGTCGCATACGATCACCTCCCACGCAAGTAGACGACCGACCCGTGCGGAACCCGCAAGCCCGACAGAAACCGCCACAGGAGCGTGGAGGCGCGATGCGAGACTTGTGGAACGGACGTGCACAGACCCTGGAAGAGCTATCGGTGAGGTAGTGTAGGAGCGTCGATCCATGGTGTCAAGGCGAATGGTCAGCGCCCGGCTTTGGCGAGCAGTGCCTTGGCTTCGTCGAAGTCTGGCTTCAGCTCGATGGCCTTCCTCAACGCGGCGGCGGCGCCCGCGTTGTTCCCCGTGCGCAGCCGTGCCAGACCCAGGTTGAACCAGGTCGACGCGTTCTTCGGATCCAGGGTCGTGGCTCGTTCGAAGGCGCCGGCCGCCCTGGTAAAATCGCCCAAGCCTCCGAGCAGCATGCCCCGCTGGTTGTGCGCCTCGCCTGCGGACGGCTGGATCTTCAGCGCGGCATCCACCTCCTGGAGCGCCAGTTTCGGCTCGCCCAGGTCCCGGTAGATCGCGCCGAGGTTCATGCGCACGTCGAAGTCCCCGGGCTCGAGCGACCGGGCGGTCTCGTAGTGCCGGCGCGCGGTCGGCAGGTCCCGCCTGGCGCGGGCAATGAAGCCGAGGTGCGAGTGGAATTCGAAGTTGCCGGGGTCGCGCGCGAGGCCGTCTCGCAGGATGCGCATGGCCTCGTCGAATTGCCGGAGTGCCACGAACGCCTTTGCCAGCTCGAGATAGGCAGGCGTGTAGGTCGGGACCTTGAGGATCGCTTCGCGCAGGTGCGGGACCGCGGCCTGGAAATTCCCGAGCGTGAGGTAGGCGCGGCCGAGGTAGAAGCTCACGTCGAACCCGCCGCGCCCTGCCGAGACGATGGCCTCGAGCCCCTTGACCGCCGCCTGGAGGTCGCCTCGCTCGAACGCTGCGAGGGCGCTCCGGATTGCCCCGCCGTAAGCCAGGAACTCGTCGATCTTGTCCTTCGGGTCCGCGTTGCTCGGCGCGCCGCCGCCCGGCCCGCTGACGTACCCGAGGCTGGCCAGGCGGTCCATCGTCGCCTGATCCAGCTTCGGGCTGGCCACGCCGACGACGGCCGACTCGGGACTGCCGCCGAGTGTGTCGAGCAGGCGCGACCGCAGGGCTGCCGCGCGCTGCCCTTCGGCCGCGAAGAGATTGCTTCGCTCGCCGGGATCGTGCGCGAGATCGTAGAGTTCGGGCCGCGGCGCCTGGATGTACTTCCAGCCCCCCATGCGGACCGATCGCAACTCGCTCCAGCCGAAGTGCAGGCGCGGAAAGAGCGTCTCGGAGTAGGAGACGACCTGCGGGTCTTTCTTCTGGGGCGCGTCGATCGCCGCCGCGAGCGAACGACCGGGCAGCCCCGGCGGAGTGGCCGCGCGGACGCCGGCCAGGTCGAGGATCGTCGGAAGCAGGTCGATGCTCCGCGCCTCCGTCTTCGCCCGTACGCCTGCGGCAACCCGGCCGGGCATCCGCAGGATGAGCGGCACGCGCAACACGACGTCGTAGACGAAGAAGCCGTGTTCTTCCTCCTTGTGCTCGCCGAGCGCCTCGCCGTGATCGGAGGTGAAGACCACCAGCGTACGGTCGGCGACCCCGAGCTTGGTCAGGCGCGCCAAGAGCCGCCCGAGAATTTCGTCGGTGTACGCGACTTCGCCGTCGTACGGGGTCTTGGCATAGCGCGTGTTGTAGGGCGGCGGGGGCGTGTACGGTGAATGCGGGTCGTAGAAGTGGACCCAGGCAAAGAACGGCCGGCTCCCGGCGGCTACCCGCTCGATCCACGGGCCTGCACGCTCTTCCACTTGCCCGGCACGCCGCTGGTACTCGGTGAAGAAGGCGGAGCCCTTGCCGCCCGTTTCGAATACGTCGTCGAACTCGTCGAACCCGCGATTCAACCCCGACTGCGTATTCACGATGAACGATCCGACGAATCCGCCGGTGACGTACCCCTGTCCCTTGAGAATTTCGGCCAGCGTCCGGTGAGCGGCCGCGAGCGGTGGAGCGAAGTTGTCGCGGATGCCGTGCTGGAACGGGTAGAGTCCGGTGAGGATGGTCGCGTGAGACGCCCGCGTCAAGGGCACCTGGACCACTGCGTCCTCGAACAGGCAGCCGCCAGCCGCCAGCCGATCCATCACCGGCGTCGCCGGCGACCGGGCGCCGTACACGCCGACCCGGTCCGGCCGCAGGGTATCGATCGTGACGAGCAGAATGTTCGGGCGCCGCGCAGGCCGAGTTTGCCCGGCCGGATTCGACGCCGGCGTGACCGACCACAGCGCCGCGACGACGGCAGCCACGCGAACGACGGTTCGTGCCATATCAGCCCAAGGGAGCGGCGAGGTCCGAACCGAATGCTAGCACACGTCTTCCCGGGACAAGGGGCCAATCCGACCCTCGTGATCTCCTGGCGCCCGCTTCGTGATACCCTCGCCCTGCTCAGTGGTCCGCCGCCCGACGACGGCTATGCACCGAGGGCGCCGATGCGCCCGGCCAGGCGCGATGACCGAGAGTACCTGACCGGTTACCAAGGAGAATGTCCGTGAGGATGACGAGAATACTTTGTACAGGACTGATTGTGATGCTGGCCGGCCTCGTGGGCGTGGCCGGCCCCCAGGACGGGAAGCCACAGAGCGGAAAGCCGCAGAACGGTGCGCAGAGCATTCAGCCGGAGTTGTACGGCAAGAAGATCTGCGGGTGGCCCAGGCCGGAGGGCGTACCGAACGAGGTGTGGGAAAACGCGTGCGAGGCGTGCACGTCGGTTCCGACCAGCCCGGAGACGTCCGCAGACGGCACGCTGACCAGCCACTCGTGCGACGGCGGATACGAAATTCGGATCAAGGTGGTGCCGGGCGGAAAGCACCCTGCCGACGCCAAGCGCGTCGTCATGAAGGGCGGCGGCCTGGGTGAAGAGAAGCCGCCCAACGGGCAGGAACACAGGGCCGGCGAGATCGCGGAGGTGGCGCAGACCTTCACCCGCTATGACGCGTCCTACCCCTTCATGAACGAGAAGGGCGTCATCATTGGCGAGACGACGATCGGCGGCCGCCGCGAGCTCTACAGCGACGAAGGGATGTTCGACATCATGGAGCTCGAACGTCTGGCCCTCGAGCGCGCGTCCACCGCCCGTGAAGCCATCCGGATCATGGGCGAGTTCGCCGAGAAGCACGGCTACGGCGATGGCGGCGAGTGCCTGACGATCGGTGACGCCAAGGAGATCTGGCAGTTCGAGATCTTCGGACCGGGTTCTGCCGAGATCGGGGCCGTCTGGGCGGCCAAGCGGATTCCTCCCGGCGAAGTGGGCGTGTCCGCCAACCGGTCGAGGATTACCACCCTGACCGACGACCCGAATCAGACGATGTACTCGAAGAACGTGTACGACGTGGCCGAGAAGATGGGCTGGTGGAAGAAGGGCGAACCGTTCCTCTTCAACCGGACCTTCGGGATGTCGGGCCCGCCCACACCCAACCGCCGTGAATGGCGCGTGCTCAGCATCCTGGCGCCGTCGCTGAAACTCGACCCGTGGGCGCCGGAACAGCCGTTCTCGGTGAAGCCCGACAAGAAGGTCACCGTCCGCGACCTGATGGCGATTCACCGCGACGTCTACGAGGGGACGGAGTTCGACCAGACCAAGAACCCGCTGGCCGGCCCGTTTGGCACGCCGAACCGCTGGTCGATGCCGCGGGACTACAAGCCGGTCGAGGGCTACTCGCCGGTGGAGCGCGTCGTGGCCGTGCAGCAGTGCTCGTACGTGACGGTGCTCCAGGCGCGCGCCGGCATGCCGGCGTGGATCGGCAGCCTCGCGTGGTTCGCGCCGGATGACGCGAAGACCTCCGTGTTCACGCCGTTCTACGCGGGTAACTTCAAGGTGCCGACCTCGTTCGAGATCGGTCGCCGCGACCGCTTCGATCGCAACTCCGCCTACTGGGCGTCGAACTTCATCGGCAACTGGTCGAACCTGAACTGGCGCGGCATGATCCAGGACATTCGCGCGAAACAAGCCGAGATCGAGAACAAGCTGTTCGCCGATCAACCGGTCGTCGAGAAGATGGCCCTCGAGATCCATCAGACGGATCCCGCTCGCGCACGCACGTTCATGAGCGACTACTCGAACCGTGTCGCGCAAGAGAACTTCATGAAGTGGTGGGAGCTGGCCGACAAACTCGTCACCGACTACCAGGACGGCGGATCGCGCACGACCCCGGAGAAGCGGACCATCCCGGCCGAGTGGCTCCAGCAACAGGGCCCGATTGGCACGAAGCTTCCGACGGCTCCCTCAGCCCCGCCGAAGGTCGAGAGGAAGAGCGAGAAGAAGGTGGAGAAGAAGAGCGAGACGCCGTAACCCGGTCGAGCCGGAACCACAGAGTCTCGGCAGGGTGATTGGCGGCCGAACACAGGATTGTCGAGAAGGCCCGGGTTCGCCAGGAATGGCGGGTCCGGGCCTTCGCCTTGTCAGCACTGGTCGCGGCCACCGGCCATCCGGTCACGCCGGGAGGTGGCAGACGAACCCTCGGCCATCACACGGAGCGAATTCATGTTTCGACGGCTCATCGGCCGGTTCGTCGGAGATGTCGGCGTTGCCGCCGTCATGCTCATGGCGCCCGGCGCGCCGGCCGCGGCGGACACCTACACAAGACAGCCAGGCATCGACGTCCAGCAGTACATCTTCAGGATCGAGCTGAAGGATGGGACCCGCGTCATCTCGGGCCAGGCCGACATCGACCTCGTGTTCAAGACAGACGGTGTCGCAGAACTGCTCCTCGATCTGATTGGCGCCTCAAGGGGAGCTGGGCCTACGCCGCCGGCGTGTTGACCGTTGAACTCCGCCAGGCGCAGGCGACCGACACGGTCTACGTGACGGCCATCGACATCGGCATCGTGACCGATCGCGGCGCCGCGCCGAAGGTCGAGGTGGTGCAGTTCGGTCAACGCGACCAGACGTTCACCATCCCGCTCGACAAGGAACCGCTCGACGTCACGCTCGATCCGATCACGTGGCTGCTGATGCAGGCCGGCGAGTTCGCGAAGAAGGCTCTACTGGTCACTTGGAATCCGCGGGCGCGTCTGGGCGGCCGGCAAGGACGATGAGCCGGACGGCGGGCGGCAGGGAGCGGTAGAGCGATTCGGCGTCCTTCGGGTTCATGGCCATGCGCAGCCTGACGGCGTCGCGATCCCTGGCAAGAACCGCGGAAGCGACATCACGCCACTTGGCGCTCCAGGAAGCCCACAGACGTGCCCAGCGCCCCGCATTCGCGTCCGCTTCACGCGGGCGGATCTCCAGCGAGAGGCCACCGGCGAAGCGAATATGGTACCGCGTCGGCACGGGGTAGAGCTCCTCGGCTGTGGGCGGGATTACCGCCGGCTCGGGCTCGGCCACGTCCTTGCCCGGCGGGGCGGCCTGAATGACAAGCCGGTCGATCTGGCGGGGCGGATCCAGCTTGCCATTCAACCAGGTTGTGCCCTGCCACGGCCGCGGATCGTGCCGGCCCACCCATGAGACCCGGGGGTGTCCGATCTGCAGACCAAGAACGGGATAGCGCTGCAGTTGGGCGCCACGAAGCATCAGCGACACCTCGGACCCGGCCGGATCGATCACCAGGTAAAACTCCTTCTCGTCGGCCAGATCGATCTGGCGCTGAAGGAGCGCGCTGGTCCGCTGGAGCCGGGCCACTTCCGCCCGAAGATCGGTGGACTTTTGTGTTGTCGGGGCTCTCGTGCACGCGGCGGCCAGGACGCCGACTGCGACCATCGCCAGCCCCCAGCCGCACCGTGCTCGGCGTCTCGTCATGACCTGCCACACCTTCGTCCCTGATGTGAGAAGTCCTCGACGTCGGGGGAACAGATATCGTGGCATGTCAGTAGATGAAGATCGGCGTGCCGACATTCGCATGCGCCCAGACCTCGCGCAAATCGTCGTGCCCCACGCGGATGCACCCGTGCGAGACGGCTCGTCCGAGCAGCCGTTCGTACAGGGTTCCGTGGATCATGTACCCGTTGCCGAAATACAGCGCATACTCGCCCAACGAGCCGTAGTCAAGGCGTTCGGTCGGGTTTTTCGGAATTGGCTGCGACTCTTCCACGAAGGCCCAATCGGGTTTCCTCCACACGGGATTGCGCAGCATCGACAACACTTCGAATCGTCCGCGCGGCGAGTCGAACACCCACTCGCGCTTCTTGCCGCCGCTCTCCTTGAGCACCATGCCAGAGCCTGCCGAGCACACGGCCTGGAGCAGCGTCTCATCGTTGCGTTTCAGGTACAGCCGGTTCTGAGTCTGATCGATGACAATGTACACCCCGCGCGGGGCGGTCGCTTTCAAGCGAGCGTTGAGATCGCGTGTGCGCCTGGCCAGGCGCGATGCCAACGGCTTCAGGCTGCGATCGTTGGCCGGGACGTCGCCCGACAATGCTGGGGGCGCTTCCACGTACGGCTCGTAGCGATAACCCGTGCCCGCCCACGCGATGGCGAGCAGCAGGGTGACCAGTGTCACGAGACTCCAGGTACGCCGGTCGAGCGGAAGCAGGCCAAATCCGCGCGGACCTATGGCAGACGGGTTGATCGGCGCAGATGTCGATAGCGAGTCGGGCTCAGGGCCGGCGGCCGGCTCTGGCCTGCCGTTGCTTGACGGCAAACTCGGCGATGGCTCCATAGTTGTCGTTTCCCACAATGGTGACGGGCGTGCCGACGCCCACGCGACCAAACACCTCGTCCATGTCGGTATTCGCCAGGGCGACGCAGCCGGTCGTCCAATCCTGGCGACGGCCGCCCCCGCCATGGATCTCGATGAGGCCGCCGATTCTGGCCGAAGGCGGTACCTCACCGCTGCGGCGCGCGCGGCTGAACCTGGCGCGGTCTTCCGCATTGGGGTAGTCGAGGAGCAGGGCCTTGTAATAGACCGACGACAGATTCGCCGTCCGACTGGCCACCCGGTATCGGCCCTCGGGGGTTGCGCGGTCGCCTTCCTGCGACTTGTCGGCGATCCAATTGACGCTCAGGTCGACCTGGTACGTCTTCACTGGCTCGCCGCGCACGAAGAGCGTCAGCAGGTGCGCTTCCTTGAACACGACGATTGCCACCCGGCCCTCGCGCCGGGACCAGGCGATGGTTTCTTCCTTCCAGCGCTGCCACCGTGCGACCGTGTCGGAATCGGCGTAGCGGGCGGCCACCGCAGCCGCGTCGTCGCGCAGGCCCACGGCCAGTTCCGTGGCCTGGCGCGCACGCATGGCCGCGCTCTTGAAATCGCCCTCGCGCTGGTAGGCGCGCGCTTCCTCCAGGACCGATCGCGCCTGGGCCAACATGCGGCGGCGCTCGGCGCCAACGTGGATCGTCAAGGCCAGCGTCTCGCTGGACGAGACGGCCGCGCCGGCTTCCTCGATCTGGGAGGTCGCCCCACCTTCCGCCGCCGCGCGGCGCGTGCGCGCGAGTGTGAGCGCCTCTCGCGCCGCACGTTCGGCTCCAGCATACGCTCGGACGACGCGCGCGGCGTCGGGGACGGGCCAGAATCCCGTCTCCTCGATGCGCTGGGCGGTCAGCGCGTCGCTCGAGGCGCGTTCGGCGGCCCTCAATTCATCCGGGGCCCACGTCTTGGCCTCTGCGGTACGTGCCTCCCGAACGGCCACGCGGGCGGCGTCGGACGCAGTTCGGATCGCGGTCTCGCGACGCGATCCGATGACGCTCACGATGCCGTACGCGATCGCCAGCAGCGCGATGCCGGCGGCGAGGGCGTACCATCTGCTCCGCGCCCAACCGTTCGCGCCTTGCGGTGTGCTGTTCTCCAATGGAGAGAATCCTGAGGGCCAGGGTGCCGCGACACGCGAACCCTGTAGGAGGCGCCGGATGGCGCCGTCCCGCAGGGGGTTCGCCCGGGAATCGCGCTACCGCTTCTTGGCTGCCATGGCCGTCTCAACGGCGGTCTTGACGCTCGAGGCGGTGTTCCTGGCGGCTGACGCCTTGGCCTTGGCGTCGAGGAAGCGCTCGCTGCTCAGTGCGCCTTCGGCTTCCGTGATCGCGGTGGTCGCGGCCGTCAGGTCGGCCTTCATGGCCTCGATGTCGGCAGCCGAGCCTTTCCCTTTCGGCGCCTTGTTCAGGAGAGCCTTGGCCTCGTCCAGCAGGGTCTTGGCCTCGCCGATGGCGGCGGTCGCCTCGGTCTTGGCCTGTTCCTTACCGGTGACGGCATCGGCCGCAGCCTTGTCGGCTGCCGTCTTCACGACGGCCGAGAGTTCCTTCGCCTTGTCGTACGACTTGAACCACTTGCCGTCCTGGGCCTTCACCTCGGCATCGAGCGATGCCTGGGCATCCTGGGCAGCCTTCAGCGAATCGGCGGCGTAATCACCAGCGCCTGCCGCCACAGACTTCTCGACGGCGGTCTTGGCCGCGTTCATGTCTGCCGCGGGCGGCGCCCCGCATCCGGCAACCGAGAGAGCGAGGCCCAAGGCCAGCCCCAAGAATCTGACACTGACACGCATAGCTTATCTTCCTCCATCAGGCTCCACGGAGACCTCATTGTCTCCGATCGGCAACATCAACTATACGCCTCCGCGAACTCTGCCGCGAAGGAACTCGAAGGCCTTCCGCTAGCCCACGATCGTGCGACCGTACTGGGCCGCCGCTCCCAGTTCCTCCTCGATCCGCATCAGTTGGTTGTACTTCGCCACGCGCTCAGAGCGGGCGACCGAACCGGTCTTGATGTAATCGGCGCCGACCGCGACCGAGAAATCCGCGATGAAGGGGTCCTCGGTCTCTCCGGAACGATGCGAGATCACGACCCGATAGCCCGCGGTCCGCGACGTCTCGATCGCCTGGAGCGTCTCGGTCACCGTCCCGATCTGATTCAATTTGATGAGCGTGGCGTTCGCGACCCCTGCGGCGATGCCCTTCGCGATGATGGCCGGATTGGTCACGAAGATGTCGTCGCCCACCAGCATCGTCGAGGCTCCCAGGCGATTGGTGAGCGCCTTCCAGCCGTCCCAGTCGTTCTCGGCCAGGCCGTCTTCAATCGAGACGATGGGGTAGTGCCCAACCAGGGCGGCGTAGAGATCCACCATCTGTGCGGGCGTCAGGCGGCCGCCGCCGGCTTTATGAAAGACGTAGCCGCCGTCTTCCCACATCTCGCTGGCGGCCGAATCCAACGCCAGGCTGATGTCAGCGCCGGGCGTGTAGCCGGCGCGCTTGATGGCGAGGACCATCGCGTCCAGCGCTTCTTCCGCCTTGTGGAAGTTCGGCGCGTAGCCGCCCTCGTCACCCACCGAGGTGGGATGGCCGTTCTCTTTCAGCAGCGCCTTCAGGGCGTGGAAGACTTCGGCGCTCCAGCGAATGGCCTCCTTGAAGGTCGGCGCTCCGACCGGCACCAGCATGAACTCCTGGAAGTCGAGCGTGTTCGCGGCATGGACGCCGCCGTTCACCACATTGATCATCGGCACCGGAAGGCGGGAGACGCGTCGCCTGCCGGCGAGGTAGCGGTAGAGAGGCACCTTGGCGTCATCAGCCGCGGCACGCGCGACGGCCATCGAGACACCGAGCAGCGCATTCGCGCCGAGCCGCGTTTTCTCTGGCGTACCGTCGAGCTCGATGAGCCGGCAGTCGATTCCAGCCTGGTCCCGACAATCGGCACCCTCGAGCGCCTTCGCGATCTCGGTGTTGACGTGATTCACGGCGAGCATGACGCCCTTGCCCCCAAAGCGGTGCTTGTCGCCGTCACGCAACTCGAGGGCTTCACGCTCGCCAGTCGAGGCGCCCGACGGGACCGCGGCCCGACCCCAGGCGCCGTCTTTCAGGTGGACATCCACTTCCACCGTTGGGTTTCCACGCGAGTCGAGGATTTCCCGTGCCCGAACCTGCGCAATCGCACTCATGCTGAAGACTCCCCGGGCTACCGGCCCGTCGTGTTGAGATGCCCACAAGATCCCGCAAGACCGTTCTGCCAGGCCATCACCAGCGCCAGGCGAGGCGGCAAGACGGCCCCGCGATCGCGCGAGCGACCGTCGCGGCCTCCGTTGATTCGGCTGGCGAAGCTCCCGCCTCGCGGTTTTCTACGTCGCTCAGGCAATCATACCTGTTCAGAACCACGGGGAGACGATCGACGTGCGCCGCCACCTGCTCGATCTCCCGTGCTGCAGGTCGCCGGGCAGAACGTGACATTCGATCCGGTCCCATTTCCCAGTACAATCGAAGGGGATTGCAACGACATTCGCCGGGACGCCTGTCCGCCCGGCACGATCAGAGGAGAGCCTTGTGGCCGCACCGACCTATCGCATTGCTGACATCCTTGGGGGCCGGGTGGCTGCCGGATTGCCCGCCACCGTCCAGGGCTGGATCCGCACCCGCCGCGACTCCAAGGCGGGGCTCTCCTTCCTCCATGTTCACGATGGGTCATGCCACGATCCGTTGCAGGTGGTGGCACCCGCCGCGCTGGCCAACTACCAGGACGAGGTCCTGCGCCTGTCCGCGGGCTGCGCCGTCACCGCCATGGGAACCCTGGCGCCGTCCCAGGGGAAGGGACAGGCGGTGGAACTGCTCGCCGAGTCGGTGACCGTGGTGGGCTGGGTCGACGACCCGGAAAGCTACCCGATCACGCCCAAGCGCCACTCCTTCGAGTATCTCCGTGAAGTGGCGCACCTCCGCGTCCGAACCAACACCTTCGGAGCGGTGGCGCGGGTGCGGCACTGCCTCGCCATGGCGATGCACCGCTACCTTCACGAGCACGGCTACTACTGGGTGCATACACCCATCATCACCGCCAGTGACGCCGAGGGCGCCGGGGAGATGTTCCGCGTCTCGACGCTCGACCTGGCCAATCTCCCGCACACGTCGGAGGGGCGGATCGACTTCGCGCAGGATTTCTTCGGGCGGCCCACCCATCTCACCGTGTCCGGGCAGCTCAATGTCGAGAGCTATTGCCTGGCGCTCTCGCGCGTCTACACCTTCGGCCCCACCTTTCGCGCCGAAAACTCCAACACCAGCCGGCACCTCTCCGAGTTCTGGATGGTCGAGCCCGAGCTGGCGTTTGCCGATCTCACGGCCAACGCCGATCTGGCCGAGGAGTTCCTCCGGTACATCTTCAGCGCCGTGCTGGTGGAGCGGGCCGACGACATGGCCTTCTTCGCCGATCGGATCGACAAGGATGTGGTACGCCGCCTCGAGGACTTCGTGCGCTCCAGCTTCGTGCGGATGGAATACACCGAGGCGGTCGCGATCCTCCGCCGCAGCAGCCGTTCCTTCGAGTTCCCGGTGGAGTGGGGTGTCGCGCTGCAGGCCGAGCACGAACGGTACCTGTGCGAGGAGCACGCCGGGCGACCGGTGGTCGTGCTCAACTACCCAAAGCAGATCAAGGCGTTCTACATGCGCCTGAACGACGACGACCGCACCGTGGCCGCCATGGATGTGCTCGCTCCAGGCATCGGAGAGATCATCGGTGGCAGCCAACGCGAGGAGCGGCTCGATGTCCTCGACCGCCGCATCGCCGAGATGGGGCTCGACCCTGCGGTGTACTGGTGGTACCGAGACCTGCGCCGGTATGGGACCGTGCCGCACGCCGGGTTCGGCCTGGGGTTCGACCGCGCGGTCGTCTATGCCACCGGCATGGCGAACATCCGCGACGT
>JANYLG010000160.1 GCA_025363775.1 Acidobacteriota bacterium | reverse complement strand
GCCCTCACTGAACCTCTTTCGCCGTCCCGCCCCCGCACTCGCACTCGCACTCGTCGCCACCGTCAAACTCTTCACGGCTCACTGGACCGAGGGCGACATGCGCCCCATGTTCAACATCGCCACCAGCGTGAAAAGCTTTGCCGCAACGCATCCCGGTACCTACGCCATGGGAGATCGCTCCGGCATTGTCGGCTATCTGCTGCCCGTTCCACTCGTCCAGACCGAAGGCCTCGTCATGGACCGCCCCTTCTACGAGTTCATCCGTCACGGCAGCCATCTTCGCGACGCGCTCACCCCGTATCAAGGTCGAGGACGCCACCCGGCGGATGGCGTCGCTCGACGAGGCCATCCAGGCGGCGCGACCGGCCCTGCAGGCACGGCTCGTGGACGTGTACAAGCTCGGGCGGCCTGGGTATGCGCGCGTGCTGCTCGGCGTGAGCGACCTCCGCGAGATCGGGCGCGCCACGCGGATGCTCTCGGCGCTGGCGCAGTTCGATCAGCGCCACGTGCAGGAGTTCACCGCCTCCATCGCGCGGCTTGCCGCCGCGAAAACCGCGATCGAACAGCAGTCGGTCCGCCTTCGGGGTCTGCAAGCTGACGCCCGAAAGGCGGCCGACCTGGCCACCCGCGCGGCGGCCGCCCGAGAGGCCCTGGTCCACCGGATCGACGCGCGGCGCGATCTGAACGCCCAGATGGTTGGCGAGCTCGAGGTGGCCACCTTGCGCCTGCAACTGGCCGTGCAGGCGCTGCCCGGCACCTCGCCGGCCCCCGAGCAGGTCGTCCTCCCGCTGAAGCCGTTCCGCGGCGCACTGGACTGGCCGCTCAACGGCCGCGTGCTGTCCCGGTTCGGGGAGCGCCGCAATCCCCGGTTCGGGACCACGACGACGCAGAACGGCCTCGAGATCGAATCGGCGGACGGCTCCCCCGTCCTGTCGGTCCACGACGGCACCGTGGCCTTCGCCGACGTCTTCGCCGGATTCGGCCAGTTGGTCATTGTCGATCACGGCGGTCTCGCCTTCTCCCTCTACGGCTACCTGGGGTCGATGACGGCCACCAAGGGCATGCACGTATCGCACGGTCAGGTCATCGGCACCGCCGGCCGCGCGCCTGCCGGTCACTCCGCGGTGTACTTCGAGTTGCGCATCGACGGTATGCCCGTCGATCCCTTACAATGGCTGAAAGAACGGTAAACACGGCAGGGACGACGCATCCGTCGCCCCTGTGGCCACAATACACCCCATGACTTCTCGCACCCGGTTGCTCGTCCTCTTCGTCACGGCACCCGTCATCGCCTTTGCCGTCATCGGTGGCCTGCTCGGCAAGGCCTGGGCGCGCGAGGAGACCTACCAGCATCTCCGGGTCTTGGAAGACGTCGTGTCCCTCATTTCCGGCAGCTACGTCGAGGACGCAAATCTTGCCCGCGTGATGCGAGGCGCGATGCGGGGTCTCGCTGAAGGACTCGACCCGGACAGCGCCTACCTGGCGCCGGACGAGGCCAAGCAGTACGACAGCAGCGAGAAGCCAGCTGACGGCGAGACCGGGATCGAGTTGACGCGCACGTACTACCTGCGCGTGATTGCGGCTCGAGACGGCTCGCCGGCCGCGAGAGCGGGCTTGCAGTCGGGTGATTTCCTTCGTGCAATCGACGGCAAACCCACGCGCGAGATGTCGGTGTACGAGGGCACGCGCCTGCTGCGCGGCGCACCGGGAACGAAGGTCAGCCTGCTCGTGATCCGCGGCAACGTGGTTGATCCGCATGCCGTGGAGATCACGCGCGAGATGCTGTCGACGACCGACGTGACGGGACGCATGGAAGGTGCGACGACGGGCTACGTGCGGATTGCGGGATTCGGGCCGACTGTCGCGAAGAGCCTCGGGACCCAAGTGAACGAGTTGACAAGGGCCGGTGCGACGTCGCTGCTCGTTGATGTCCGCGACACGGCGACCGGCCGCTACGAGTCCGGTATCGCGGTAGCGAAACTGTTCGTGCCGGCTGGAACGATCGCGATCAGGGAGATGCGCGGGACGGCCCGGCAGCCGGTCACCGCGGGGGCCGGTGACGGTGCGATCAGGCTGCCGACCGTCGTGTTGATCAACGATGGCACGTCTGGCGCCGCCGAAATCTTCGCGGCCGCCCTCGCGGGCAACCAGCGGGCCGCGCTGATCGGCGAACGGACCCACGGACGCGCCGCGCTGCAGAAGTTCGTCTGGTTGCCCGACGGCGCCGCCATGATCGTGTCGAATGGCTGGTTCCTCACCCCCGCGGGCGAACCGCTCCACGAGAAGGGCCTCACGCCGGCCGTTGCGGTGGATGTCGCCGAGATCGACTTCGGCGCGCCGCCGCCCGCCACCGATGCCATCCTCCAAAAGGGCCTCGAGAGGCTCAGGACCAAGTAGAGCGAATCCACCGCACGCGTCTTTGTCTCTTGACACGCCTCGATCCGTCGCGTATAACCGCTGAGGCGTCCACCCGAATGCCGTGCGCCGCGACGCGTACTCCATCGGCCGCCGAGGAGACTTCATGAACAAGCAGGATTTGATTGCCAAGATCGTCAAGGACACCGGCGCCACCAAGGTCGCCGCTGCCGCCGCACTCGAGTCGTTACTCGACGGAATCACGCGCTCGCTGAAGAAGGGTGACCCGATCACCTTCGTTGGCTTCGGCACCTTCAAGACGTCGATCCGCAAGGCCCGCATGGGACGCAACCCGCAGACGGGCGCCGAGGTGAAGATCCCGAAGCGCCGCGTTGTTCGCTTCTCGGCCGGCAAGACGCTGAAGGACACGGTCAAGTAGCCAATGGTGCGGGCACCGGCGGCCGCCGCCCGGCGTGCCGTCGGTGTCGCATCGCGGTCACGGCCCTTCCCCGCGACGGGAGCGTTGCGGACCAGATGCGCGTTGACGTGTGCTTCCGCCCGTTGCTATACTCACTGCTTCTGTCGGTCCCGGCTTTTCTTGATTTAGGCGCGTAGCTCAGTTTGGTTAGAGCGCCTGCTTGACACGCAGGAGGTCGGCGGTTCGAGTCCGCCCGTGCCTACCAGCTCGATTCCGTTCTGCGCCGGAGCGATCGGCTGTCAGCTTGGACGCGAGTGGCACGCTTGGGGAGAGAGCCGGGGCAACACCCGGAATCCCGACTGCTGATGGCTGAAGACACCTCCCTCGGCTCCTGAACACCTGGATGACCCACGTCACTATCACGTTGCCGGACGGATCCCGCCGCAGCGTCCCTGCGGGGACGACGGTGCGCACCTTGATGGCCGACCTCCCGGTGCGCGTCGCGAAGTCTGCCTTGGCCGCCATCGTGAACGATCAGGCGGTGGACCTCTCGTTCTCGCTCGACGCCGACGCGTCGCTCCGCCTTGTCACGGCGGACGCCCCGGAAGCGGTCGAGCTGTACCGTCACAGCACGGCGCACCTGATGGCGGCGGCGGTCACCGCCCTGTTCCCCGGCGCCCAGTGCGGCATCGGCCCGGCGACCGACGACGGCTTCTTCTACGACTTCATCGTCTCGCGCCCGTTCGTCCCCGAGGACCTCGCGGCGATCGAAGAGAAGATGAAGGAGTTCGCGAAGCGTGACCTCGCCTACAATCGCCGCATGCTGGCAAAGGAGGAGGCCAAGCGGTTCTTCGGCGAGCGTGGCGAACTGCTCAAGGTGCAGCTGATCGAGGAGAAAGGCGGCCCGATGGTCTCGTGTTACGGGATCGACGACATCTTCGTCGATTTCTGCACGGGCCCCCACGTCCCCTCGACCGGGAAGCTGAAGGCATTCAAGCTGCTCAGCACCTCGAACGCCTACTGGAAGGGCGACGCGAAGAACCAGCCGATGCAGCGGATCTACGGCACCGCGTTCTTCAGCGAGTCCGACCTCAAGGCCTATCTCGATCGGATCGAGGAAGCCAAGAAGCGCGATCACCGGAAGCTCGGGAAGGAACTGGGGCTGTTCATGTTCCACCCGTGGGCGCCTGGCGAGCCGTTCTGGCTGGGAAAGGGCACGCGGCTGGTGAACACGCTCGGCAACTACATGCGCGCGATCCTCGCTCCCGAGGGGTACGTGGAGATGCGCACGCCGCTCGTCTTCAACAAGGCACTGTGGGAGACGTCCGGCCACTGGGAGCACTACCGCGAGAACATGTTCCTGTTCGAGGCGGACGAGCAGTCCTACGGCCTCAAGCCGATGAATTGCCCGGGGCACATGCTGGTGTTCGCGAGCGAGATGCGAAGCTACCGGGACCTGCCCTACCGGATACACGACCAGAGCGTGCTCCACCGGTACGAGGCGTCGGGCGTCCTGTCCGGGCTCACGCGCGTGCGCGAGTTCATCATGGACGACGCCCACATCTTCCTCACCGAGGACCAGATCGGGGAGGAAGTGGAGCGCCTGTTGCGGCTGGTGCAGCGGGTCTACAGCGACTTCGGGCTCACGCCGGAGATGACACTGTCTACGCGCCCCGAGCAGTATCTGGGCGAAAAGGCGACGTGGGATCACGCCGAGTCCGAGCTCGAGAAGGCGCTGGCGAGCGCGGGCCAGGCCTACACCATCCACGAGGGTGACGGCGCCTTCTACGGGCCGAAGATCGACTTCGCGGTGACCGACGCGCTCGGGCGCAAGTGGCAGTGCGCGACGATTCAGCTGGACTACCAGTTGCCGCAACGCTTCAAGCTGAAGTACATCGGGGCGGACAACACCGAGCACACGCCTGTGGTGATGCACCGCGCGATCTTCGGCAGCCTGGAGCGGTTCATTGCGCTGCTGCTCGAGCACTACGCGGGCGCGCTTCCGATGTGGTTCGCTCCGGTGCAGGCGATCGTCCTGCCGATTGCCGACCGCCACCTGGCCTACGCGACGACCGTGCGGGACCGGCTCAGGGCCGCCGGGCTGTTCGTCGAGCTCGACGATCGCCAGGAAAAGATCGGCTACAAGATCCGAGAGGCGCAGCTGCAGAAGGTGCCGTACATGCTGGTCGTGGGCGACCGCGAGGCCGAGCAGGGGACCGTCTCGGTGCGCAGCCGCGCCGGCGGGGACCAGGGTGCCCGGACGGTGGACGACTTCATGGCTGCCGCGCAGGACGAGATCGCGCGGAAAGGTCGGTAGACGCTCGGAAAGCCGGTGACTCAG
The DNA here is from genome assembly GCA_025363775.1 of Acidobacteriota bacterium. Classification (GTDB taxonomy): domain Bacteria; phylum Acidobacteriota; class Vicinamibacteria; order Vicinamibacterales; family Fen-181; genus FEN-299. The sequence continues at coordinate 6,935 of JANYLG010000160.1, read as the reverse complement.
AGGAGGTCCATATCGCTTTCGATCGCTCCGCTCCACGACGTGACGACCGCACGAGGATCAACGAACGGATCCGGGTGCGGGAAGTTCGTGTCATCGATGACGCCGCCCAGCAGCTGGGCATCATGGCGCCGCAGCAGGCGCTGGCCATTGCTCGCCAGAAAGGTCTGGACTTGGTCGAGGTCGCGCCGATGGCGCAGCCTCCGGTCTGCCGCATCATGGATTTCGGCAAGTACCAGTACCAGGAGCAGAAGCGCACCCGTGAAGCCCGAAAGCATCAGAAGATCATCGAGGTCAAGGAAATCAAGTTCCGGCCGAAGGTGGACGAGCACGATTTCCAGTTCAAGAAGAACCACATCGAGCGCTTTCTGGCCGACGGCGACAAGGTCAAGGCGACGTGCTTCTTCCGCGGACGGGAAATGGCGCATCCCGAGATCGGGCGCCGGATCCTCGAGCGCCTGATCCGGGAGCTGGCCGATGTGGCCGTGCCGGAGTCGATGCCCAGAATGGAAGGCAACACGATGCACACCATCCTGAGCCACAAGCCGGGCAGCAAGCCGCAGACGCCCAAGCCGGCGCCCCCTGCGGTGCCGAGTGGAATAGAGGGGAACTGACGATGCCGAAACTCAAGACCCACAGGGGCGCCGCCAAGCGCTTCAAGAAGACCGGGACCGGGAAGTTCATGCGCAGCATGGCCTTCAAGCGCCACCTGCTGTCCAGCAAGACGACCAAGGAGAAACGCCATCTCTCGGGCACCGTGGTTGTCTCCGCCGCAGATGCCGCCAAGATCAAGCGGATGCTGCCGTATAAATAGGCGCGAAGGCGGAGCGGCGGGAGGGCGGGAACATCCCGTCCCGATGTTCCGCGAGCCGGACCGGAGAAATCACATTGCGGAAGAGGGAGCGAACCAGGCGGTGCCACCGCCTTCTGCCTCCCGCCCTCCGCCTGTCAGCGTAAGGGAGCACGATCATGCCTCGAGTGAAACGCGGAACGGTGCGGCGGGCAAAGCGGAAGAAGCTGCTCGGTCTTGCCAAGGGTTACTACGCGAGGAAGAGCAAGCTGTACCGCTCAGCGAAAGAAGCGGTCGACACCGCGTTGAAGTACGCGTTCGTCGGCCGTCGCGACAAGAAGCGCGACTTCCGCCGCCTGTGGATCATCCGGATCAATGCCGCGGCACGCCAGCAGGGTCTCAGCTACGGGCAGTTGATTCGCGGGCTGAAGGTTGCCGGCATCGGCCTCGATCGCAAGACGCTCGCCGACCTCGCCGTCAAGGAACCGACCGCGTTCGCGCGGATCGCGGGCCAGGCGAAGGACGCGCTCGCGGCGCCGGCGCAGGCGTGAACGACGGATAGGTCTTCATGCCAGACGCTGAGGAGATCGAACGCCTTCGGCTGGAGTTCCAGGCCGCGCTTGCCGCCGCGGCCACCGACCAGGCCCTGCGCGCGGTGCGCGACCGCTTCCTTGGGCGCAAGGGTGGCGTGATCGCCTCGCTGATGAAAGCCGTGGCCGGCGCCTCGCCGGCCGACCGGCCTCTCCTGGGCACGCTCGCCAACCAGTTCAAGAACGAGATCGAGGGCGCGCTCGACGACAGGCGGGCCTCCCTCGAGTCCGGTCGCCCCGTCGCCGGCGGCCTCGACGTCACCTTGCCTGGCCGACAGGTCCCGATCGGGCACCTGCATCCCCTCACCCAGGTGCGGCAGCAGGTCGAGGCGATCTTCAGCCGCATGGGCTACGAGATCCTCGAAGGGCCCGAGATCGAGGACGACTACCACAACTTCGAAGCCCTGAACATGCCGCCCGAGCACCCCGCCCGCGACATGCAGGACACGTTCTTCCTCGGTCAGCCCGTGCCGCAGCGCGGGCTCGGCACGCCCGGCACTCGCGTCAGCACGCGCCCGGCGCCGCCCGACCGCCCCGCGACGCTGCTCCGCACGCACACCTCGGCGATGCAGATCCGCTACATGGAGGCCCACGAGCCGCCCGTCCGGATCGTCGCCATCGGCAAGGTGTTCCGGCGCGACAACCCGGACCTCACGCACACCCCGATGTTCCACCAGTTCGAGGGGTTGCTGGTCGACGAGCGGGTGACGTTCGCGGATCTCAAGGGCACGCTCACCGCCTTCGTGCGCGAGATCTTCGCGCCCGACATCAGGGTGATGTTTCGCCCGAGCTTTTTCCCCTACACCGAGCCGAGCGCCGAGATGTTCATCGGCTGCGTGTTCTGCGGCGGATCCGGGTGCCCGGTGTGCAAGCGTACCGGGTGGCTCGAGATTCTCGGCAGCGGCATGGTGCACCCCTCGGTCCTCGAGGCCGTAGGCTATGATACCGAGCGCTACACCGGCTTTGCCTTCGGCACCGGCATCGAGCGCGTCGCGATGTTGAAGTACGGCGTGGACGACATCAGGCTGTTCTATGAGAACGACCTGCGATTCCTGGAGCAGTTTTCCTTTTGAAACTCATCGCTTCGTGGCTTCGTGAACTGACCGACGTCCGCCTGCCCGTCGCCGATCTGGCGTCGCTCCTCTCGATGCGCGGCTTCGAGGTGGCGTCGCTCGACCCGGTGCCCGAGGGACCACTCGCGCCCCGGCCGCCCACCAGGGCCGGTGGCGACGATGCGAACGACGCGGTCATCGACTTCGAAATCACCGCGAACCGCCCGGACTGCCTGAGCGTCGCCGGTCTGGCGCGCGAAGCGGCCACCGCGTGCCGCGTCCCGCTCCGGCTACCCTGGGACGAGGCGGGACGTCCGATCAGCAGCGTGCGTGCCGTCTCTGCTCCCACGCCGACCCGCGTGGTGGCCGACGGCCTCGAAGTCACGATCGAGGATGCCGACCTGTGCCCGCGATACGCGGCGGCGGTGGTCGAGGTGACGATCGGCCCGTCCCCCGAGTGGCTGGCGAACCGGCTGACCGCAGCCGGCGTGCGCCCGATCAACAACATCGTGGACGTGACCAACTACGTCCTGCTCGAGATGGGGCACCCGATGCACGCCTTCGATCTCGAGCGGCTGGCGGGGCGCCAGTTGCGGGCCAGGCGCGCCAGAGCGGGCGAGCGCCTTTGCACCCTGGACGGCGAGGACCGCGCCCTCGAACCCGACATGCTGGTGATTGCAGACGGATCGGTCCCGCAGGCGGTGGCGGGGGTGATGGGCGGGGCGCACTCCGAGGTCTGGCCGGGTACGCGGCTGATTGCGCTCGAAAGCGCCTACTTCACGCCGGCATCGGTCCGCCGCACCAGCAAGCGCCTCGGCCTGAAAACCGAAGCCTCGTCGCGCTTCGAGCGCGGCACCGACATCAATGCCCCGGTCGTCGCGCTGGAGCGGGCGTGCGCGCTGATCGAGCAGATCGGCGCGGGCCGTCGCGTGGGCGCCGTCATCGACGTCTATCCGTCGCCCCGCGGGCCGATCGACGTCACCCTGCGCCGCCAGCGGATCGCGCAACTGCTCGGCACCACCGTGGACGACGCCGAGGTGCTGGCCATCCTCACCGGCCTCGGCTTCGACGTCGCCGAGACGGCCGACGGCTGGAGCGTTCGCGTCCCAACCATGCGCGTCGACATCGTGCGCGAGGCCGACCTGATCGAGGAAGTGGCGCGCCACCACGGCTACGACCGCATCCCGTCTCACTTCCCCGCGCTCCATGCGACCGCGCCGCGACCCGACCCGCGGATGGCGCGCAAGACGCTGCTCCGCCACCGGCTCACCTCGTCTGGCTTCTCGGAAGCGGTCAGCTACACGTTTGTCGATGAGGCGGACGCGGCGCCCTTCGTGGCCGGGGATCGCGCTCTCGTCCCGCTCGCCTATCCGCTCTCCGAGAAGTTCGCGGTGCTGCGGCCGTCGCTGCTGCCCGGTCTCCTCGAGAGCGTGGCGCACAACCGTCGGCGCGAGCACCGAGATGTTCGCCTTTTCGAGATCGGGGCCTGCTTCTCGACGGCGGGCGGCGAGCAGCACCTCGTCGCGTTCGCGTGGACCGGGGCGTGCGTGCCCGAGCACTGGAGCGGTGGCCTGCGACTCGTCGATTTCTTCGACGCCAAGGGCGTCGTCGAGCGGATCGGTGAGGCGCTCAACCTCCCGCTGGTCTTCACCGACCTGACGAATGGGTACCTCGTCGCCGGGCGCGCCGCGGCGGTGTCGGTTGGCAAGACGGCGATCGGGGTCCTCGGTCAGCTGGCGCCGGGCCAGTCCGAGGCCCGCGGTCTTGCTGCCGGAGACGAGATCTACGTCGCCGAACTGGACCTCGACGCCCTCGACCGGCTGGCGCCGACCGCCGACACGAGAGCGGAGAGCCTGCCCCGTTTCCCGTCAATCGTGCGAGACATCTCGATCGTGGTGGAAGAGGGGTTGCGTTCCGAGCGCCTTCGCGCGACCATTCGTGGTGTCGCCCCGCAGACGCTCATCCAGATTCGCGAGTTCGATCGGTACAAGGGCCAGGGCATTCCTGAGGGCCGTTACAGCCTGTCGCTGCGGCTCACGTTCAGGTCGCCGGATCGCACGTTGACCGATGCGGACGTGCAAGAGGCGATGGAGCGTGTCATGGAGGCGCTGACCCGCGAGCACCAGGCCGTGCAACGCTGATAGGAACTTCGTGGGGGCGGTTCGCCAACCGCCCCCACTTCGAAGAGGCTGACCCGTGGCAAAGACGATCACTCCCAGCGATCTCGAGGCGCTCGACCGCCTCGAACAGAAGGTGCGCCTGCTCGTGGCCGAGATGGGCAAGCTACGCGCCGATCACACGACACAGTCGGAGGAGAACCGGCGGCTCTCCGCCGAACTTGACGCAACGCTTGCGAGGCTGGCCGACGCCGAGAGCGGCGCGGCCGAGATAGCGGCACTGCGCCAGGAGCGCGACCAGGTGCGCTCCCGCGTGGCCGGCATCCTCGAGCACCTCGAGGGACTCGACATCTGAAGACAGGGACTTTGTGAACGAGATGGCGCGCGTCGTCGCGGTCGAGATCCTCGGCCAGCAGTACCCGATTCGCAGCACGCTGGCCGAGGCCTACATCGCCGACTTGGCGGCCTACGTGGACGAGAAGATCCGCTCCGCCGCGGATGTCACCCCCACCACCGACACCACTCGGCTCGTGGTCCTCGCCGCGCTGAACATCGCCGACGAGTGCTTCCACGCGCTCGACAGCGACCGCAACGGGCGCGAGTTCGTCATCGATCGGGTCGCCCGCATGGAGCGCCTGATCGACGAGGCGCTGGCCACCTAGATATCTTCCAGGGCTGAGATGGTCGCTCCCGCCCCCTCAGCGTCCGTTCCGACTCCTCATCGTCAGAACCGACTTTCGTTGTTTCGCCTTGACCGTCCCGGAGTGACGGTCTAAAATCGTCACAGAATTAGATTTCCCTGCTTTGCTCGTGATGGTTCTGGAGGCTCGCTTGAGCCAACATTACCGTCAAGTGAACTGCGAGGTTGCGCCGTGTGCAGGCCTCTAGGTGAGGAAGCCTAACGCGCGATCGACAATGCGGTTCCACCTGCTTCATGCAGGTTCATGCGACCTCCCCACACGGCAAAGCGGGGCCTTTCTTCCTCTTCTCTCCTCTTCTCCGGTAACCGCGGGGCTGTCGCCCCGTTCCCCTGACCCGAGCCCCGTGGCATCCAGACGGAGGGGTTCCGAAAAGGACGCGGCATGCAGCTCGGTGTCGTTTACCTGACCGTATCAATCGCGGCCGATCTCATCGCGGTGGCCGTGTTCGTGTATTGGGTCGCCTCGCGTAAACGAATTTCGGCCGAGACCATCGGGCGGGCCGAGGAGCAGGCGCGGACGACGCTGCGCGACGCGGAGCGCGAGGCGGAGAACCGGAAGAAGGAAGCGCTGCTCGAGGCCAAGGAGAAGGCGCACCATATTGTGATGGACGCGGACCGCCTGGCCGAGGATCGGCGCCAGCAGGCGGCGCGGATGGAGCAGCTTCTCACCAAGAAGGATGAGAAACTGACCGAGCGGCTGGCCGGCGCCGAGCAGCACGAGAAGGACCTGCGGGCGCGCGAGCAGTCGATTCGCGATCGGGAACGCGCCACGGCGGCCACCGCCTCCCGCTACGAGCAACTGGTCGCCGAGCAACAGCAGGAACTGCAGCGCGTTGCCCGCCTGACCGGCGACGAGGCGAAGGAGATCCTGCTCAAGCAGTTCGAATCGGATGCCAGGCGCGACGCGGCGAACATGGTGAAGCGGCTCGAGTCGGAAGCCCGCGAGACCGCCACGGCGCGCGCCAAGCAGTTGGTCACCGAGGCCATCCAGCGCAGCGCCCCCGAGCACGCGATCGAGACCACCGTCTCGGTGGTGGACCTGCCGAGCGACGACCTGAAGGGGCGCATCATCGGGCGGGAGGGGCGCAACATCCGGGCGCTCGAGATTGCGACCGGCATCGATCTGATCGTCGATGACACGCCGGGGGCGATCATCCTGTCCGGCTTCGACCCTTACCGGCGCGAGATCGCCAGGCAGGCGATCGAGCGGCTCATTGCCGACGGGAGGATCCACCCGGCGCGTATCGAGGAAGTGGTCGAGAAGGTCAAGGCGGAGCTCGAGGAGACGGTGCGCCAGGACGGCGAAGCCGCGGCGTTCGAGCTCGGCATCCACGACCTCGACCCCGAGGTGCAGCGGTTGATGGGCAGGCTGAAGTACCGGACCTCCTACGGCCAGAACGTGCTCAGCCATTGCAAGGAGGTCGCGTATATCGCGGGGCTGATGGCCCGCGAGGTGGGCCTCGACGCGCACACGACGGTGCGGGCGGGGTTCCTGCACGACATCGGCAAGGCCGTGGATCGCGAGATGCAGGGCACCCACCTCGAGATTGGCGTCGACCTCCTGCGCAAGCACGGCGAGAGCGACGCCGTGCTCCAGGCGATTGCCTCGCACCACATGGACATCGACTGGCCGTCGCTCGAGGCGATGCTGGTGCAGGCGGCCGACGCCGTGTCAGCCGCGCGTCCAGG
>JANYLG010000059.1 GCA_025363775.1 Acidobacteriota bacterium | reverse complement strand
TCGGCCGAAGCGTGGTGCGGACGATCGGCTCGGTCAGGGAACGAGGCGTGTAGTGCGATCCTGAACGGCGCCGCTCCTCGGTGGGCTGCAGATACATGGCGCCGACGTCGAGCGGGTACGGCGTGTAGCGCGACACGCGCGATCCCAGCGCCCCAATCAACTCCGGAACGCTGTCGGCTTTCGCGAGCGCGTCCGACGAGACCTTCAGTTCGGCGTGTTCCTTGATCCACCCCGCCCGGTCCTTGTCCTTCTGCGCCAGCAACTCCTCCAGGTTGACGACGATGTGCTTGGGAGAGAGGGCGATGGATGGCGCCTTGGCCTGTTCGAGGGCGAAGCCCATCATGGCTTCGTAAACTGAGCCGATCTGCTCGACGTCGAGGGCGCGATACGACAGCCGCTCACCGTCCAGGATGAGCAGGTTCTGCAGCACACGGAAGACGGTGCCGTCTGGCACCCGCGGTGCCTCGAGTATCTCGCCAAGCTGTCGGGTGCTGTGCGTAGGCCGCCCCTCGAGGAACGGATACACGTCGGGATTGAACAGCCGCCCGTGCCGCGCGGTGAACCGCAGGTCGCCGTGGCCGCCCCCGTCGTGAATGAGCCGGAACAGCGACAACAACTGCGCCCACGCGCCGTAGCGCGCGTCCATCGTGTCGGGATACCGCGCCTGATCCTCACGCAGCCGCTGGAACAACCCGGACACGGCGTAGTGCCGCTGATAGACGTCGCTCTGCGGCATCAACCCGCGGTCCTCGGCGTAGAGGATGAACACGAGGCGCATCAGCGTGGAGAGCAGTCCGCCATACACCTCGTGCGGGTCCTCTCGCAGCGCCTCACCCAGCAATGCACCCTTGCTGTCATCGTCCGCTCGCTGGAATCCGCGGAGCAGTTCCCAGAGCGCTTCGAGCACCTGGCCGGCCAGCGCGGTGGACACCTCGTTCTGATACCGGCGGCTTTCGCGCAGGAGCGCGGGAAGGCGCTGGTCGTTGGGGAGAACGTCGGTGACGCGGTTGACGCCAAGGAGCGCATCGAGCGCGCTGACCATGGGCCGCGCCAGCGTTTCGGTGAGGCTGGCCAGATTGAACGTCAGGTGGCCAGACGACTCGCCGCGCGGCGCGTAGACGAGGCGGAGGGAGGCACCGTTGAACAGAAGGCCGACGGGCACGCCGGTTTCGCGCAGCAGGCGTTCGAGGCGAGCGTGCGGGGAGGCACGCCAGCCGCGGTGGTCAGCGGGAGGACGATCAAGGTCGGTGCCGGCGGAGACAACGGAGATGAGGAGCACCAAATCCGCAGGGCTGAAGCCCTGCGCCACGCCCGTTCCGTCATCAGGGCTGAGGCCCTGCGCCACGCCCGTTCCGTCATCAGGGCTGAAGCCCTGCGCCACGCCCGTTCCGTCATCAGGGCTGAGGCCCTGCGCCATGCCCGTCCCGCCGGAAGGGCTGAAGGCCTGCTCTACATCCGTCTCGATCGCGGGGCCAAGGCCCTGCGCGACGTCCGCCACCAAGGCGTACGTCGGCGAGAGCGTGTCGTCGTATTCGGGCAACGAGACCGTCAGTACGTCCGGGAGCGCCCGGCCGTTGGGCGAACCGGCGAGCAGATTCTCGGGCCACTCGAGGATCTCGCGGGCGAACGTCACGAAGCTGGGCAGGGTCTCTTGCGCCTCGAGCAGCCCGCGCAGTTGCGCCTGCTTTTCGATGCCCCGCTGACGGTCAACACCGACGTTTCGCTTCACCAGCACCGACGGCGACACCACCAGCCCAACGGGCTGAATCTGCCCCAGCCACTCCCGATGCGCGGCGATTTCAGGTGAGACGGTCGCCATTACTCAGTTACCAGTGGCAGAAAGACGAGGCCGAGGGGCACCACATATGCGGCCCAGCGGTCGTGGTTGGAGACGCTCACCATCACCCGGTCACCGGCCACAAATACACGAGACCGACGGGCTCGAAACGGGTGGCCCTCACGTCGTAGCTGCCTCGCATCCGCGCAGGCTCCGAATCGATTTCGCGAGCAAGGTCGTCGAGACGTCGCGTCCAATGCCGCTTGTCAGCCTCGATCTGCCGCAGTTCGTTGGTGTCGAACGGCAGAAGACCCTGCGCCTTCTCGTAGCTGGCGGCCGTAGCCAGAATGCGTGCACGTTGCGTCTCGAGGATCACGCGCATGTCGGCGGCCTCCTCGTCGCCGCGTTGGACGAGCTTCGCGGTGGCCTCGGCAATCAGTGCCTCCGCCTGCACGTGCAGGTGCGGGCGCAGTTCGTCCAAGTCGCGCTTCGCCCCGGCAGCCAGGCGCTGTCGGACGGCCAGCGACGGTTCTTTCGAGTCAGGTGCGCTGAGTGTTTTCTCCAGGAGCGCGAGGGTCTTGTCGAGCGTGCGATCGGCGTACGGTTTGAGCGGCTGCTGACGCACGTCCACGTCCGTCCATCGGGCTGCCACGGCCAGAATGTCGTCGTGAAGCCGCGATGCGCGCGCTCCGTAAAGCGACAGTCGGCCGAGGAGGATGACCCTTGGTTCCGGGTCGCTCGTAATCCCAATGCACGCACGCGCCAGGTCGTTGTGGACGAATCCCTGCGAACGGAATCGCCCGAGCAACCGCTGGACAAATCGGTGCTCCAGGTGCAGATGGACGGTCGGCGAATCGAGAACGCCCTGGTCTTCGAAGACCACCGGCCGGATGCCCTGCTGACGCCGCCAGTCCCACACCGGCTGGCCACGTGTTTGCGGCGCGCGCAGCGTGTCGAGCGTATGCATCCAGGACGGGTCGTGCTGGGATCGCGAAGCGAGGTCGGGCAGAATGAAGTGGCCTGGCTGGTCGCCGGGCTCGAGTGCGGCTTCCCCCATAAGCTCCAGGCCGCAAGAGATCGTCTGCTGGAGGTCCGACGTTTCCAGACGCAGCCACTCGCGCGACTTGCCCAGCAATGACTGAAGTACGTCGATCTCGCGCTCGAGGTCTTGCTCCCGGCGACGCCCGGCTTCCAGTTCAGTGGACGCGGCTTTCTCACGGTCAGGCGCCAGTTGTTCGTCCTCAATCGTCCTGGCCAGCGCGTCGGCCTCGCGGCGCGAGAATCCCAATGCCAGGCGCTCTTCGAGCCGGCGCTCCAGGACCGGCGCCAGACTCCCGAGCTGCTTGCGAATGGTCTTGGTCTTCTCGACCAGCGCCTTCAGAACTCGATCTTCCGGCCGCTGAGCGTAGACGAAGTAATGGCATCGCACTTCGGATTCGCGCTGCAGCTTGCGGTCGATTCGGCCGTTCCGCTGCTCGAGCCGAGTGGGGTTCCACGGGACGTCGAAGTGGAACAGGTCCGCGCAGTAGTTCTGCAGGTTGACGCCTTCGCGTGCCGCGTCCGTGGCAATCAGCACGCGCAACGGGTGCTTCGCCGGGTCGGCGTTGAAGGCCCGCTTCACCTCTTCGCGCGCTTCGTCCGGCATCCCCCCATGGAACGTGGCGATCAGCGGATCCGACTCGCGGCCGGGCGTCAGCGCCGCACGCAACTGCTTTTCGAGATACCGCTTCGTGTCGGCGTACTCGGTGAAGATGAGCACGCGGCGCGGGTGGTCCTTGATCCAAGTGACGAGGTGCTTCACGCGTGAGTCGGGCCGGCCGCGGGCGGTCTCCGCCACGTCGGTCATCCGGGCAAGGAGGGTGCGTTCGCGAGCGAGTGGGTCGGGACGATCCAACGCAGGGCTCCCCTCGGCTTCGCTCGGGGCAGGGAAGCGCTGCACCGCATCCACGGACGCGGCGGTGGCCAAAGCCATAGCCGTGTCTTCTTCATGCTGCGTGTTGTCCTCGCCGACGTCTGCCCGCTCGTCATCTCCGTCCGGAGGCTCGAGCAACAGCCGGCGGGTCGAGGATGTGACGCGGGCGGGCGCGGGCGGCGGCGCTGCCGCCGGTGCGGAAGCTGCCAACTTCGCCAACTGGGTCTCGAACGCCTTCCGGTGCACGCGCAACGTCGACGCGAACGCCTCAATCGACGAGAGCAAGCGCTTCTGGAGGCCGCACAACACCAGTGCCGCCGCCGTTTGGACCGACTTGGGCGCGTCTTTCAGCCGCTCGTCGCGGGCCTGGCGATACTCGTCGAGCAACTGCGGAAGCAGCAGCTCCGGGTTGTCGGGCGCCAAACCGTCGATCGGCACCTCCACGATCCTGCGCTCAGGGAAGCCGCCTTGGAGCCGGCGAAGGTCGTCCTTCAGGCGCCGGACCATGACCGGTTCCAGTTCCTTGACGTTCTGGACGGGAACGCCGCGACAGAACCGCTGCGGGTCCAGGATCTCGAGCAGGGCCGAGAAGCTGTTCGAATGACCGTTGTGCGGCGTGGCCGACAAGAACAACCGGTGCTCGAACCGCGGCGCCAACTCGCGAATCGACCTCGTGAACTGCGAGTCGATGGCATACCGCGCGCCGCTGGCCGGCGCCGCGTTGTGGGCCTCGTCCAGAATCAGCAGGCTGCCCGGTGCGAACGTGCCCAGCCAGTCGCGCAGCGGCGACGCATGCTCCTCGTCCCTGAGCAGATGGTGCGAGACGATGAACCGCGAGTGGGTGGACCACGGATTCACCGAGTAGCCACGTTCCTGGCGCATTCGGCGGACGTAGTCGCGATCGAACACGACAAACGTCAAGCCGAAGCGGGCGTCCAGTTCCTCTTTCCACTGCAGCACCACCGACGGCGGCGCTGCGACGACGATGCGCCGCACACGCTGCCGCATCAGCAGTTCGCGAACGATCAGTCCGGCTTCGATCGTCTTGCCAAGGCCCACATCGTCTGCGATGAAGAGGTTGACGCGCGGGAGCAGCAGTGCCTTGCGGAGTGGCTCCAACTGGTAGGCGTCAATTCGGATGCCCGCGCGGTAGGGCGCCTGGAACAGCTTCGGATCCGTGGACGTCACGAAGTTCCATCGCAGTGTCCGGTAGTACGCCGCGAACCATTTAGGCGGGTCGAACTGCCCCAGGGCGAGCTTCGACCAGTCCGCCTCGTTCATCCGCTTCGCGTCCAGCTCGCGTTCCCACAGGACCTCCAGCTCCTCCCCTTCCGCGTCGTCTTCCAGGCACGAGAGGCGGACCAGCGTCTGGTCGCCGGGGTTGGGCGGCGGTTCCACCGCCTCGACGAGGTACCGCCGGGAGCGAACGCGAACGATTTCGCCCTGTGCGGGCAGGAGATCTGATGAGGTCACGGTACTCGGTATCTGGGGGAACTGGGCGTCGATGGACACAGCGGTCCCGGCCGATGATGCTGGCGGCGCAACCGCAATGTCAAGTGTGGACGGCCCACTTTGTGACGGAATCTCTCACTGACAAGGGAAGTCTGCGCCGGAAGCGTGCCCGGGCGGCGCCGGCTGA
>JANYLG010000126.1 GCA_025363775.1 Acidobacteriota bacterium | reverse complement strand
ATACGGATTCGCGAGCCGCCCAACCAGAGGCATCGCTGGCGGCCCACAGTTGCCTCTTTGGCCGTCGACCGCGACACCGTACTCGCCGGCCGAAGTGGCTCGACTGACCGCGTCAGCACCGACCCTTGCGGGGCTGAAGCCCCACGCCACACCGACACCCGTTGCTCGGCGCCGATCTGCGTCAGCACCGACCCTTCATCGTCCGCCCCGACCCTTCATCGTCAGTTCCGACTCCCCATCGTCCGCCCCGACCCCTCATCGTCAGTTCCGACTCTTCATCGTCAGTTCCGACCCTTCATCGTCAGCACCGACCCTCATCGTCAGTTCCCGACTATCCGCGTTGCCCGATGACGTCCTCGCACGTCGCCGCGAGGGTGAGCAAGTCTTTCGTCCGGCCGTGCCGTCCGACGAGCTGGAGGCCAACCGGGAGATTGTCTTTGGACCGCCCGCAGGGCACCGAGATCGCCGGGTGGCCGGTGATGTCGAACAGCTGGGTCAGCCTCAGCATGAGCGTACGCACGGGGTAGGAACGATCGCCGATGATGAGCCCGGTGCTGCCGATCGGTTGCGCCGTGATCGGCACCGTCGGCAGGACCAGCCCGTCCAGTCCGTCCAGGGCGGCGTCCACTTCCCGCCGCAGGACCCCGGCTCCGACCTGCGCGCGCGAGTAGTCTTCCGCCAGCACGTAACGCCCCATCTCGAGGCGCAGCCTGACCGGGGGCGTGTAGTCCTCGGGACGGGTTTGCAGCGCAGGCGCGTGATAGGCCGACGCCTCGGGCAACTGCAGGTGGAGGTAGACCGCGGCGATGTCGGACGCGTGCGGGACCGCCCGCTCGACGATCGTCACTCCTGCCATCGCGAGACGTCGGAGCCCGAGTTCGAACTGCTCGCGGACGTCGTCCGACAGCACGTCCATGAAGTAGGGGCGAAGGAGGCCGATGCGCAGCGAGGCCGCGGGGCGGCTGACGGGCAGCAGCGGGGGATTCGGAATCCCGGTCATGACGTAAAACAGCAACCACGCGTCGGCGACCGTCCGCGCCAGCGGGCCGACGTGATCGAGCGTGCGACTGAGGGGGATGATCCCCGCGCAGGGCAGTTCGCCGCTCGTCGGCTTGAGGCCGACGCACCCGCACACCGCGGCGGGAATCCGGATCGATCCGCCGGTGTCCGTGCCGATCGAGGCGTAGCCCATCCCAGTCACGACCGCCGCCGCTGACCCTCCGCTCGAGCCTCCTGCCGATCGGGTCGGGTCCCACGGGTTCCGCACCGGTCCGAACGCCGAATCCTCGCTGGTGGTGCCAAACGCGAACTCGTGCAGGTTGCACTTGCCGAGGAAGACGGCGCCCGCCGTTCGCAGCCTTGCGGTGATGGGCGCATCCGCGTCGGCGACGTGATGTTCGAGCACCCTGGACGCCGCGGTGGTCGGCACGCCGGCCAGGTCGATGAGGTCCTTCAGGGACAACGGCACCCCGTGCAGCGGCCCGCGATAGAGGCCCGAGGCGATTTCCTCGTCCGCCCGCCTGGCGTCCGCCCGAGCCTGGTCGGCCAGAATGGTGATGAAGGCATTGAGGCGGCCGTTGTTGCGCGCGATCTGCGTGAGGCAGGCGTCCGTCATCTCCACGGACGAGACGCTGCGCGACGAGAGGCGAGCCGCCAGGTCGGTCATGGCGCAGTCGAGCATCGTCATTGGTCTGCTGGCCGCGGCGCAGGAGGCACCGTGTCGTTCCAGTCTGCCGCGCGCAGGGTGATGGTCGCCTGCGCGAGCCCTTCGAGCAGCGGTTTCAGTTCTGGCAGGCCTCGCCGCTCCGCGTCCTCGAGTGCGGCGCGCAGCCACGCCTCGACGGCCACCCGGTTCCCCTCGTCCGTCATCGCCTCAGCCCCCGTTCCCCGCCCCGCCATGTCCTTGTCAGCATCCCAGGCTCGGCCGCGGGGAGCCTGCTGGATTCCTGTCTGACGGATTGTAGACCCTCTACCCCATGCGCCACACGAAGATCGTCGCGACCCCCTGCCCGCCGGCTGGTGAGGCGGCGGGCGCGGCCCGGGCTGTCGCGCCGGGCTCCGCTCGGCGGCCCTCGCAAGTCGCCCTTCGCACCAGCCCGGGCCACGTCCACCTCTCTCGTGCCGGCGACTGTGGGGTCCGGGTGCCCGCCGGCCTCTGAGGCGGCGGCCGCAGTCGTGAGCCAATGATATAGTGCCACGATGACCGACGCGATCCCTGTCGCCACGCGGCCGCAGCCGACCCGTCTCTTTCGCTGGCTGGTGCTGGTGTTCATCAGCCTGGCGATGTTCGGGAACTACTACGTCTACGACTGCATCAGCCCGCTGGCCGACGTGCTGAAGGCGCAACTGAAGCTCTCGGACTCGAGCATCGGGCTGCTCCAGGCGATCTACAGCTTCCCGAACATCGTGATGGTCCTCATCGGCGGAATCATCATCGACCGGATCGGCACCAAGAAGTCCACGCTGCTCTTCGGCACGATCTGCACACTCGGGTCGGTCGTGACCGCCTGGCCAGATGCTCCTGTGTTTGCGCCGCTCGGCGTCGGCGTGCGCGGGCTGAGCAGCCTGTTCGGTCTCGGCATCGACTCTTCGACGCTCTCGGTGATGGTCGCGGGCCGCTTGGTGTTCGGCCTCGGCGCCGAATCGCTGATCGTGGGCGTGACGACGGCGATTGCGCGGTGGTTCCGCGGGAAAGAGCTGAGCTTCGCCTTCGGCATCAACCTCACGATTGCCAGGCTCGGGTCGTTCGCGGCACTCAACTCGCCAAGCTGGGCGGCCTCGTCATATTCCAACTGGCAGTGGCCGCTGGTCATCTCGGTCGGATTCGGCAGCTTCTGCGTGGTGGGCGGCATCCTCTACTGGCTGCTCGAGGCGCAGGCGGAGCAGCGGTACGAGCTCGGCGCGGCAGGCCGGACCGACAAGGTGGACCTGAAGCAGATCTTCAATTTTGGCACATCCTACTGGTTCATTGTCGCCCTCTGCATCACGTTCTACTCCGGGATTTTCCCGTTCCAGACGTTCGCGGTGAAGTTCTTCATCGAGGCGCACGGCGCGAGCCGCGAAACGGCCGGCTTCCTGTCGAGCATGCTGACGCTGTTCGCGATGATCGGGACGCCTGCTTTCGGCGCGGTCGTGGACCGCGTCGGCCGTCGCTCGCTGTTTATGATGGTCGGGTCGCTGCTGCTGATCCCGGTCTACCTCATCATGGCCTACACGAGCATCTCGCTCTACGTGCCGATGGCTCTGATGGGCATCGCGTTCTCGATGATCCCGGCCGTCATGTGGCCGTCGGTCGCGTACGTGGTCGGCGAAGAGAAGCTCGGCACCGCATACGGCCTGATGACGATGATCCAGAACATCGGGCTGTTCGGGTTCAATCTGCTGATCGGCTGGTCGAACGACCACTGGGCCGCCAGCGCGGCCAACCCCGCAGGGTATGCTCCGGGCATGTGGATGTTCTCGTGCCTGGGGTTCGTCGGCCTGCTGTTCGCGTTCCTGTTGCGCCGCAGCGAGCAGGGGCCTCACGCCCACGGGTTGGAGACGATCACCGCCAGGGGATAGGCATGCCGACGCGCAGCAAAACCGGCTTCGACTATTCGATTCGCATCGAGTCCACGCCCACCCGCGTCCTCGCCGCGTTCTTCGATCCGTCCGCGCTCGCGGCGTGGTGGAACGTGGCGACCGCCATCACCACCCCTCGTCCCCTGGGCGTCTACGCGCTCGACTGGGGCGACTCAGGGGTCGCCGACGACGTGCTGGGCCGGCTGGGCGGCGTCTTTCACGGCACGGTGATCGACGTCCAGCCTGGCCGGGGATTCTTCGTCGCCGACGCCTACTGGCTGCCGCCCGAGGGGGACCCCATCGGCCCGATGGCCATGGAAGTAACCTGCACGCCGACTGATCGACCCGCGGGCCGCCCGTCCGCGCCGCTCGCCACGCTGCTTCGCGTGGTGCACAGAGGGCTGGATGACAGCCCGCGGTGGATGCGGTACTACGAGGTGGTCGGCGGCGGCTGGCCGGCCTCGCTCGACTCGCTCAAGGGATACCTCGAACATGGTCGAGGCGCGTGGGATCTCCGGGCCTACATGTAGACGACGCTCGGCCGCCGCGTCGACTTTGCTATCGTAGATTTATGAACAACCAGCCGATGGCGTATCTGAACCGCGAATTCCTCGAGACCGAGGAAGGACGGCCGATGCGCATCCTCTCCGAGTACCTCGAGCCGCTCGGTCGTTTCCGGCGCGAGAAGATCCAGGACACGGTGGTCTTCTTCGGGTCGGCACGGGTGGCCAGCCGGGAGCGGGCGGAACGCGGCCTTGCCGCGCTCGCGCGCCAGGGCGCGGAAGCCGCCGGAGAAGCGCTCGTGGCGCAGGCGCAACGGGCGCTCGACTGGTCGCGCTACTATGAGGACGCCCGCACGCTCGCACGCCTCCTCACCGCGTGGACCAGGACGCTCGAGTGCCCCTATCACCGGTTCGTCGTCTGCTCGGGAGGGGGGCCGGGCATCATGGAAGCGGCCAACCGCGGTGCGCACGAGGCGGGCGGGAAGACGATTGGCCTCAACATCCGCCTCCCGTCCGAGCAAGGACCGAACCCGTACATCTCGAAGAACCTCCATTTCGAGTTCCACTACTTCTTCATGCGCAAGTTCTGGTTCGCCTATCTGGCAAAGGCGCTGGTGGTGTTCCCGGGCGGGTTCGGGACGATGGACGAGATGTTCGAGATCTTGACGCTCGCGCAGACCGAGAAGCTGTCGAAGACGATCCAGGTTCTGCTCTACGGGCGGGAATACTGGGAGCGGGTCCTGCACTTCGAGCCGATGGTCGAGGCGGGCGCCGCCTCGCCGAGGGACTTGGATCTGTTCACGTATGTCGACTCGCCGCAACAGGCATTCGACAGCCTGAAGACGCACCTCATGGAGACCTGCCTCGAGCCCTCCTCGGTCGAGGAAGCGAAGGCCCCAGGGCTGGCCAAGACCAGGTCCTAGTACACGAGGTACTTTGCGCGGATCGTCTCGAACCTGACCACCGGTTCGTCCCACTCGGCCGCAATCTCACGGGCGGGCAGGTCGGCTTCGATCGCCTCGCGCAGGCGGGGCGAGCCGGCCAGAATGTCGATCGGCATCCGGTCGTGAACGTATTCGTAAGGCGGCTGACGCCATGCGAACTGACCCGGCGCCGAGCGGTGGAACTCTCCCATCACGGCGACGCCGGCGAGCACGGGCCGGAAGCGCGCGCGATCGGTGACGTGGATCTGGCAGCCGCCGCACGCCTGGCCCGCGTGCTCGTGGAAGGTCGGCTCGAAGACGACGGGTCGGAACCACGCCCCTTCGATCTTCATCGCGTTGAGCCTGGTCGCGAACGGCTCGGCGTCGATCCACGGTGCGCCGAGCATCTCGAAGGGCCTCGTCGTTCCGCGTCCCTCCGACAACCGGGTGCCTTCGAAGAGGACGCCGCCCGGGTAGACAATCGCCGTGTCGAGCGTGGGCATGTTGGGCGAGGGGATGATCCAGGGCAGGCCGGTCTGGTCCCAATACATGTCTCGACGCCATCCCTCGAGCGGCAAGACGTCCAGTTCTGCACCGATGCCGAAGTGCTCGTTGAACAGCCGCGCCAGCTCGCCGATCGTCATCCCGTGGCGCATCGGAACCTGGAAGAGCCCCACGAACGACTCGTACCCTTCGAGCAGCATCGGGCCTTCGACCGCCACGCCGCCGATCGGGTTCGGCCGGTCGCACACGATGACCGGCACGTTGTGGCGGGCGGCCGCCCGCAGGCAATTCGCCATCGTGTAGACGAAGGTGTAGATGCGCGCCCCGACGTCCTGCAGGTCGATCACCAGCACGTCGAGGCCGGCCAGCATCTCCGCGGTCGGCTCGCGCGTTTCGCTGTAGAGCGAGTACACCGGCACGCGCCGCCTGGCATCCCGCCCGTGCGGCGACTCGATCATGTTGTCCTGCACGTCGGCCCGGAAGCCGTGCTGAGGGCCGAACACGGCCGCCAGCGTCACGCCCGGCGTGGACGCTGCGCGATCCACGACATGGCGGAACGAGGCATCGATTGACGCCGGGTTGGCCACGATGCCGATTCGGCGGCCTTTCAGCATCCCTGAATCAAACAGGCGGTCGGAGCCAAGGGCAACACTCATGCTGCGATTATACGGACGACCCAGACTGGCAAATGGAAGAATCGGGTAATTGAGAACGAAAAGCAGAAGCAGGCGGCATGCCGCAGGCGGCAGGCGGCAGGCACAGATACCGTAGGGGCGACCGGCCGGTCGCCCGCGGGCAGGCAGCATTAGGCAGCTGCCTGCTGTCCGCCGCCGGTCGCGACCTGCGGTCAAGGGCCCGTCAGTGGGCCCCGGGGTCTGACGGTGGTTCGACCGGCACCGACGCGAGAGGCGGCGGGGCAGCTGGCGGGCCGTGCGGGCGAGCCGCCTGTTCCTTGATGCGATCCAGTGCGCGCGCGCGGTTGCCGCTCGTCAGGTCCTGCTCGAGTTCCTCGAGCGCGGCCCGGACGACGTCGCGATGGTGAACGTCGAGCCCCACGGTCCCGACGGCATCCAGCCACAGCTTATGAATCAGGTCGAGGTCGTCGAGCGTCAACGTGGGAGCATGCGGACCAAGCTGGAAGTTCTGGATCTCGCCGTTCAGCTTGTAGGCGAGCAGTCGTGTGCGAAGTTGATCGCTGCCCTCCACGCGCTCCCACGCCTGCCCGAGCAGCCGGGCCTGGTCGGCCGCGGAGAACTTCGCGGAATCACCGAGGATGATCTGGCTCGACGACAGGCGCACGGCGGTCTGCGCGACCGCGTCGAACACGTTACTCGCCGGCACGACCAGCAGCTTGACGGGTCGGCCCTGTCTTTCCGCCACGGCGACCACCCGGGTAAACAGCAACTGCTCGTAGTCGGTGAACAGCTCCGACTGGTGGAAGTCCTGGAAGCCGGCATCAGGCCCCTGGAGGAGTCGCACCGTGATCGCCACCACGTCGTGTTTCTCGGTGTTGACATGCGTCAGCACCCAGTTCAGGTGCGCCAACGTGTTGTAGTCGCGGACGGGCACCAGAATGTTGCCGGGCCGCGCCGCCACCTCGCCAAGACCGAGGTCGGTCGCCGGCAGCAACTGAAACTGGTCGAGCCCGTCTTGATTCGCCGCTCCCAGTGCATGCCGCCTCACGTTGCGATGCTCCGACACCACGAAGACCCCGTACAGCACCGCGGTGAAGGTGACGCCCCAGATGGTGGCGAGCTGTTTGGTAAACAGGTTGACAAGGGCGAACGCGAACAAGGTGACGGTGATCAGCCCGAGACCGATCGGGAACTCGATCCCCCTGATCGTCACGTTCAGCGGCACGCGCCACTCGCGCGGTCCAGGCTCCCGGTAGCGGAGCACCAAGACTGCCAGGCTCTTGAGCGCGAAACTCCAGACCACGCCGAACGCGTACGCTTCGCCGAGGATGTACACGTCGCCGCCGCTCACCAGCAGCGTGAACAATTGCAGCCCGACGATCGTGTTCAGTACCCGCGACGTCGTGCCGTACGTGTGGTGCGGCTTCCGGAACCAGTCGGGCAGAACCCCATCTTCCGAGATCCGGTTCACCACGGCGTTCGATCCGACGATGGCCGTGTTGACCCCGCCGGCCAGAATGAGGAACCCAACGACGACTACGAACGTCTGGAAGAGCAGCCGCAGACCCAGCGGGCCCACCAGGTGCATGGCGATGCCCGAGATGAGATTGTCGCTGAAGTGCCCTCGCACATCATCCGGGATGAACGCGACCGCCAGGAAGCTGACCGACGCGGTGAAGACCACGCTGTAGATGAGGACGGCAATCCCAGCCTTCCGCAGGTTCAGCGGCTTGGGATGCTCGATCTCACGATAGACCTGCGCCAGTGTCTCCCATCCACTCAGTGCCAGGAAGGCGTGACCGAGGCCAACCAGGATGGCAATCGAGGTGAACGTGGGCCAGATGGTCCCGTTCAACCAGCCGAGCGCCTCCTTCGAGAACCGGAGGTTGGGCAGCGTTGGTGGCGGCGGCAGGTGGCCGCCTCGCAGGAGCAGCGTGAGGCCAGACCACAGGAGCAGGACGACCACCATCACGGTGGTGATCTGCACGATGCGGAGCGCATCGGAACTCGACTCACGCAAGCCCTGAGTATTGCGCCACCAGAAGTAGACGATGACGCAGGCCGCAATCACCGCCGAGGTTGTATTCCTTGGGAGCGTCACCGACATGCCGGCCCGCTGCGAGAGGTCGTTGATCAGCCCGACGATGTATTGCCCGGCCGAGACGGCACTGATGGGCCCGGTCAGCACGTAGTCGAACAGCAGCGCCGACACCGAGATCTTGCCGAGTGTCCCGCCCATCGCCTCCTTGACGACGCGGTACACGCCGCCGCGGACGAACATGACCGAGCTCTCGGTGTAGATCGCTCGCACGGCATACGAGAAGAGCATCACGCCGAGGATGAACCACGGCGCCGCCTTCCCCACGGCCTGCTCGGCAATGCCGCCCGCGTAGAACGCCGACGAGCCGAGGTCTCCAAGGACGATGGCTGCGGCGCGCCAGAGAGAGATGAACGACAGGAAAACCGTGGTGGCGACAACGACGCGTACGCGGTCGTTCGCCTTGGGGGAGGCGGCGGTGTCAGTCATGCGTCCTTCCGTAGGGCCGGCGAGGTGAGCTGACGGGCTCGGACCGGAAGTGTCCTATGACGCCAGGGTTCACCCGGTGTCAATGCGCCCCAGTAGGATCCTGGTGGATCCTGCAGTGGTTCCCCCGCAACCTGGCCGAAGGCGCAGGATTTAAGCCGATTCCAACCTACGCTAATCCGGGAGAGAGGTCAAGCCAGTCTGCGGTTACCGGAACAGCGGGCCGAGCGAGGCGTAGAGGCGGATGTGCCCGCCCGGGCCGGCGCTCCCGCCGACGAAGACCGGCCCGATTTATCGGGTCCACGATGAGGCGGGCCGAGAGGTCGGCGTGCCACGTGGCGGTCGCGCGACGAGGGACGCGGCAAAATGACAGGGTCCAACGGCAGGCAGCATGTGGATGGTGACCACGGAGGCGGGCTGCGGTGCGGGGGCCTGACACGGGGCTGACACGACGCGCGGATACTCGCTGTTGTGGGCGGCCTAGCGAAGGCGCGTCAACGTGATGTCGAGCATCCGCGACTGGCGCGGCGCGCGATGCCACTGAACGAGAATCGTGCTCTGGTAGGTGCCTTCCACCAGCGAGCCCTCCCCGAGCCCATTGTCGGACACCAGCAGGTTCACCGAGCGCTTCATGCGGAGGAACCGGTTGGCTGGCACGGCCAGCGTGCGGGCGAGCAACCGTTCGACGAGCGACTCGCTGAGGCCCAACCGATCGACCACCTGGTTCATCACGCGCACCAGGTCGTACTTCGCGTAGCCGAGGGTCTTTGCCGGCACCGCGCGCGGGTCGGCAAGCGCGTGGCGCCCCTTCTCGATCGCGAACCGGAGGGGGTCGCGCAGCACGTCCAGCAGATCGTGCCGCATCAGCAGCGTTTCGTACTCGTTCACCGTCAGGCCGGCGTGGCGCTCGCCGGCGTGCAACGAGAGGCGCAGCCGCCCCTTGGGCACACCGTGCCGGTGAACGAACTCGGCCAGTTCCTGCCCGACGCCAAGGCGCGGGTCCTTCAGGTTGATCGAGTCCACCGGGTGGGTGGACACCGGGACCTCGATCTGGTGCCGCGCCACGATTTCTTCGCTGTGGTAGCCGATGACTCTGGTGTGGCGGCATCGCGGCCGGCCCGCGTTCATGCCGTCGAGATCCACGAAGCACACCGGCTCGTTGGGCCTGTTGGCGTAAGTGACGCAGGTCCGGAGACCGGCGGCAATGAACGCCAGGTGGGAATCGGCGTTCTTCGGCTCCACCTCGCGCTGCGCGGGCGCCAGTTCCAGGCGGCGATCGAGCCGATCGTGCTCGTAGTCCGCGCCTTCGGGGAAGATCGCGCGAAAGGCGTCGATGTAGGCGGCCACGCCTGTCCTCTGAAGCAGCCGCGAGGCGACGCTGCGATCGAGGAATCCGGCCGTCGTGTGCGAGGACCAGTACAGGCACTGCGGGAAAGCGGCCAGCGCGGCGCCGTGGATGGCGGACACGAGGCCCCGGAGGTCCACCATGTCGAACCTGGACCGGGGCACGACGTCAAGGGTCAAATCGAGAGGGTCGCACGGCATGCACGCCTCGCGCAGGGCTTTATCGAGATCAGCTGATTAGAATAGCACATACCGAGGTGTGCTCCGCGCCATCACAGGTTCCTCGACGCCAGCACCTCGGTTGCGGCCGCGCGGTCGCCCGTGCAGCTGATCCGGCGCGGCGCCGACAGTTCGCAGAGAGCGTAACCCAGGCTGGAGTAGAGGCTGATGATCCGGTCGGTCGCCTGGTTTGTGAGCACGACCGGGCCCGGATGCGCCGCCAGCCACTCCGCCGTTCGCACCTGGTCGTCCCAGCGGAACGCCTGCCGGGCGTAGTGCGTGAACGGCACATCGTAGGGCGGGTCGGCATAGACGAAGTCGTCGGGCCGAAGCGGCACATCCTGGAAGTCGCCCGTTCGGAACGTCCACCCGCTGAATGCCGACCGGAACAGCGAGAAGTCTGTTTGATACCGGATCCGGGTGTAGCGACCAAACGGGACGTTGAACTCTCCCCGGCTGTTGAACCGGCAGAGGCCGTTGAACCCCGTCCGATTCAGGTAGTAGAACAGCGCCGCCGCCTCGCGCCCGCCCGCGCCGCCGTTGGCGATCAACGCGTTGAAGCGCGCGCGGAACGTGTAAAACGCCTCGCTCTGGTTCTCCAACGGCAGGTCGATCGTCAACCCGCGCCGCGCCCAAGAATAGAAGTTGATGACGTGCGGGTTGATGTCGTTCAACAGCGCCCGGCGAGGCGCCAGCCCGAGGGTGATGGCCAGGCCACCGCAGAACGGCTCCACCAGCCGTCGATGCGCGTGTGGCTGCCACAGATCACGCATGTGCGGCAGTTGCCATCGCTTTCCGCCCGCCCACTTGAGCGGCGGCTTCACCAGCGACCTAGAACCGTCGGCACCCGGGGCGTTCGTTCCGCTCGGCAAGGCGTGCATCGATGGGTGGAGTATAGCAGTCCCATCCCGAAGAGACGACAGTATCGAAGTGAGCGTGGCGGCGGAAATCTGTCCGCTCGGCTTTTCTTTCGGCAATAGTCCTGATATCGTCAGCCGGTCCAGGCTTCCCGCCTCCGAGCGGCGACGGCCACTTCACCTACAGCGGCAAGATCGACGGGGACACGATGTCCGGCGCGGTCGAGTTCGGCAACTTCGGCACGTCAACGTGGGCGGCGAAGAAGAAGTAGGGGCCAATCACGCCATCACTCACCGCGCGGGGGCAGGCTGACGTTGATCGGCGCCGTCTCTCCTCGCCGCACGCGAACCGTCGTCGAGAACGGGACGAAGCCTTCCTTGCGGACTTCGATTTTGTGCGTGCCCTCGGAGACCTGAACCACGAGGCGTTCCGCGTCTTCGGGGCCTTGCCAGCGTTCGCCGTCAATCAACACGTCTGCGCCCGAGGGCTGGATGCGAACGACCAGCGATCCGAATCCCTGGCCCTGTTCGACCGCGCTCTCGTCGGTGGCCAGCGGTGTCGGGCGTCTCGGTTCCGCAGGCCGGCGCGGCGCATCAGGCTGATCTGGGCGTCGCGGGCCTGGCTGGCCTGGGCGTCGCGGAACCGGGCGGCCGAAGGCATCGGAGTCCGGTTGCTGCGGCGGCGCGGCCTCAACCTGTACGGCCGGCGGCTGGGGCGGCGGCTCGTTCGATTCACCGGCGGCCAGCGGCTCCAGCGTGTAGCGGATGCGCGAGCCCTGGTTGACACCCAGGCGGACGTTCCGCTTCACGGTGCGATACCCCTTCAGGTACACCACCAGTTCGTGCTCGCCGGGCCGAACGCGCAGGCGCTGGAAGACGCCGTCGAAGTCGTCCACGATCCCGGCGTAGTAGCCGTCCACGTAGACCTGCGCCTCCTTCGGCTTGACCTGGAGCCGCACCCCCGCGCTATCGTCGTAATTCGCACCCCAGTAGCCGTAGAACGGATAGCCGTAGCGATAGGGACCGACCCAGTACGGGTCCCAGAAGGGACTCCCGTACGGGTAGCCGAAGTAGCCGCGAACGACGACCCCGCCGCCGGATCGTCCAGATCGACCCCCGCCGTGGCGTCGCTGCGCCTCCGCGGTCGAGGAGACGAGTGCCAGTGCTATTGGAATCACGGCCATCAGCATGACCAGTCGTCGTGTTCGTCGCATGCGAAATGCCTCCGGGCCGAGATTCTGCAATCTCCAAGCCATCTCGAGGCCGGGATTTTCGGCCAAAAACAGGGGGAATGCCCGGCGTCGGCCATCCCCCGTGTCTCTTCTCGACGACAGGTGTCTGAGGTGGGAGACAGCCGTCTCTCCTCGTGTCAGCGCCCGGTTCTCGCCTCGAGGATCAGCTTCAGCAGTTGGCCGAACTCGGCGGCGCTCACCTGTCTCCCGCGGATGTCGGTGTTCACCCGGTGCACCACCACCAGGTCGTAGGCCGGCACGACGAGGATGTAGTGTCCGCCCGCGCCCCGCGCCGAGTACGAGCCGTCCGGCACAGTCACGCCCGGGAAGTGCTTCCCGTTGGCGGCAACCCACCACAGGTACCCGTATCCGCCTGAGTTGCCGGCATCCGAGTACGAGGTTGTGCTCTCCACCACCCAGTCCTTTGGAACCACCTGCGTACCGCGCCAGTTGCCTTGCCGCAGGAATAGCAGGCCGAAGCGCGCCATGTCGCGGGCGGTCATGCGGAACGGATACGCCGCGTAGACCGAGTCGGGACCGGTCACGTACTCAGTGTCGTCGATCGTGAAATCCTGCATGCCGACGGGATCGGCGATCCGCGCCTTGAACTCGCGGAAGAGACTGTTTCTGACCGACCGCTCGAAGATGATGCCGAGCGCGTTGAAGTCCCAGTTGTTGTAGTACCAGAACGTGCCTGGCTCGTGGCTGCCGCGCGCGGGGCGGGCGGCCTTCATCGCCGGCGTCTCGTACAGCGCCGGATGGTAGACGCCGGACCGGGCCTTCAGGAGGTCGTGGACCGTCGTCTTCTTTTCCGTCGCGGTCAACGACGGCTCCTTGTCGTCGATGCCGAGCTGCTCCATCGTCTTCGCGAGGTCGATGCGCCCCTCGCGGACGTGAATCCCGTACATCGCGCTCAGAAAGCTCTTACGGATCGAGTGGATGTTGAACTTCGTCGCGATCTCCCCCCATTCGTCCACCACTTCCCCGCCGACGACCACGACGACGGCGGCGGTGTTGATCGTCGCGGAATAGTCCTTCGCCAGCTTCAGCTTCTCTGCCGACCACCCGACCCGCTCGGCCGAGGCGACCCGACCCCAGCTGGCCCCCGGGTACACCTGACCCTGGGCCGGAGTGTTTGCAGTCCAGGAACAGAAGAAAAGGACAGTCGCCAGTCCGGCCACGAACGCGCGCCGGGGCAAGAGTGTACGAAGACGCATGATCGCTCCTGTGCAGTGAGAAAAAACAAGGGCTGCGGGATCGTTCCCCCGCAGCCCTCACACATCACCAAATGCTCTCAGAGCCGCGCGAAGCGCGGCGGGGCTCCTAGAACCGGAGGCCGACCGAGAAGCTGAACAGCCGCGCCGACTGATAGTCAGCGGGCGCCTGCGGCTTGCCGAAGTTGGAACCGAGATCCCAGTTCACACCCTGCACCGGCGCCGTGGTGAACGGGTTGAAGGTCGTGTACGTCTTGTTGGTGAAGTTCGTGTTGATGGTGATGTCGCCGTTCACCTGGCCCGAGTTGTTGAACACGTTCGTAATCACGCCGCGGAAGAACACCTGTGTCGCGCCCACGCCGAGCCTCTTGGACCAGTTGACCGACAGGTCCGTCGTCCAGATGTTGTTCCACCGGAAGGAACCGCGCGGCAGGAAGTAGTAGCCGACGCTCGACACCGGATTGAGGTACCCGGGGTTCGTGACATATGCGCGCGAGTCCACCGAGCCGTTCGGGTCACCCGCCGACGAAACCCCCGAGTCGAAGCGCTGCACGAAGCCCACGTCCAGACCGCCGAACGACTGCGGAATCGGCGTCTGGTAGACCATCATGCCCCGGAACTTGTGACGCTGGTCCCCGGGGTTGTAGCCCATCGGGTAGTTCCAGCTCTCGGCCCGGTACTCCGGGTAGGTGTCGATCGACGCCCGGGTCGGCCCGCTGCCTACGTTCTCGCCGTTGATGTTGCCCCACATCTTGCCCAGCGTGTAGTTGGCGGCCATCGTGAACCTGTCGAACCGATAGCTGAAATTCGCCACCATCGCCTGGTAGGTGCGCTGGGCCTTCTGCGTGTTGCTCACGAGCGTCAGGTCGTAGGAACGGCCGGTCGGATCCTGAACGGTGCCCGTGGACCTGTCGAGGAAGTCGCCGTATTGATCCGCCGCCTTGCGGTAGATGTAGTCGACGCGCCAGATCCCCTTCTGCCCAATCTGATTGGCGACGCCGACCGAGAACTCGTTCGAGCTCGGCGACTTCACGCCCTCCTTCACCTTGGTGCTCACGCCCGGGATGCTCGGCGCGTTGCGCGTGGTCATGTTGTTGCCACCCGCCGCGTCGAACCACGCCCACAGGACGGCGAGCGACTGCTCAGGCGTGAGGTATGGCCCGGTGCCCGTGTTGACGGCCGGTCCCTTGTAGTACCAGCTGTACGAGGCGGTACGCCCGCCGGCCGATCCGGCGTCCACGAGCGCCGTGCTGACGCCCGACACGTACCGCGAGTACGCGGCGTTGACCGTCCACTTGGCGTCACCCTCGAGGTCGTACGTCACGCCGACGCGCGGGCTCCACTGGGAGTCCTTCACCACCTGGGCGCCCGACTGGTCCTTGGACCGATTCATGTCGAAGCGCGCGCCGAGGTTGAACGACAGCTTGTTGTTGAAGCGCCAGGAGTCGTTGGCGTAGGCCGAGTAGGTGCGGATGTCGTTCCCGACCGTTTCCTTCACCAGCGGCGACCAGTTGACGAACGTCGTGTTGTCGTTCTTGAACACCGGGTAGATGCTGGTCCCGTCGATAATCGCCGAGGTGGCGCTCACGCTGTAGGCGCTGCCCGACTGCCAGTTGTTGTTCTTCCGCCACTCCTTGAAGTTGTCGAAGCCGAAGGCGAAGTTGTGCGACCCCGTCTTCTGCGTCGAAAGGAAGTAGCTCAGCTTGACGTACCAATCCCAGTTGTCGCGGTGCTCGAGCCAGCCGGTGCCCGTGCTGTCGAAGCACACGGCGCAGAACGTCGGGGAGTTGAAGCGGGGATTGTCGGTGCCGACGGTCCGCGACCGGTCCGACATGAGCGTTCCCTTGATAAGGTCGGAGAACCGCGACCCGGTGTCCTTCGTCGCCGAGATCTTGCGCGAGTACTGGCCCTCGAGGAACAGATTGTTGCCCAGCACGCTGGTGTAGTTGAACACCATCAGGTTCTGGTTCGTCGAGCTGTCGTACAGGCTTGCCTTGTCCATCACAACGCCGAATGAGTTGTTGGTGGTGCTGGTCGTGCGTTTCATGTACGAGGCGATCACCTTGTTCTTCTGATTGATCGCGAACGTCCCCTTCAACTCGTACCGTGGTTCGGCCTGGCTGAGCGTGTAGTTGTAGCCGGTGAACCGCAGGGTCACGTTGGACTCGGGCTTCGTGTACCGCACGGCGCTGAAGAACCAGAGCTTGTCCTTGAGGACCGGCCCACCCAGGGTCGCTTCGTAGACCGGGGTGATCTTGTTGACCTTCTTGTCGTTCGGGTCGGGTGTCAGCGCACGCCAGGCGTCGTTGTTGAAGGTCGTCCGAAACGACCCGCTGAACATGTTGCCGCCCGACTTTGTGATCATGTTGACCACGCCGCCGCCGAAACGGCCGTACTCGGCCGAGATGCTCGCGGTCGAGACCTTCGTCTCCTGGACGGCGTCCTCGATGAACAGGTTGAGCGCCTGACCGCGCAGGTTCTCGTTGATGACCACACCGTTCACCAGGTACTGCGTCTCGAAGGAGAGGGCGCCCGACATGATGATGTTCCCGCTGGGACCGGTCGGGGTCACACCCGGAGCCAGCGTCACGGCCGAGGCGAGGTCGCGCCCGAGGGGCAGCCTTTCCAGCATGTCCTTCCGGTACGTCGCGGCGACCGTCGAGGTCGTGAGAACTTCGGTCTGCGCGGAGGCGGTGACCGTCACCGTTTCCTGCACCCCGGCCAGGGCGAGCGTGATGGCCAGCGGTTTCGTGTCGGCCATGGCCACGCTGACAGCCTTCTTCTGCGGCTGGAAGCCCTGCAACTCGATGGTGACGGTGTAGTCGCCCGGAGGCAGAAAGGGGATGATGAAGTCGCCGTTGACCGACGTCACCGCGGAGCGCGTGCCCTGCATCGCCGGCGATGCAGCGGTGATCGTGACACCGGGCAGCGGCAGGTTGCCCGGGTCCATGATCTGTCCGCGGATCGTTCCTGTGGGATTACCCTGGGCCCACGCAGGCGCGGCAATGCCGAGGAGCATCCCGATCACAATAAAGACTTTGACTGAGCGCATACAGATCTTCCTTTTCCCTCAGCCGAGAGAACTCCACGAAGGCCCGCGTCAGGAGACGATCGCGGGGCCAGAAAACAGGGGCGACGCGGACGTGCGCCGAACCACGAATGGGGCTTGGGGTCGGGTGCGGAGACGCAGCCTCTGGCATCGTATGGCGGCGGGCCGTTGGCGTCAACCTCAATCTACTCTCTTGCCGACACCGGTGACATGCGCCGGCCAGTTGTTCGCTGAAGGACGAAGACGGCCTGGACCTGCCAGGCGACGGGCAGCGCAAGAAACAGCTGCTACTGCAGCTTCTTCGCGTTCCTGTCGATCGGGTACAACGTCCGCGGGCCGAACTTGTAGGGGATCGTGGACACGTCGGCCGGCCCGAGGCCGGGCGCGTCGATGACCACCACCGCCTTGGCCAGCCCGTCCTCCACGAACCCGCGCCAGAAGTGGACCCGCGACTTGAGGACGATGATCTCCTGCTTCGCCAGGTTGATCCCGAGCCCTTGGAAGATGTCCGGGTCGGTCACCTGGTGAAGCACCGGCGTCAGGATCACGCGGTTGTTGTTTCCAAACGTGATGACCGCCACCCGGTCCATGTGCTCGTACTTGCCGAGCCACTCGAGCGTGCCGTCGATCTTCACTGGCTTTCCTGAGGTCTCCTCGGCCCATCCGCCCACGTCCAGGCTCACCTTGTCGCCCACGGCCTTGCCCTCGAGCTGAATACTAACTAACCTTATTAAAAATGCAATTAAGTTTACTTATGAAGGGTCAATCGAGTTTGGCTATGATTTGAAATCAGATGGTAAGACTGCCGAACTGGAATTCTATGTAAAAGACACCGGGGTAGGCTTTCCCGAGAATCAGAAGGAAATAATATTTGAAAGATTCAGGCAGGGTAGTGATTCATTAGACCGAAAGTATGAAGGAAGTGGTTTGGGTTTATCAATTTGTAAATCTTATGTAGAAATGCTTGGTGGCAGAATATGGGTGGAGAGCCAGAAAGGCAGAGGCA
>JANYLG010000124.1 GCA_025363775.1 Acidobacteriota bacterium | reverse complement strand
GCGATGGAGTGGCCGCGCGCGCGCGCCTGGAGCGTGCGGCGGCAACGCCGGACGTCTATCCCTACCCGCACCTCGCGTTCGGCTGGCAGGCGAAGTGGAAGCAGGGCGTGGCGGGGATGGATCCGGTCACGCGCAGTCGGTTCGAAACGGCGCTCGCCGCGTGGGAGCGGCGGCTCGTGATCGGCACGAACTTCCCGGGACCCAACGCCTGCGGCCGCGGTCTGATTCTTCGAGCGCTGGGCCGCGAGGATGAAGCGATTGAGCGATTCCGCGAGGCGCTGTTATTGCCGGACCAGCTCATGTCGCACTACCTGAGCCGCGAGGCGCTGGCGGCCGCGTCGGCGACACGCTGAAGCGACCGGGTCTGATTGCGGGAGTCCACATGGTGCTGACGGCTCGCTGTCGATTCAGATCCTGAGGCGGGACGACCCCGCCTGGCGGAAGGGGATCTGATGCGCACGAGAGGGGAGGACACGTGGGAGCCATGAAGGTGCTCTTTGTCGGCGGAACGGGCAACATCTCGTCGGCCAGCGCGCGGCTGGCGATCGAGCGCGGAATGGACCTGACGGTGCTTACGCGCGGCCGCAGCGCGCTCCCGCCGCCGGCTGGCGCCACCATCGTCTCGGTGGACGTGAACGACCGTCCGTCGATGGAGCACGCCATTGGCAACGCGTTGTACGACGTGGTGGTGGACTGGGTTGCCTATACGCCGGACGACGTGGAGCGTGACCTCGCCCTGTTCCGCGGCCGGACGGCGCAATACGTGTTCATCAGCTCGGCGTCGGCCTACCAGAAGCCGCCGGTCCACTACCTGATCACCGAATCGACGCCGCTCCGCAACCCGTACTGGGCGTACTCGCGCCAGAAGATCGCGTGCGAGGAGCGGCTCACCGCGGCCTACCGGGACGAAGCGTTTCCCGTGACCATCGTGCGGCCATCCTTCACGTACGGCGAGACGTGGATCCCGTGCGCCATCGCCGGCCTGGGCTACACGGTGATCGACCGGATGCGGAACGGGCGGCCGATCATCGTGCACGGCGACGGCCAGTCGCTGTGGACGATGACGCACAACAGCGACTTCGCGAAGGGCTTCGTCGGTCTGTTCGGCAGCATCCAGGCGATCGGGCAGCCGTTCCACATCACGTCGGACGAAGTGCTCATCTGGGACCAGATCTACGGCGCGATCGGCGCGGCGGCAGGCGTGACGCCACGCCTGGTCCACATTCCGTCCGACTTCATCAACGCGTGCGCGCCCGAGATCGGCGCCGGCCTGCTGGGCGACAAGGCGTGCAGCGCCGTGTTCGACAACTCGAAGATCAAGCGCCTCGTTCCAGGTTTCAGGGCCACCGTGCCGTTCGCCATCGGTATCCGACAGTCCGTCGCCTGGTTCGATGCGGATCCCGCGCGGAGGACGGTGGACGAGGCGAGGAACGCCACGATGGACCGCATCATCGACCGCTACGAAGGCGCCTGGCCGAGGTAACCGATGACCACGAACAGGAGGCGCGCCCCGACGTCGTCACGGCCGACCGCCGTGGTCATTGCCGCCGCTGGCGAGGGTCTGCGGCGGGGCGCTCGCCGTCACCCGCGGTCTCCGTGTTCCCGGTGCCGTAGAACCGCCAGTCCACCGACGTCTCGCGCGTGAGCTTCTGGCGATTCAGGACCAGGCGCAGCAGCGTGATTGGCATGCTGCCTTGCCGCAGGATCTCGTCGTGAAACGGCTTCTGGCCCATCTGGCGGGTGTCCACGATCTCCTTGCGCAGCGCGCGAAGCTGGAGGCCGCCCAGCAGGTAGGCGGCCTGGTAGAGCGGGCCGTATCCGCCCTGGAACGACCGTCGAACCTCCCCGGTGGCGTTCTCGCGCTCGAAGCCCACGCGGTCCACCAGGAAGTCCACGCACTCCTGCGGTGACCAGGCGCCCATGTGGAACTGGAGTGAGAAGATGATGCGCGCGCATCGGTGCATGCGCCAGAAGAGCGCGCCGATCTTCTTCTCCGGCGTGTCGTGGAAGCCGAGGTCGTACATCGTGAGTTCCCAGTACAGCGGCCACCCTTCGCTGTAGAACGGGCTGTTCCCGCCCAGGCTCGGACGATAGCCCCGGTAACGGGCTCCGGTGTAGAAGACCAGGTTGTGGCCCGGGATCATCTCGTGGAACGCGGTCGCATGCGAGAACGGCGTGTTGTTGCCGCGCATGCTCTGCAGCCTCGTGTCGTGCTCCATCGTGTCGGTGGGATATGACACGCTGATCTCGTTGCCGCCGGTGAAGAACGGGTTCACCAGCTGACGCTCGGGCGTCATCATGATCATGTGCAGCGATTCGGCGGCGACGGCGGGCACGGTCAGCAGGTCGTTCGCCCGCAGGTAGTCCACGGCCTCGACCATCAGGTCGCGGATGACCGCCGCCTGGCCGCCGGGCGGCGGGTGGATCTCCTTCATCTTCTCGAGCGCGCGCTTCCAGTCGTCGCCGAGGCCGAGCTGGCGCGACGCCTTCTTCATCTCCGCCTCGCACCAGGCGAATTCCGTCCGGGCGAGCGCGATCAGTTCTTCGGGCGTGTAGGGAATCAGCTCGTCCTGAAGATCGAAGATGAGGCCCTGGCGTCCCCTCGCGCCGCCGGTGATGCCAGAGGCGTCGGTCTTGCGCGGCGGGTTCGCCGGCAGCGTCATGCCTGCGCGGGCGATTTGCTGCTCGGCGGTCTTCTTGATGAACAGATAGTCCACCTGGGCGTTGCGGCTCAGCGAGTCGAAGTTCAGCGTGCGAAGCGCCCTCAGCCACCCCTCGTAGAACTTTCGGTCGCGCGTCACACTCCTCTGGGTCGGTGCCGTCCCGACGCCTTGCCGGCCTTCCTGGCCGAGGTTCGGCTCCACCCGAATGGCTGTGGGCAGGCCGCGACCTGTTCCGGCACCACGCGCGCCGGCCGGCTGGCTGCCCTGCGCCGCTGCGCCGCCTCGACCCCCGCCTCCTGATGGGCCGCGGAATTGGAGGACGATATCGGTCATTTCGTCCTGCGAGAGCGCCATCAGTTCCTGGAGATCGGGCACGGACCCGAATTTCGGCGCGGCCGCAGGGGCGATCGGCGCGGGCGATGCCGTGGGCGCCGGCGTGGACGCTGGCGCGGACGACGCCGAGGGGGAGAGATCGGCGGCGGCCACCTTTTCGCGGAGCAGCGTCGCATAGGCCTGCAGGGCCGCGTCAGCCTTCTTGAAAGGGACGGTGACCCACCAGCTGAACAGCGGGTCGTAGCCGTTGTAGAACGTGTTCCACTCGGCCAGGCTGGCGCGAAGCGCATCGACGGCCAGGGCGGCACGCGTTGTCATGCCCTTGTCCACCCGCAGGGCATCGGACGAGGCGTCTGGGGCCAGCCCGGCGTCGACCTGCGAACGGACGCGCTCGACCTGTCTGGTGACCTCAGTCACGACGCCGGCTGCCTTCTCGGCGTCGATGTCCTCGAGCCGGATGCGCGCCTCGGCCAGCTGCACAATGGCCGGAGCGAATGGCACGAGCGGGGAGAGCTGCGCAAGGCTGGCCGCGTCGGTGTCAAGTTGCTTCCGGTTCGCCTGGATCGTGTTCTTCAATGCCTCGAGTTCCGTCCTCGCGGCGGGCGACAGAGTGGCCGGGGCGACTGTTGAGAGGGCCGTCTGCCAGTCGAGGTCGAAGCGAATCAGCCGCGCGATTCGATTGGGCGAGAGTGGCGGTGGCGGCGTGGCCGGGGCAGGGCCGCCGCGCCCGGGGCCGCCACGCGCGACGCCGAGGTAGTTGCCGCTCAGCGTGGCGCGATCCAGCGTATAGCGCAGCGTCACCAGCCGCATCTCGCTCTGCCGGGGGGAGAGCAGCGGCCGCAGGTCCTTCGGGGCCCTCTGCTCGACGGGCGGTGCCCCAGAGGGGGGCTGTTGCGCCTGTGGCTGTGACCCGTGCACGGCCACACTCACCGTCAGCAGGAGAACCACCGACACGACACCGAGTTCTCGCTTCACGATCCGGCTCCTCTCGAGGGCAGACGCTTCCAGGGTGGCCGCGCGACAGTCGCGGCCGCGACCGTCGAGCCCCAGTACCATATCTGAAAAGTGAAGAAAGGGCCTGGGCCCATTTTCACTTTCTGCAATGGCAGTGGAATAATCACCCCGCCCTCGCAGTCTAAACAGACAAGGGGCATGGGAGCCGTTGAGTGGATCCTGACCGCGCATTGGTGGAGGAGGCCCGCAGGGGCAACCAGGAGGCATTTGCCGACCTGGTGGGCCGTTATCAGGTCAGGGTCTTCAACCTTGCCCGGGCGCTCACCGGCAACGAAGCCGACGCCGCCGAACTGGCTCAGGACGTCTTCGTCAAGGTCTACCGCGGGCTCGGGACGTTCCGCGGCGAGAGCGCGTTCCGGACCTGGCTCTATCGCGTGGCCACCAACGTCATCCGCTCCCACATCGCGCGCCCGTCGGTGTTCAGGTGGCTGGTACGACGAGAGAGGAACGACGCCGATCCGCTCGAGACGCTGGCGGCGCCGGGTGACATCGAGGCACGTGTGACGCAGCGGGACGCGATCGACCGCGCGCTCGGTCAACTGCCGACGGATCTGCGGATGGCCGTGACGCTGCGCGATGTCGAGGGGCTCGAGTACAAGGAGATCGCGGAGGTCCTCGACATCCCCATCGGAACGGTCATGTCGCGGATCGCGAGGGGACGGGAGAAACTGAGGCCGCTGCTGGCAGCCTCCCTGGGGTGGACGTGAAGGCAGGCGACGGATGCCGACGGATCATGTCGATGCTGACGTGTGACACAGCCGAAGCCCTCGTCGTTCGGGAAGCGGACGGCTTTCTGGTGCCGGCCGAACTGGCTGGGCTCGAGGCTCACGCGACTGGGTGCGAGGCGTGTCGCGCGCTTCGCGCGGCCAATCTGGCCGTGAAGCGAGCCATGGCGCTGAGGACGGACGCGATGGTGCCGAGCGGCTTCGCGCCGCGGGTGCTGGCGTGTGTCGCGCCGTGGCCTTCTGCCGATTGGCTCGAGGCGGTGGATTGGCGCCGGTGGACGGAGTGGATGCTGCCGGTGGCGGCCGCGCTGCTGTTGATAGTCGGGGTGGCTGGCACGAGCGGCAGCAGATCGACGGCCGCGAACGGGGGGCTGTCGCCAAGCGAGCCATC
This sequence comes from Acidobacteriota bacterium, assembly GCA_025363775.1. Taxonomy (GTDB): domain Bacteria; phylum Acidobacteriota; class Vicinamibacteria; order Vicinamibacterales; family Fen-181; genus FEN-299. The sequence continues at coordinate 300 of JANYLG010000124.1, read as the reverse complement.
GGCGACCGTTTCCGAGGCATGGACGCTGTCGGCTGAGACCGAGTCCTCGCCAGCGACGTCGGCGCTGCGGCAGGACGTGAGCAGCGACGAACTGCTGGCGACCATGCTCGGAACCCGGGTGGCGGATTCAGAAGGAACAGGCAATGGACGATAAGCGAACGATCGTCTGGGTGGGTGCCTTCGTGATCGTGGTGATGCTGATCGGGGTGGCGAGCGGCATCCTCCTCGACAGGTTCTTGTTGCGTCCGCCGCCCGGTCGGCTCGGTTCGGTATTCGATCGAGGCCCCGGGATAAGACAAC
>JANYLG010000119.1 GCA_025363775.1 Acidobacteriota bacterium | reverse complement strand
GTGCGAGCGGCGTTGACCGGGAAGAATGTGAACGGGATCTGATATCGTAGGCGAGAGGCGGAGAGGCGGGAAGGCGGAGAAGGCGGGAGGCGGGGAGGCGGGGAGGCGGAGAGGCGGAGAGGCGGGGAAGCGGGGAAGCGGGAGGCGGGGAGGCGGGAAGGCGGAGAAGGCGGGAGGCGGAGAGGCGGGAAGGCGGCACCTGTAGGGGCGGCCCGCCGGGCGCCCCCGGAACTCCCACGCACGCGCCCGCAGCGAGTTCATGCCGAAAGTCACATTTGTTCTCGATGGCGAACGGCGGTCGTTCCAGGTGGACCTGGCCACGCTGCCCTACCAGCACCACGGCCTGCCGGGGTCGTTGCTCGATGTCGCGCTGAGTGTCGGCGTGCCGATCGAGCATGCCTGTGGCGGAAACTGCGCCTGCACGACGTGCCACGTGATCGTCAGGTCGGGCGCGGAACACCTGAGCGAGCTGGAAGACGACGAGGCCGACCGCCTAGACACCGCGTGGGACCTGACGCCGCAGTCGAGGCTCGCGTGCCGGGCCGTGGTCTCGGGCGACGTGGAGTGCGAGATCCCGGCCTACACCCGGAACTACGTCGAGGAAGGTGGCGGCCTGCGTCTCGGCAAGCACGCGTAGACATCTTCCAGGGCTGAGATCGTCACGGTTGAAGCAAGTTCCTGTGGGGCCTCTGGAATCTGTCGTCGGCGAGGCCGATTGACCCGCCGCGCACGAGGTATGGCGCGGGCCTAGCGTGAGTTTACCAGGACCTCAACCGCTGGCGCGCTAAGTTGCTGATACATCAGCAGTTGGCGACCTCGGTTCGTATATGCGTAATATGCTGTCGCCATCACGCGCCAATATTGATGATAGTTGGCGTGTTATTCGCGCTTGACAACGAGTACGAGTCGGTGTATATGCGTAAGTCATGGCCTCACTGCAGGACTTCACCAGCCATGGCATCCGGTACTGGCGCATCGTCGAGTCCTACCGGCGACCCGACGGCCATCCCGCCATTCGCACCGTCATGCATCTGGGCAAGACCGCCGATCTCCTCGCGCGGCTCCGGGGCGCGGTGCCGACCGCGATCCGGTCGGTCGCCTGCGGGGCGGTCGATGCCGCGGCGCACGTGGCCGACGAATTTGGCGTGGCCGCCGTGCTCGACGCGGCGATCCACGCCGCGGGCGGCCGGGTCCAGCGGCGCGATGGCCTGACGGTCGGGCAGTCGTTGACCGCGGCCGCCATCGCGCGGCTCTGCCATCCGAGCAGCAAGCGAGCCGTCGCCGCGTGGGCCGCGACGACGAGTTTGCCGCACTGGCTCCGCGTCGACGCGCGGGTGCTGACCAGCCAGCACTTTTGGGACCAGATGGACGGCGTGCCGGTCGGCGCCATCGCGGAGGCCGAACTGCAGATCGTGGAGCACGTGGTGACGCGCGAGGGCGTGACCCCCCGCGTGCTGGCGTACGACACCACGAACTTCTTTACCCATGTGGCCACGACCAATACGACGTGCACGCTGGCCGAACGCGGACACAACAAGCAGGGCCGGCACGATTTGCGGCAACTTGGGCTCGCGCTGGTGGTCGCGCAAGACGACCACCTCCCGCTGGGGCACGTGCTCTACGAAGGGGCCCGACCCGACGTGAAGACCTTCGCCGCGGTCTTGGCGCCCTTGCGTGCCCGGCTCGCACGGCTGTTGCCGGCACCGGCCCAACTGACCGTGGTCTTCGATCAGGGCGCGGAAAGCACAGCCAATCTGGCCGCGGTTCGCAGCGGCCGGGCGGAGGACGTGACGTATTACGTGACCGCCTTGAAGCCCTCGGCCCATCGGGCGTGGCTGGCCGACGCAGCCCCCAACTTGACCGACGTGACGCTGTCGAGCGGTGACGTCGTCCGCGCGGAACGCGCCCGACGTCTCGTGCATGGCGTCGAACAGACCGTGGTGGTCGTGTGGTCGGCGCGCTTGGCGGCGGGCCAGCAGCGCGGCATCGCGCAGGCGCTCGCCAAGGCGGTGCAGCGGTTGAACGACCTGTCGCCGCGTCCCCGGGGCGGTCGGCCGGCCATGGAGCAACGCGCGGCCCAGATCTGCCGGCGACAGTATCTGCGCCAGTTCTTGCAAGCCGACGTCGTGGAAGCAGACGGCGCGCTCGTCGCACGCCCGCGCATCGACGAGGCCGCGCGTCGCCGCCTCGAGACGGCGTATCTCGGGTTGCGGGCGCTGGCCACGAATCGTGACGACTGGAGCACGGCGCAGATCATCGAGGCCTATCGTGGGCAGGCCTCCGTCGAACGGGTGTTTCGCGACCTCAAGGACCCGTGGGTCGGGGCGTTTCGTCCCCAGCACCACTGGACCGATCAGAAGATCCGCGTGCATGCGCTCATCGTGGTCCTCGGCCAGTTGCTCGGGCGGGTCCTGTTGCGTCGGGCCCAACAACGCGTCGGCTTTCACGGGAGTCTCCGCACCTTGATCGAACGCTTGGCCCTGATCCGTCGGGCGACGCTGATCTACGCGCCCACGAAGCGAGGGGCCACCGCCGGACGACCACGGATCACCGAGCAGCTCGAACAGGGGGAGGATGACGACCTGGCGCGCCTCGCGGCGGCGCTCAACGTCCCTGTTGCATATACACGGTCGCGTCGGTAACCCGCAGTGGCGACAGCACTAAGCGCGGATGTCGCTCCGGTCCTGGTAAACTCACGCTAGGTGTGGCGCGGGCCTAGGTGTGGCGCGGGCCTTCAGGCCCGCGACTGGAGTTTTCAATGACCTGGACCGACACCGAAGACATCGGGATCGCCCTGCTCGAGGCGCATCCTTCGGTCGATCCCCTTGCCGTGCGGTTCACCCAGATGCGGGAATGGATTCTGCAACTTCCCGGCTTCGGTGATGCCCCCGAGTCCTCGAACGAGGGCAGGCTCGAGGCGATCCAGATGGCGTGGTACGAGGAGTGGAAGGACGCGCATGCGTAGGGGCGACCGGCTGGTCGCCCGGACCAGTCGGCCGAGCCTCTTCAGGTCCGGGTCGGCCGCTTTACAAAGGTGTAGAATCAGTAATCATGCGCGCTCACCATGTGGTGGGTGTGGTCGCGGTTGTGCTGCTCCTGGCCCCGGTGGGAAAGGCGCAGCAACCCCACGCGGCGACGACACCCCAGGCATCGCCATCGCGGCCGCCGGCGAAGACGCCCTCTCCCTCCGCGGAGTCGCTGGGCGTCTCGCTGAAGAGCATTCGCAGGCAGTTGAAGGATGCGCCGAAGACGAAGGAGGCGTCCGGGACCGGGATGCGCTACGACTTCTTTGTGGACGTGCTCGGCAAGCGGCCGGCGATCGACTTCTTCAAGGACTTCGATCTCTCGACCGGGGGCGGCGTGCGATGGGGCGGCGCCACACACCAGGAAATCCTTAACGCGGTCACGCCGTTCCCCTTCCGCAACTACGGCGGCGGTGTTGACCTGCTGTCGATTGGGAGAAAGAAGAAGTAGGAGGGCCTTGCCCCACAGCGACGCGTCAGCGCCGCCGCGCGGGGTGGATCACATCCGCGATCGCCTCGGCGGCGTCCACCAGCCTCGGCCCAGGCACCACGAATTCGTCACCCACCAGCAACGCCACTCGGCCTTCCCGTACCGCGGGCAGCGCCGGGAGCGTCTTCCACGCGGCTCGCTCCCTGTCGATTTGTTCGGGCGTCAGGCTGCGGCCGTAGTGCAGGTCGATGATGACCTCGGGAGCCGCGGCGAGAATCGACTCGGTGCCCACCCGGACGGCCTCTCGCTTCTCGGCCGCGAAGACGTTGTCGCCGCCTGCGAGGGTGACGATATCGCTCAGGAACCCGATGCCCCCGCTCGCGTCGATCGCGCGAAGTGTGCCAGGTTCCCGCCCGAAGACCAGCAGCGTCCGTGGGCGCGGTCGCCCGGCCACGCGCTGCCGGATTGCATCGAGCCGCGCCTGGATCGCGGCCGCCTGAGCGTCGGCTTCGCGCGGCATGCCGACCACCGCGCCGAGTTGGCGGATGGTTGACGTGAGGTTGTCGAGGCCGCCCATGACGTACGGAAACGTGGCGATCCCGGCCCGCTCGAGCTTCGTGCGAGTCTCGGGCTGGGTGCCATACACCACGACCAGATCCGGACGAAGCCGGATGACTTGTTCGATGTCTGGATCGAGCAGCGCCCCGACCTTCGTCAGTCCCTTCACCTCGGGCGGCCACGTGTCGAAGCTGCTGACGGCGACGACCTTCGGTCCGGCCCCGATGGCGAACAGCATCTCGGTGACGGCCGGGACAATCGACACGATGCGCTGAGGCGGCCCGGTACGAGGCTGGCCGGTCGCCCGCGACGCCGCCGGCTGGCTGCAGCCGTCGCCGAAAGCGGCACACGCGATGAGCATCATGATGACGGGGACCCGTCGGCAGGCCGAGGCGGGCGCAGTCTCCAGGCTCGTGCTGTTGCGACCCGGCATGGTGACGCCGCCGCCGTGGCGCACGACTTCAGTCCAGTGCTCCACGTACCTGTTCGAGGGTGCGACAGCCATGACATCTCAACTCCGCCCAAGCCTCCGCCTAAGCCTCCGCTCAACCGGCCGCCATTCGACACGCGCCATTCCGCGTCGCGGTACTCGAACCCGGCCGGGAAGCCGATCGCCCAGGATGACCCGGCCGGCGGGACGGCCCTGTCAGGGTATCACGTGCGCGCGGCCAGGCACGTCCGTGACGACGAGCCCGCTTGGGGAGTCGGCGAGAAGACCGGGCCCCTCGACGATCGCGGCTGAAAGCCCGATCCTGACCACACGGCCAGCCTTGTGGAGTCCATATCAGCGGAACTGTCAGCCGCGAGGCGCCTGCCCGGCCGCCCGTGACGTGACCGGTCTCTGTGTTGCTCTGTGATCTCCGGTGGTTCAACTCGCGGTCGCGCGTCAGCCGCGGCGGATGAGCAGCCAGAGGAAGAACGGCCCGCCGATCATCGCAGTGAGAATGCCCACCGGAAGCACCATCGGCGCGATCAGCGTCCGGGCCGCCACGTCGCACAAGACCAGGAACGCCGCGCCGAACAGCGTAGAGGCCGGCAGCACCACCCGGTGATCGGCGCCGACCAGCAGCCTCACCAGGTGGGGCACGATGATGCCGATGAAGCCGACTGGTCCGCCCAGTGACACGGCCGCGCCCGTCGCCAGCGACGCGCTGAAGAAAGCGAGCCGCTGCGTCCGCAAGACATCGACGCCACGCGCCGAGGCGGCGTCGGCGCCAAGCGTCAGCAGGTTGAGCGACCGCGGCAGCCACGCAAACACGGCGAACGCCAGCAGCGTGAACGGCAGCGCCGCCAGGATCGGCGCGTAGCTCCCGACGTCGAGATCGCCCATCAGCCACCGCACCGTCCTCATCGTCTGCGAGAAGTCGGCCAGGTACTGGATGAAGAGGATGAGAGACGAGAAGAACGCGTTGAGCGTGATGCCGGCCAGCAGCAGGACGTTGGTCGACAGGCCATGCCGGCGCACCGTGGACAGGGCGTAGACCACACCCACCGCGCCGAGGGCGCCCGCGAAGCTCGCGATCGGCACGGTCGCGACGCCGGCGAACGCGAGCGAGATCGGGAAGGTGATGGCGAGCATCGCGCCGAGGGCCGCGCCGGCCGAAACGCCGAGCGTGAACGGTGTAGCCAGCGGGTTGCGGAGCAGCGCCTGAAAGACGACGCCGGACGCGGCCAGCGCCGCGCCGACGAGCGCGGCCGCCAGCGTGCGGGGCAGGCGCGAGATGAAGAAGATCTGCGCGTCGGTATTGTCCGCGAACGGCACGCTCCGGTCGAAGACGCGCCGGAGCGAGATCGGGGCCGACCCGACCATCGGCGCAAACACGCACGCTGCCACGGCCATCAGGCCGAATAAGAGAACGGTGAAAAAGACCCGGCGTCGCAGAGACATCGTCTGGAATTCGATCGGTGTTTAGTCCCGGGCCCGTATTCGACGAAGCGGCACGACGGTCAGGTGGCCGGCCGCTTCGTGGTACTGAACATCCGCCTCGACGTCGTACAGGGCGCGGACCGACTCGCGAGTCAGGACCTGGGCGGTCGGCCCGGACGCGATCACCCGGCCCTCGCGCAGCAGCACCAGTTGCCGGCACAGCCCCGCGGCCAGGTTGAGATCGTGTGTCGCGATGGCCATGGTCACGCCGCGCTCGGCGTTCAGGCGTCGCAACAGCGCCGCGATCTCGACCTGGTAGCCAGGGTCGAGCGCCGCGGTTGGCTCGTCGAGCAGCATGAGACCGGCCGACTGCGCCAGCGCGCTCGCGATGACCACCCGCTGCTTCTCGCCGCCGCTCAGCGTCGGAAAGAGCCGGTGTTCGAGCGCCAGCGTGCCGGTCGCCGCCAGCGCCTCGCGCGCGATCGCCACGTCGTCCTGGCTCTCGAGCTCGAAGGCGCCGAGGTGCGGGTAGCGCCCCATCAGGACAACCTCGAGCACCGAGTACTCGAAGGACAGCCTGGTTTCCTGGGGAACAACCGCGATCTGTCGCGCGAGATTCCGGCGCGACATGCGCCAGAGGTCGCGGCCATCGATCGTCACGCGCCCGGAAGCCGCCGGCAGCATGCCGCCGAGTACGCGCAGCAGCGTCGTCTTCCCGGAGCCGTTCGGCCCGAGGATGCCGACCAAGCCCCCGCTCGGGACGTCCACGGAGACGCCGTGCAGGCCGGCCTGGCCCGGTCCGTAGACGAAGCTGACGTCAGCGGCCTGCAGCAATCCTGACCCCGACTGTGGCGTTGCGGCCGAGCGTCGGGAAGCCGAACGTCTCCTCGTAGCGCCGATCGAACACGTTCCCGATTCGCCCGATCACCTCGACAAAGGAGGCGACGCGCCACGACGCGCCGGCATCCACCACGGTGAAGCCTGGGTTGTAGAACAGCCCGCCGTAGGTGCCGTACGACGGCTCGACGTCGAGCGAACGCGCGCGGCCACCGACGCGGGCGAACGCGGTCAGGCCGCGACGGGTGAATGTCAGGTCGAGCGAGGCGGAATGCCGAGGCCTTCGCAGGAGCGGATCGCCAACCTGGAACGGGGTCGGCGCACGTTCGCCCAGCCGATCGACCGCCAGGATTTCCGTGCCGAGGTAGGTGTAGGAGAGCCGGGCGCCCAGGCCCCAGGCCGTGCGAAGCGCGCCCGCCAGCTCGACGCCGATCGAGCTGGCGTTCGAGATGTTGTCGGTGCGGTAGCGGCTCGCGTCCGCCAGCGCCGGGCCGACGGCGACGATCAGATCGTCATACCGGTTGAAGAAGACGGTGGCGCTGACGACCAGCCGTTCGCTCGCGGCCGCCTGGTCAACACCCGCCTCGACGCTTCGGCTGCGTTCGGGTTTCAACCCGGGGTTATCGGTGAACGCGATTTCCAGGGCATCGGGCGCGCGGATCCCGGTGCCGGCCGCCGCATGGACGCGCGTCCAGCCGAGCGTGCCTCCGCGCGAGCCGGCAAACAGGAAGGCAGCAGAGATCCTGGGGTTCACAAAGGTGCGCACGTCGGTGTCGAACGTCGGCCGCGGCGAGTACGGATCGAGGTTTCGGGAGAGACGATCGCGTTCGATACGCTCTGCGCGGACGCCCGCGGTCAGCGTCAGCGGCATGACCGGCTGATAGCGGGCCTCCGCGAACGAGCCGGCAACCCATCGCCTGATGGGCACCGGGCCGACACTCTCCGCCGTGATGAACGTGCTCGTCGCACGCTCACGCTGAACCTCGGCCCCGGCCGAGACCGCAAGCGCCGTGGACAGATCCACGTCGGTTTGCGATCGCACCCCGGCCCGGCTCGACGCGGATGCCGACAGGCCGTAGACGCTGGTGAAGTCGCTCGTCAGGTCCAGGTCGTTCGCGCTGATTGTCTGGCGCACGCGGCGGCCGCCTGGGGCGAACGGCTGCGTCCACCTGCCGCCGACCTGGCGCGTGCCCGTCACCCCGCGCGAGAGTCGATCGACCTGCGTATACGCGCCGATCGGATTCGACCCGAACGGACCGGGGAAACCGCGATCGCTCGATGTGATGTGTCCCGTCGCGCGAAGATCCGCTCCGTTCGCGGCGCGCCAGCCTGCCGAGAACGACCCGTGCGTCGAGAGGAAGTCGTCGTTCGACACGCGCTCGCCGGTGGCAGGGGCGACGCCGGTGAAACCGGTGCTGGCTACGCGCTCGCCAGACACGCCCCAGCTCCACGCGCCACGCGATCCCCACGTCCCGGCGGTCACGCGCGATGTCCCGAAACTGCCGCCCTCGATCGCCCCTTCCAGGCGGGGTGACCCGCCGTGCTTCGTAATGACCTGCACGACGGCGCCAATGGCCTCCGCCCCGAAGAGCGCGCTCTCGGGACCGCGCACCACCTCGATACGCTCCACGTCGCCCGCCGACAAGGCGGAGAAATCGTAGCCGCCGCCAAAGGCATTGGCCTTGATCCCGTCTACCAGGACCAGCGTGAAATCCGATTCGCCGCCGCGCGGGAATAGCGACGTGACGCTGCCACGCCCGCCGTTGCGGGCGACGGTGAGACCGGGCACCGACCGCATGGCGTCCGCAACCGTCTCAACCTGCGCCGCGAGAAGATCGCGGGCCGAGAGAACCGTGATGGAATCTGCCGCGCGGGCGAGCGGAACTTCGACCTGCGCCGCCGAGACGACCACCGATTCCGTGACGGCGCTCACGTGGAGGCTGACGGGCACTCGCGCCTCCTGTCCCGGCGCCACCGCGACATCGATTGGATCGGCCCGAAACCCTTCTGCCATGACGCGAAGATCGTAGCGGCCCGGCGCCACTGGCGAGAAGCGGAACTGGCCCTCCGTGTCGGCCTCGGTCGTGGCCACGACCGACAGCGCGCTGGCGAGCACGACCCGGGCATGAGGGACGCGCGCCCCATCGGGATCGGTGACCGTTCCCCGCACGCTCCCGGCGGGCGGGTCCACGGCCGCCTCGAGCACCCGGTGCGCACCCGCCGCGGGTGAGATGAGTGTTCCCGCGTCTCCGCCGGGCGCGGGAAGCAAGATGAAGATCAGAAGAAGGAGAGAGAGGCCCCCCGTCCGGAGGGCGGGTCGCGGGATCTGCAGCATGGACTGTCCTTCGGCGTCTGTCGCGCCGAACTCCCGGCGGGATCCGTAGGTACGGACCTGCACGGGGAGTAGAGGGACGTGCCGGGCGGCCAGGTTTCCTGACTCACGGATCCTCGCGAACGCTGCCGCCTTCCCATGCCCTCAGGCACAGTGACGGGATCTCTCTGGAGATCCTCTGCGGCGTTCGCTCCCCGCTTACAGTGGCGTGACCGTGTGGGCTTCGAACCCACTTCGCTTGGACGCCGGCGAACCGTCGATTACCGGTGCTCAGTATAGAACAGAACGCGGCCTCGCGGGGCACCTGGTTGCGACACCTCAGCCGATCCCGTAGACCTGCGCGATTTCCCGCACGATCTCGTCGTGGCTGGGGAACTCGAACTGCGACGAGGCGACGAAGCTGTAGCGGATGATGCCCTGCCGGTCGATGAGGAAGAGCGCCGGCCGCGCGATGTTCCACGCGTCGAACCCGACCGGGTGCCACACGCCGTACGCCTTCACCGTGTCCCGGGAATCGTCCACCAGGATGTTGAATGGCAGGCCGGAATCCTCGATGTAGCGTCGCACCTTCTCGGATCGCTGCGCCACGACGGCGACGACCTGCGCGCCGTACGACAGGTACTGCGTGGAGTGGTGTGCCAGTTCACCGAACTGGCGGCGACAGTTTGGTCACCAGGTGCCCCGGTGAAAGGCGAGCAGCACCGGGCCCAGCATGAAGTAGTCGGCGAGCGACTGCATCTCGCCGCGCTGGTTCGGCAGCGTGAAGAGCGGGGCTGGTGTGCCTGGGAGGAGAGTGGGGTGGAGCATGGTTGTGAAGCAGTAAGCAGGCAGTATGCAGTCTCGTCAGCCGTCAGCTGTTAGCTGGCCGCCAGTCACGAGCGATCCGCTGCCAGCCGCCAGCCGCCAGCTGCCAGCTGCCAGCTAGAAGAGAATGACTTCCACCATCTGTCCCTTTTCCACGATGTCGGTCTGCGCGGGGATCTCGATGTAGCCGTCGGCCTGCGACATGCTCGTGATGTCGCCCGAGGCCTTGAACGCCGGCATCGCGGTTCCGTCCTCGACGCGAACCGTGTAGAACTGGTGACGGCCGGTGGTGGATACGACCCGCTGGCCGAGCGGGATCACGATCGAGCGCGGCGCGACCTCGGGCAGGCGCGCGATCCGCCGGAGCAGGGGCACGACGAGCAGGTAGCCGTTCGACAGGCATGACGTGGGGTAGCCCGGCATCCCCAGCACCGATTTGCCGTCGACCAGCCCGAACAGCGTCGGCTTGCCCGGCTTCACCGCGATGCCGTGGAAGACCACCTCGCCGCGGGCTGCGATCGCATCCAGGATCAGGTCGCGTTCTCCGACGGAACTTCCGCCGGAGAAGATCACGAGGTCTTCGACAAGGGCGACGTCCAGCGCACGGTTGAGATCGGCGAGCGTGTCGGCCGACGTCGGGAGCGGCACCGGCACGGCGCCGTGCTCGGCGATGATCGCGCCGAGCGTGAACCGGTTGATGTCGTAGATCTGGCCGGGCCCGAGCGGCCGCCCGGGCGAGACAATCTCGTTGCCCGTGGAGACGATCGCGACCCGGGGCCGGGCGAACACCTTCACCCGATCGAACCCCAGCGCCGCAATGGCGCCGACGCGACTCGACGTCAGGTACTCGCCCGCCGAGAACAACGCCTGGCCGGCGCGGATATCGGCGCCCTGCCGGCCCACGTTCTGTCCCGGATAGACCGGGCTGAAGACGCGCACCTGGCCGTCGTCGTCTATTTCGGTCTCCTCCACCATCACGACAGCGTCGGCCCCGGCCGGCATCGGCGCCCCGGTCGCGATTTCCGCGCACCCGCCGCGCGCCACCCCAAGGGTCGGCATCTGCCCGGTGTAGACCTTCTCCACAACCCGGAGCATCTTCGGATCGAACGGCCCGGCGCCGAACGTGTCCTTTGCCATGACCGCATAGCCATCCATCGCTGCGCGCGAGAAGGGCGGCACATCCTGATCGGCGACTATGGGGTGCGCGAGAACCCGCTGGTGCGCCGCCTCGAGCGGCACCGTCTCGACGCGCGCGATCGGCTGCGCGGCGTCGAGCAGCAAGGCCCGCGCCTCCTCGAGCGGAATCGTCCCGCGAATCGGTCGCATCGATGTGTTGGACATGGCTGCTCCACCGCCTCAGGAGGCCAGCGCCACAAGGACCTTCGACGTCTGCTCTGGTGCCGCCAGCGTCCGGCTTGCGGCTCGTTCTACCGTGACGCTTCCCTCACCAGGTGGCCCAGTTCCGGCAGCACGAGCTTCGTCATCGCCAGGCGGACGGCGTGCTCGGAACCCGGCAGCGAGATGATCACTTTCTTCTGCACCACGCCGGCGCAGGCGCGGCTGAGCATCGCGGCCGATCCGATCTCCTGAAAGCTGAGCATCCGGAACAGCTCGCCGAAGCCCTCGAGCCGCTTCTCGAGCAGCGCGTCGATCGTCTCGAACGTCGTGTCGCGGGACGTGATGCCGGTCCCGCCCGTGGTGATGATCACCTGCACGTTCGGGCTGGCCAGCTGATCGCCAATCGCCGCGCGCACCTGGTCAGGCTCGTCCCGCACGATCTTGCGCCCGGCCACCTGGTGGCCCCCTGCCCACAGCAGGTCGAAGATGGCGCGCCCGCTGGCGTCTGTGGCCTCGGTGCGGGTGTCGCTGATCGTCAGGATGTAGCAGTTGGCCACGGCGGGCGATTGCGCCTTGTGCTCCAAGTGTCCCATAGGGAAATCATACCGTAGACGGCCAATTCCGCGCGCCAGGGGTGTAGCATGGCGACAGGCGGAGGGCGGACAGGCCGGCGAAGGCTGGAGACAGGACACCGTGCGTGCCGGGGCCGGGGAGATCCGGTGGTGACTGCGCGCGCGATCCGGCGGCGAGGCCTTTCCGCGCTCGACCGCAAGCTGCGTCGCGATTTGTCGGTCACCGCGATGGCGCGTTCGCCCAGATCCTGTCCGGGCTCTCCGCGGGCGCCAGCGTCGTCATCTATCCGCCGGACGCCGTGGCCGACGGCACCCGGATCACCACGCGGTATGGTCCTCTATTCCCAGTTTTCCGTTTCCCGTTTTCCGTTTCGGGATTACGATCCTTCCACCTATGACCACCTGCCGTCCTCATGCCGTGTTCTCCGTGTCGTTCTGCCTGGCCGTGCTGTCGCTGGCCGCTTGGCTGGTGGCCGCCGCGCCGCCCAAGCCGCCCCTCGACAAGGTGGCCGAGAAGTGGGTTCAGGACACGCTGAAGAAAATGACGCTCGACGAGAAGGTCGGGCAGTTGCTGGCGCCGTCGATCGACGCGATGGTCACCAGCACCGACAGCGAGACTTGGGAGAAGAAGCTGCACCTGGTGCGCGACCTGAAGGTGGGCGCTATTCACGTGTTCGGCGGATCCGAGCTGATGCCGGCCGCGCTCCTCAACCCGAACTACCCGTCGGGCGGCAGCGTGGGCCGCAAAGGCGATCCGCTCGCCGCGGCGACCTTCCTGAACCGGTTGCAGCAGGCCTCGGCCATCCCGCTCCTGACGACGGCCGACTTCGAGGGAGGCGCGGGCTACATCCTGAACGGCACCACGCGGCTGCCGCGCGCGATGGCGATCGCCGCGACCCGCGACCCGCAGCTGGCGTTCAAGGCGGGCCGGGTCTCGGCGATCGAGGCGAGGGCCGTCGGCGTGACGGTGGACTTCTACCCCATCTTCGACGTCAACAACAACCCCCGAAACCCGATCATCAACATCCGATCGTTCGGCGAGGACGTGGGCCTCGTGTCCGAGATGGCGACCGCGTATATGCGCGGCATCCAGGCCGGGGACGCGCTCGCGACGGCAAAACACTTCCCGGGCCACGGCGACACGAACGTGGATACGCACCTCGGCCTCGCGGTGATCGAGCACCCGCGCGAGCGCCTCGACAAGGTGGAACTCCCGCCGTTCCGGGCCGCGGTTGACGCGGGCATCGACGCGTTCATGTCCACGCACATCGTCCTGCCGGCGCTCGATCCGACGCCCGGTCTTCCCGCCACGCTCAGCCGCCCGATTCTCACGGGCCTGCTGCGCGGCGAGATGAAATTCGACGGCCTGATCTTCACCGACTCGATGTCGATGTATGCCATCTCGAAGAACTTCGGCAACGACAGGGCTGCGGTGATGGCGGTGAAGGCCGGGGTCGACTTCGTTCTGCACTCGCCCGACGATGACGCGGCGTTCAAGGCGATCAAGGCGGCGGTGGAGTCGGGAGAAATCAGCCGCGATCAGGTGGACCAGTCGGTGGAGCGGATCCTGAGGGTGAAGGCACGGCTCGGCCTGTACCGGTCGCGCCTGGTGGACGTGAACGACGTCGAGACGAAGATCGGCGGGCGGGCGCACGAGGCGGTGAACGCGGAGATCTGCGAGCGGGCGCTGACGCTGCTCAAGGACGACCGCAACCAAGTGCCGCTGAAGGTGGGGAAGGACGCGAACATCCTCTACCTGTCGGTGGTCGACTACCCGAGCGGCTGGCGCGAGGGCGTGCCGAGCCGGACGTTCATCCCCGCGTTGAAGAAGCGCTGGCCGAACGTGACCGCGCTGGAGATCTCGGACAAGACGACGCCGAGCGAGCTGGACATGGTGAAGGTGCTGACGCGGCGGGCGGACGCGGTAGTGGCGTCGGTGTTCGTGCGCATCGCGTCCTACAGCGGGCGGATGGACCTGTCGCCGCAGGCGGTGTCGCTGCTCGAGTCGGTGGCGAACGATCAGCAGAAGCCGTTCGTCACCGTGATCTTCGGCAACCCATACACCGCGATGGCGCTGCAGAAGCTGCCGGCGCAGTTGCTCACCTACGAGTTCACCGACGCGATGGAGACGGCGGCCGTGCGGGCTCTGGCCGGGGAGGTTGCGATTGGCGGGAAGCTGCCGATCACGATGCCAGGGATGTATCCGTTCGGGCATGGGCTGATGCGGGCCGCGACGAACCCGGTGCCGGCCGTGCCAGTTCCCCCCGTGCAGCTGCCCGCTGGGTTTGCGCCTGGCGTCACCAGGTCGAAGGCTCCGGGCGTCGTGATGCCCAAGGTGATCCGGGAATCCAAGCCGCGCTACACGCGTGAGGCCATGGAGGCGAAGATCGAGGGGACCGTCTTGCTCGAGTGCGTCGTCCAGGCGGACGGCACGGTGGGCGAGACGCGCGTCGTGAGGTCGTTGGATACGCAGCACGGCCTGGATGACGAGGCCGTGAAGGCGTTGAAGCAGTGGCGCTTCAAGCCAGGCACGAAGGACGGCAAGCCGGTTCCGGTCGTCGTCCAGCTCGAGCTGACGTTCACGCTCAGGTAGCGGTGGGCGTGATCGTCAATCACCTTCTCGCGCAACCCGGACGGCGTCATCGCGCCTCCCCGGCCAGGATTAGGCGGCGGCGTTCCCGTTCGAACGGCGTCAGGTCGCCGGCCCCGTTCCGGCGCCCCTGGAGGGACGCCGTCGCGCGGCAGCACGCCGATGTCCACGTTCGACCCCGCGTCGATGGCGCCGGTGGCTTGGGAGGCGCACCGCCGACGACCTCAACGCCGTGCGTGGACACTGGCCCCGTGATCACCCGGAGTGCTCGATTCCCCTGGCGGCGCGGCGGCGCCGAGGTGTGCTACCATCAAGTGGTCCCCGGCGCGCGCCCTTAGCCCAGTTGGATAGAGCGCCTGGCTACGAACCAGGAGGTCGCAGGTTCGAGTCCTGCAGGGCGCGCCACTTCTCCTTCTCCATCAATCACTTACAAAGCTGAGTCTCCCTCGCCAACGGTCTGGGTTGCCACCAGAGGGGCGCAGACGTGCGTTTGCCTCGGTGGCGGGGTTTTCTGAACGAATTCGCGCGGTCTCGACGTGGTCCTTTCGGCCTTCCGAAGCTCGTTGCCCTTTTCTTGCCCTTTCCTTCGCCACGGAACCGTCCGCAAAGCGCCCGTGCGCCCAGCAGTACCTCAAACGCTCGCCGAACGCCGAGCGCGCTGGTGCGACAGCTGGTGGTGGATCGCGAACGCCATCTGGACCGACGAGCGGCCGGACATGCCGATTCCCAAGGAGTACCTTCCGCGGTGACACGCGGGGCCGCCACGGCCCCGGCTCGTGAGAGGCCGACGATGACGCGCGCCTACTCGGTCCGGATGGCCACGACCGGATCGATGCGCGCGGCCCGGCGTGCCGGCAGGTAGCTGGCTGCAAGCGCGACGCCGAGCAGCACGATCAACGTCGCCGCGAAGACCAGCGGGTCGGCCGGGCCGACGCCGAACAGCAGGCCCCGCACCAGTCGGCCGAGGCCCAGCGCGGCGACCGTGCCGGCGGCGAGGCCGGCGCCGGCCAGGCGCGCACTCCGGGCGAGCACCGCCGACACGATCGCGCGCGGCGTGGCGCCCACCGCCAGCCGGATGCCGATCTCGCGCGTCTCCTGCGCGACCGCGTAGGACTGCAGGCCGAACACGCCGATGGCGGCCAGCAGCAGCGCGATCGCGGCCAGCGCCGACAACAGGAGCGCGACCACGCGCTCGCGCGCGAGCACCGCGTCGAAGAAGGCGCGCGCAGTCTGGACGTCGGTGAGCGTCAGGTCGCTCCCGAGCGCCGCCAGTTCCCGCCGGAGGGCGGGCGCCGCGGTCGTCCTGACCTCCAGCGTCATTTGGCGCATGGGTCGCTGCGCGACGGGCACGTAGACAATCGGCTCGCCCTCGGACCGGTACTTCCACTTGCCGCCGTCCCGCACGACGCCGACCACTTCGAGCAGCGCGGTCGGCGGCCACTTCAGCAGGAAGGCGTGCCCGATCGGGCTGCGCCCGGGAAAGATCTTCGCCGCCATCACCTCGTTCACGATCGCCACGCCCGGTGCGCCCGCTACGTCGTGATCGGAGAACCCGCGACCCGCCACGAGCGGGAACCCCACCGTCTCGAAGTAGCGCGTCGAGACAGCGTTGAAGCCCACCTGTCGCTCGCGCCTCTGCCCGTCGTCTCCCGGCTCCAGCTCGATCTGCGTCCCGCCGCGCCGGCCGCTGTGCGGCACGATGAACACGAGGCTCGCCTCGCGCACGCCGGGCAGCGCCCGAGCGCGATCGACCAGCGACCGGAAGAGCTGGACGCGCGTGGGCGCCTCGGCATACGCGGGCGCCGTGAGGTCGACCTTGCCCAGGAGCAGGCGCTCGGGGTCGAGCGTCGTGTTCTCGGCGCGCGCGTTCTGCAGCGTGCGAACAAAGAGGCCCGCGGTCGCGACGAGGACGACAGACAGCGCAATCTGCAGTCCGACGAGCGCGTGGTGGGCCGCCGTGCGGCGGCCGGTCCGGACGGTGCTCACGAGCGCGCCGAGCCGGGCCGAGCGCAGGAGCCGCAAGGGCAGCAGCGTCAGCGCAGCCGCCGTGACCACCGCGAGACACGCCGCGACGCCTGCCACCTGCCAGTCGACGGTGCCGTCGACGGCCAGCGCCGACGGCGACCCGAGACGCACACCTGTCCGGGACAGCAGGTCCACGGTCCAGCCGGCAACGACGAGGCCGAGGGCAGCGCCGAGGCCGGTCACCAGCAGGTTCTCGGTCAGCAACTGTCGCGCGAGCCGCCCTCGGCCCGCGCCGAGCGAGAGCCTCACCGCCAGCTCCTGCCGCCGGCTCGTCGTCCGCGCTAGCACCAGGCTGGCCACGTTCAGGCACGCGACGAGCAGGATCAGGACCGCCACGCCGGCCAGCAGCCAAAGGAGGCTGACGACGTCGCGCTGGTAGCCGGGCCAGAAGCGGGACGCCGCGGCATGGAACAGGACGACGCCCGGCGCCTGGCCGCCGACCTGGTGCGCGGCCCGCTCGGGGTGATCCAGCACGATACGGCGGGCGGCGGCGGACAGGTCGCGCTCGGCATCGCCGATGGTCCAGCCGGGCCGGAGCCGCCCGACGATGCTGAAGGAGTGATTGCCCCAGGTCGTCAACAGGTCGGGCGGCGAGCTCGCGTCGTCGTGCAGCGTCGCCAGGACCGGCACCATCAGCCCGTAGTGGACGACGCTGGCCCAGAGCGCGGGTGAGTCCTCCGCAGACAGGCCCTCGAAGCCGCGGGCGGCCACGCCCACGATCGTCGCGTTCGCCTGGCCGACCCGGATCGTGCGCCCGACGGCGCCGGGATCGCCGCCGAACCGGTCCGTCCAGTAGCGGTAGCCGAGGACGACCGCCGGGTCGGCACCCGGCCGCGCATCGTCGGCGGTCAGCAACCGCCCGACCGTGGGCCTGAGGCCGAGCGTCGCGAAATACTCGGGGCTGACCAGCTCGCCGTCCACTTCGTCGATCGTGTCGCCCGCGCGGACCACCACGCCCCAGGCCGTGTACGCCGCAAGGCTGGCGAACGCGTGGGTCTGTGCGCGGTAGTACACGTAGTCCGCGTATGCGCTCGAGTCGTAGCTGCTCCGCGCCGTGTAGTGATAGATGGTCACCAGGCGCGACGAGTCGGAGACGCCCGGGAACGCGCTGAGAAACAGCGCGTCGGCGAACTCGAAGACGCCGACGTTCACGCCGATCCCGAGCGCGAGCGACACGAGCGCGACGGCCACGAATCCGGGGCTGCGGCGCAGCGAGCGCGTTGCGTAGCGGATGTCGCGCAAGAAGTCCTCGACCGGCCGCCACCCCCACGCGTCCCGCGATCGCTCTCGCAGCGAGAGGCTGTTGCCCACCTTCCGCACGGCCGCGAAGCGCGCTTCCGCTGCGTCCATGCCCGCCTCGCGGTTCGCCTCGGCTTCCATCTCGACGTGGAAGCGCATCTGCTCCTCGAAGTCCGCGTCGAACCGGCGGCGGCGGGCCAGGAAGGCGAGCCGGCGCCACGTTTCGGTGAGCCACAGCATGGCGCCTCCTGTCAGGCCGGTTGGATGACGCGCACGATCGCGCCCATCACGCGCGTGAACTCCGACACTTCGGCCGCAAGCTGCTTTCGCCCGAGAGGCGTCAAGGTGTAGTAGCGGGCCCGCCGGTTGGTCTCGGTGCGCGCCCATTCGGCCTTCACCCAGCCCTTCACGAGCATCCGTTCGAGGGCCGGGTAGAGCGATCCCTCCTCCACCCGCAGCACGTCGTCGGAGAGCTGCTGGATGTCCTTGGCAATCGCGTAGCCGTGCAGCGCTCCGCGGCGGGCCAGCGTCCTGAGGATGAGCATGTAGAGCGTGCCTGGTGGAATCTCCGCCCGCGGGGCGACGAGGCTGTCTTCGCGTAACATAGTTTACCTATGTATAGCCAGACTCTGAGAGTGTGTCAAGCGGGAGCGGTGGGAGCAGGGGAGGAGCAAGCCGAACGAACAGGCCGCCGTCCTGCTCTGGCTCGTTCGAAAGTACCCAGACACGCTGGAGCGTCTCGAGTCGCTCGGCCTGACGGTGCCGCCGGAAGTTCAGCCCTCGGAGCGGTTGCCCTTTTCTTGCCCTTTGGAGGCAACAACACCCGGCTCCGGTCGGCAAGGTCCGGCAGATGGCGGATCGGCGTGACCGCTTGGTTCCTCAGTGGGTTGCGGTGATTCCGGCTCGGTGTGGCACGGGACACGACCCTGGCTGGCGGTGCCCTCGTCGCTGAATGGACCGAGATCAAGCCGACATCACCGCCGGACCTTCCAGCGGGCCGAAGTCGGCGAGTGTACGCATCGCCGCGTCACCTGTGGCGGATCGACGGTGTGCGCGTGCCTTGTGGAAATGGCTCGACTGGGGCGGCGTCGAGCATGCTTCGCGCATTGCACACAGAATCGCCGGACCGACCATTAGCATGCCCTCAACGCTTGTAGACTCAGGGCGTTCGTTTGGATCGAAATCGACACATTGGGTCGCGGCGGTCAACCCGCCCGGCTTCCGGGGCCCTCAACTTGATGGCGGGCGCGTCATGTCAGTGACCGCTGTCGGTTCTGTGACGCTTGCGTCACCGGATACGGACGGGTGCAGCCTGGGCAAGGAGGGCAGAGGGGCCATCGGTCCTGTTCGATGGACCGCCGCCCGCCCCTGTCGTCGACGACGACGGCTTGCCGACTGAGCAAATCGCCGCCTGGCGGCAAGCGGCACTACCACTTCGCCGACTGTCGCCTGACCGAAACCAACGCCGTGCAGTGGCAACGCACAGCCATGCTCCTGAAGTACCGCCCGGCGTTCCAGAGAGGCCGGTCTCCGCCTCCGACCCTGAATGTAAAGGGAGAGCGACTTGTTCTTGGCCTTCTCGCGCGTCTTCACAGGGAGTGCTCTATGCCCTATCGTCGAGGCCTGTTTACCACCATCGGCATGTTGCTGATCATGACCACATCATCGTCGTATGTGTCGGCCCAGTGTTCGGTGTCGTTGGCACCGGGCCACACCCTACCCGTGACCCCACGCTACTATAAGTTCGACAGTAGTGTTCCGTCTTGGCTTCGTACCTACATCAATACTGCCGCTGACCAATGGCGAGCACAGATGGTCAGGATTGGAGCCGCAACGATCGAGGAGAACGCCGCCGGCATCCGATCTTTTATCGGCCAGCCTCGCAAATGGGTACTATGTGGGGCGGGGCGACCTTCAATCCCGCAACACATGCGGCTCTACAAATTGACTTCAGCGACAAGATTGAGGGAACCGACAGTCAGAACCAACCCTACGACCCAGATGGACGACTGGCCAATTACCTCGCCTACCACGAGTTAGGGCACCTTGTGGGATTTGACGATGCCGGCTGCTCTCCCGATCAGACTGTCATGGTAGGGACGATCCCGGAGGACGCAGCCTGGATTTTGCAGCACATCCCGGCGCAGCCGGTCTTGACGTCGACAGACATCTCTGCGGTGACCGCCAATCCTCCACCTTCCGGCGGAGGCGGCGAGGATGATCCACCTGATGAAGACGGCGAGTGCGATCCTACCTACCCATGCTCGCCGCTCCTGCTCGACTTCGATGGTGGACGGACAGAGATGAGCGAGCCGAATGTGCCTTTTGATTTTTGGGGCGACGGTCATTTGACCCTCTTCTCTTGGCCGCTCCGACGCTCACCCTCTGCGTGGCTCGTTCTAGATCGCAACGGCGACGGCATAGTGAACAGCGGCCGTGAGTTGTTCGGAAACGCGACCGCCCTCTCGTGGGGAGATGACGGTCCAAGGGCACCGGATGGGTTTGCCGCGCTCGCCTGGTTCGATCGTCCGGAGAACGGCGGCAACGGTGATGGTTGGCTCAGCGAGGCCGACGCAATATGGCAGAACCTCCGTCTTTGGCGTGACCTAAACCATGATGGCGTCTCTACCGCGACCGAGATGCAGTCACCTGGCGACAGTGGTGTTGTGAGAATTGGGCTCCATCCGAAGGAGAAGCATCGCATCGACAGCTACGGCAACCACTTCGCGCTGCGGGCAGACTTCTTCTACCTGGATGGTAGAGGCAAGGAGAGGTCGTCGCTAGTGTGGGATGTGTACTTGGCGCACCGGTAAGCGTAGGTGATGACAGTCAGGAGACTTGAACTATGAAATACACATCAGTGCTGGTGTTGGTTGCGATCGCTGCGACGGCCTCCGCTCTGGCAAGGACGCCCGAGGGCGAGAGGCAGCGGCCTCAGAAACGAACTGAAGTCGAGCGAGTCGTGAGCACAAGTGCTCCGGCGGTCAACCTCCGGGCCGCAGTAGTCGGGGCGAAGGCGATCGTTGTGGCCCGCGTAGAATCTGCTTCCTCTGTTCCGGCCGCCGACGCCAGAGCGCCCGTGCAGACAGACTACCAGTGCCTAGTCACGAATGTGATCAAGGGTGATTCTGTGGTGACAGGGCAGCGCATTGTCGTGCGAAGACAGGGCGGCGTTCGCGACGAGGGCGACGTGGTTCGGAGAGTTGTCGTTGCGGGGTTCCCTGATTTTGCCGTCGATGAAGAGTATGTGTTCTTCTTGAAGACGATAGAGCCGTTGCCGGTCTTCTTTGTCTCCGCCGAAGAGGCTTACGAAATCAAGAACGGCACCATCACCTCGTTGGGACGCTCACACCATGCGCGCGAGAATGACGGTGTCTTGGTGGACACGTTCATTCAGAGAATACGTGGTGCAGCAGAGAAGTAGGTCGCTCCTGCCGGCGGCGGCCACGCCGCCGGACGGTTCTTCGTCTCTTAGTCAGTCGTACCGAGTGTCGGGTGGGGCGCCGCTCAGGGGAGGCGCCCCCGTCTGAGCGCGGACGGCCCGACGACGCCGTCCGGCCGCCCTACCCTACGGCGTTCCACTTCCGCCGCGGGAGTCCTCGCGATCCCGCCGAGGGGCTGATTCCCGTGCGCAGCCGGCACGCAGGCCGTGCGCTCTTTGATGGCCATACGCAAGTAGCGTATGCTTGTTCTTGTGGAGTTCATCGAGGCGCCGTTCTGCACTCAGGTCCTTCCGGCCTACATGGGCGCCGATGACTATCGCGAACTGCAACTCCACCTTGCGCGGGATCCAGAGGCCGGCCACGTGATCCCCGCGACCGGCGGGTTCCGGAAGCTACGATGGCCGGACCGGCGCCGAGGGAAAGGGAAGCGAGGCGGCCTCCGGGTCATCTACTACTACTTGGCGTCGGACACCCAAGTCTGGTTGATCACGGTCTACGACAAGGACGAGGCCGCCGATCTGACTCCAGCGGAACGACGGGCACTCAAGAGCGCGATCGATGAGGAACGACGCCAACGGGCGGACACCCGTCGCGCGCGTGGGAAGTGAATCATGGCCGAGAAGAAGAAGACTAGCGGCGTCCGGAAGCGAAAGCTCTTCCACGAACTGATGTCGGGCGTGCAGGCGATGCGCGCGCATCGCGAGGGGCGGGTCACGCTTCGCACGCATCACGTGGAGCCCATCGTGGTTCCGCCCATCGACCCGGACTTCGTTCGCGAAACGCGCGAAGCGCTCCACATGTCGCGCCAGGTGTTCGCGTTCAGGATCGGCGTGAACCCGCGGACGCTCGA
>JANYLG010000118.1 GCA_025363775.1 Acidobacteriota bacterium | reverse complement strand
GCGACTCGATCGCGTCGAGCCGCGTGGCCACCGACATCGAGCCGTCGCCCGCGAGGTCGCGCTCGCCGCCCG
This sequence comes from Acidobacteriota bacterium, assembly GCA_025363775.1. Taxonomy (GTDB): domain Bacteria; phylum Acidobacteriota; class Vicinamibacteria; order Vicinamibacterales; family Fen-181; genus FEN-299. The sequence goes on along the minus strand of JANYLG010000118.1, from coordinate 14,254 downwards.
TACGGTTGCCTAGCTGACGGGCGAGCTGACGGTTCTCCGCCTCGAGCGCCAGGCGATCGTTCACGCGCTGGACGACGACGTCGATTTGCCCCATCGAGAACGGCTTGGTCAGGTAGTCATAAGCGCCCAAACGGACGGCCTGTATGGCGGAATCGAGCGATGCGTAGCCGGTGAGGATGACGACGTAGCAAGAGGGATTGGCGGCCTTGGCGGCTCGCAGAACGGCCAAGCCGTCGGCTCCCGGCATCTGCAGGTCGGTGACGATCAGACGATAGCGAGCCGGGTCGCGTTCGAGGGCGGCAATCGCCGCGCGGCCATCACCCGCTGTCGCGGTTTCGACTCCGTGGTCGCGGAAGTACTCGACCAGCAGTTCCCGAATCTCAGGCTCATCGTCAACGACGAGGACGTTGAGCGCAGTCTGCGGTTGAGGTGGCATGCGGGTTGCGTACGTCCTTTGGGCTTCTGTGCTTAACGGATAATCGGCAATCGACCGCTTTTCATGAATCTTCCCTTGACGGTCGAACCAGCGACGAGGATAGTCGTAGCGCGCTGTACATTTTATGCCAACTTCCCAGCCGAGCGTCCTTGTTGTTGATGACGAAGCCGACCTTCGTGAACTCATCGCCGACTCGCTGTCTGGCGACGGGTTCGACACGACCCAAGCCGCCGACGGCGGCAAGGCGATTGCGTGCCTGAAGACATTTGCTTTCGACGCGATCGTCGTCGATCTCCGCCTGCCCGATACCGACGGCATGGAGGTTCTCGACTTCGCGCTCACCCGCTATCCCGAGGTGGTGGCCATCGTGATGACGGGATTCGGGGGCGTGACCGAAGCGGTGACGGCCATCAAGCGAGGCGCGGTCGATTTCCTCATCAAGCCGTTCCAGATCACGCAGTTGTCGCGCGTGCTGAAATCGGAGCTCGAGCGCCGGCGCCTCCGGCAGGAGAACGCCGAGCTCCGCGTGCAGCTTCGCGATCGATTCGGCTTCGACGCGGTGATCGGCCAAAGCGCGCCGATGCAGCGCCTGTTCGCGACGCTCGAACTGATCGCCCCGATGAACAGCACGGTCTTGATCCAGGGCGAGACGGGCACGGGCAAGGAACTGATCGCGCGGACGATTCACCACAATAGCCCGCGCGCCGATCAGCGATTCGTGGCCTTCAGCGCGGCCGCCATTCCCGAAGCCCTCGCCGAAGCCGAACTCTTCGGCCACACGCGAGGCGCCTTTACGGGGGCCATCGCCAATCGCGTTGGCCGATTCGAGATGGCCCACCGCGGCACCCTCTTCATCGACGAAGTCGGGCTGATGTCGCCCGCGCTCCAGGCCAAGCTCCTGCGCGCCCTGCAGGAACGGGAATTCGAGCGCGTGGGCGAATCACGCCCTATCAAGTTCGACGCCCGCGTGATCACGGCGAGCAACACCGATCTCAAGAAGATGGTGAAGGAAGGCACGTTCCGCGAAGATCTCTTCTACCGGCTGAACGTCATTCCGCTCACGCTCCCGCCGCTGCGCGATCGCCCTGAGGACGTGCCGCTGCTCGCGCGCCATTTCGTCCAGAAATCGTGCCGCAACAACAACCTGCAGCCGAAGAGCCTGAGCCAGGAAGTGTGCCGCTGTCTCATGAACTTCTCGTGGCCGGGCAACATCCGCCAGCTCGAAAATGCGCTGGAACACGCGGTGGCGATGACGGGCGCCGAACGGGAGATCCCTGCCTCGAGCCTGCCGCCGGAGCTGACAGAGCTCTCGGGCTCGATGCTCCTGCCTGCGGTGCGGATCCCGGACGAAGGCATCAATTTCACATCGGTCGTCTCGCAGCTCGAACGGGATTTGATTCTGGGGTGCCTCGAGAAGACGGGCGGCAACAAGCGCCAGGCTGCACGGCTGCTCCAGTTGAGCCGCACCACCTTGATCGACAAGCTACACCGGCTGACTCTCAACGAGCGGGTCTCAGCCGCCTGATCGCTGGAGCCGCTTATGAGAATTCTCGTTGTGGACGATTCGACCACAATGCGCCGGATCCTCATCAACACCCTGAGCAAGCTGGGTTACACGGATGTCGTGAACGGGTGCAACGGCCGGGAGGGACTCGATCGCCTCGCCGAGTCGCCGATTGACCTCGTCATCACCGACTGGAACATGCCCGAGATGTCAGGGATCGAATTCATCCGCGCCATCCGGGCGAACGACAAATACAAGTCGATCCCGGTATTGATGGTCACGACCAACGCCGCCAAGGACGATATCGTCGAGGCGCTGAAGGCCGGGATCAACAACTACGTCGTCAAGCCGTTCACGCCGGACGTCATCAAAGAGAAGATCGAAGCCGTGCTCGGCAAGTAACCAGTGCCAATCGGGGCGCGGCAGCCGGTCGCGCCCGCTCTGAGGACCAGAACACCCATGGACGGCGAGCAGGTGGCCTCCCCCGCTGCACCTATTGCTGAGTGGCTCACCCCGCAGAACACCGCGATCCCCGTCCTCCCCGCGCTCGCCGGCCGCGTGATCGAGGTGGCGAGCGATCCCGATGTGTCCCTCGTCCAGCTCGCGAACCTGATTGGCAAGGACCAGGTCCTTGCCTCGCGCCTTCTGCAGCTCGCCAACTCCGCCTACTGCGCGCCGATGCAGGAAATCGCCACGATTCCTGATGCCGTGGTGCGCGTCGGGGCCGACGGCGTCCGCAACATGGTGTTCACGGTCTGCTTCAGTTCACGGATGTACGATCCGAGCATTTACGGTGACCACGGAAGCCTGTTGATCGAGCATGGAATCGGCACCGCCTACCTGGCGAGGATGGTGGCCGAGCTCGTGGACGAAGACGAAGACGAGGCGTTCCTCTACGGGCTGCTGCACGACATCGGGAAGCTGCTGATTCTCAAGCTGGCGTACGACTACAAGCGTCGCTCCGGCACGACGGTCCCCGCCGAGGAAGTCGCCACGGCCCTCGAGCAGCATCACGCGAGCTTCGGCGGAATCACGCTGAAGCGCTGGGGCCTCCCGCTCACGCTCGAAGAGCCGATTCGCTGCCACCACGACTATCGGTCCGCCAGCACGGCACCACGCAAGGCGATGGTAGTCTACCTGGCGAATCGCCTGAGCCATCGCTACGGCTTCGGGTGCGACCCGGACGCCTACAACATCCTCGGCGATGCCGCCTGCCGCGAGGTGGGCCTGAACGCGGCCTGGTTGAGCGAGAACGACGGCCGGGCGCAAGGGCTGTTCGAGGTCGCACGCCAGTCGCTGATTGGCGCGCCGAAGCGCTAGCCGGGCCTTCACCTGCCGGACTCCAGGCCTTCAGCCGTTTCCGCACGAAGACCTTGTAGTAGAATTCGTGACACAGTACCGTCCCATAACCGCCCCCCGCGCGAGGAGCACGATGACCCGACACTTCAGTATCCGACTCCTGCTTGTCAGCTTGCTGGCGCTGGCCGCCGGTGGTTTCCTGAATGCTCAGCAGTCCAAGTGGGCCCCGGATCCCAAGCAGCCGGTGGACGAGGACTACACGAAGAAGATCAAGGAATACACCACCGCGCCCTACTTCCTGTCTCCTCTCGTGGACTACCTCCCCGCGTCGAAAACGGTTCCAACCCCCAGGGCCATCATCGGGGATATCGCGGGAGCACCGGGCAAGCTCCCCTACTCGGCCCAGATCCACGAATACATGCGGATGCTGGAGAAGGCCAGCCCGCGGGTGAAGGTGATATCGGTCGGCAAGTCGGAGGAAGGCCGCGAGATGATCGCGGTCGCGATTGCCGACGCGGCGCTGATCGCGCGGCTCGGCGAGAACACGTCGCGCCTGGCCAAACTCGCAGACCCTCGAACCATCGAGCTCAATGATGCGGAAGCGGACCGCCTCGTCGCAGCCTCGACGCCCATCTACTACATCACCGGAGCGCTGCACGCGCCGGAAACCGGCTCACCGACCGCCCTGATGGAGCTGGCATACCGCCTTGCGGTGGACGAGGCGCCCTACATCAAGGCCATTCGCAGCAATGTCATCACGATGATGACGCCAGTGGTCGAGGTGGATGGGCGCGACCGCCAGGCGGACATCTACAACTGGCACCTGGCCCACCCGAAGGACAACTGGCCGCCGCTGATCTACTGGGGCAAGTACCTCGTCCACGACAACAACCGGGACGCGATGGGCGCAACCCTGGCCCTCACGAAGAACGTGATCAACTTCGTCGTGGATCAGAACGTCCAGTTGCTGCACGACCTGCACGAGTCCGTGCCCTACCTCTACGACAACACCGTGGGTGACGGTCCCTACAACGCGTGGGTGGACCCGATCCTGGCCGACGAGTGGCAACTGCTCGGCTGGAACAACATGTCGGAGATGACCAAGTTCGGCATGCCTGGCGCATTTGCCCACGGGCAATTCGACACCTGGTCGCCCGGGTACCTGATGTTCATCGCCGCGATGCACAACGGGACGAGCCGTCTGTACGAGACGTTTGGCAACGGCGGCGCCGACACCGTGGAGCGGACCCTGCGCCCGAACGATTACGCCCGAACCTGGTATCGCCAGAATCCGCCGCTGCCCAAGGCGATGTGGTCGCAACGGAACAACAACAACTACACGCTGACGGGCCTGCTGACGTCGCTGTCCTACTACGCCGCCAACAACAAGCTGTTCCTCAAGAACTTCTACCTGAAAGCCAAGCGGTCCGTGCTGAAGGCAAAGACCGAAGGCCCCGCGGCGTACGTGTTCCCTGCCGACGATCCCCATCCGGGGCTCCAGGCCGACTTGCTCCGCGTGCTCCAGACACAGCGTTGCGAGATCTCTCGCGCCACCGCGCCGTTTACCGTGACCCTGCCCGCGAAGAAGAAATCCAGCCGTCCGTCTGACGATGCCCCCGGGAACGACCAGGAGAAACCGGCCGACCAGAAGAAGGACGAGAAGGCGCCAGAGATCCGGCAGTTCCCGGCCGGCAGCTTCATCGTGCGGATGGACCAGCCCTACAGCCGCATCGCGGATGCCCTGCTCGACTACCAGTACTGGAGCCCGAGCGACCCACAGAAGAACCCGTACGACGACACCGGCTGGACGTTTGGCGAGCTGTTCAGCGTGCAGGTCGTGCGCGTGACCGATGCGAAGGTGCTCGAGGCGGCCGTGCAGCCGGTCAAGGGCGAGGTGAAGGCCCCGGGCACGGTGAACGGATCGGGCACGGTCTACGCGGTCAACCACGACACCGACCCGCGACTGATCGCCCTGCGCTATCGGCTGAAGGACGTGGCGTTCGAGGCGGCCGAAGAACCGTTCGAAGCCGCAGGGCACAAGTTCAACCGTGGCAGCTTCCTGCTGAAGGGAAGCCAGGCTGCGGACATCCAGAAGGTGGCCGAAGAACTCGGGCTCCAGGTCCACGCGTTGGCGTCAGCGCCGACGGTGAAGACGCATCACGTGAAGGTCCCGCGGATCGGCTACGTTCACACGTGGCTGGGAACGCAGGACGAGGGCTGGTGGCGGCTGGCGCTCGACAACCTGAAGATCCCGTACGACTACATCAGCACCCAGACGGTGGCAAGGACGCCGGACCTGAATGCCAAGTACGACGTGATCCTGTTCCCGCCGGTCGGCCGCAGCGCCCAGCAGGTGATCGCCGGCATGCCGATGTGGGGTAACCCCCTCCCCTGGAAGAAGACGGAGCTGACGCCCAACATCGGCAACGAGGACTCGACCGACGACATGCGCCCGGGCCTCGGCTGGGAGGGCGTCGCACGTCTCGAGGGATTCGTCCGGAACGGCGGCCTGCTGATCACCACGGACGATACCAGCGACCTCGCGGTGACCTATGGCCTGACGCAGGGCGTCACGCTCCAGCGCAGCCAGCGGCTGAAGGCTCCGGGCGCGGTCGTCCGCTCCAAGTTCGTCGATCTGGCCAGCCCGATCGCCTACGGCTACGACGAGAATCTGTCCGTCTTCTTGTCAGAAGGCGTGATCCTGTCCGTGAGCAACACACTCGGCGGCCGCGCCGGCCGATTTGGAGCCGACACCGGTCGGCCCACGGGCCGGGGCACGGTGGACGACCCGGACATGCCGCAAGGGCGCGTGTTCCAGGAACCGCCCGCCGATCCCAAGGTCGAGCCGTGGCAGGCCACTCCGGTCACCGATGAACAGGTACGCAACGGCATCAACGTGATCCCGGTGCAGCAGCGGCCCCGCGTCATTCTCCGCTACGCCAACGCGCGCGACCTGCTCGTGTCCGGGCTGCTCGATGGCGGCAGCGAGATCGCGCAGCGTCCGGCGGTGATCGACGTCCCGCTGAGCAAGGGGCACGTCATTCTCTTCTCGCCGAACCCGGTGTGGCGCGGAGAGACGAAGGGCAGCTATTCGCTGGTGTTCAACGCGATCCTGAACTTCGACAACCTCGACGCCGGCCGGAAATTCGATGACAGATAAGGACGCGGTCCGCCGAGCCGTCAAGACGATGACCCCACGCCGATCGAAATGAGGAACGTCGTGCGAACGATTGTGGTCGGCCTCGTCGTGCTCGTGGTGACGCCGGTCGTCCTCGTGCTGAGCGACCCGGGCCCGGGTGCCCAGCCCCGCGCCACCAGCGGCGCGTCGTTCACCCTCGCGGTCCTCCGCCGCGATGGCATCGTCATCCCGTTTGCCAGCCATGACGGTGCCCGATGGGTGAACCTGTGGCCGGCCCCGGGCCGGCGCCAGGACATCCCGATCTCGGTGAAGGACTCGCCCGGTGACTGGTGGCTGCGGCAACGCCGGGCGAGCACGTGGACGGCGTGGCCGATGCGCGGCGAGAGCCAGGTCATTCACGTCAAGAGCCCCATCAACTTCACGGCAGAATGCCAGCCCCATATCGGTCTGCAGACCGACTACTCCTCTGTCGAACCTCGCGTCCCGCCCGAGATCCAGCCGTATCCCAAAGATGGTCTGGCGACGGCCGGCGACGTGCTCATCGAGCCGGTGGACATCCTCGAGGCGGGGGCGGCCGACTGGAAGGCGGTGGCGGGGGCGGTCGCTGCGCGCGTCCTGGAGGCCGAAACGACGCTCATGGCCGGCGCCCGCGTCGATCCGTGGTTCACCGAACCGCAGCGCGCCAAGAGTGCCTTCACGCTCGAAGTCCTGTTCCGATCCCCAGGACCGAGGCCCGGCACGACACAGCTCTATTTCGAAGGGGTCAAGCGCTACCCCCGCTTCCGCCCCAGCTTCCCTTCCGTGTTGCTGACCTACGCCGTCGGGTATGTCCTACTCGATCCGCAGGCTCCCCCGAAGGTCTCCGCGACCGCGACGCTGTCCGACAACAAGCGGGAGGGGCTGGTCTACACGATGGTGCTCGGGTCGTTCCGGCTCGGCGATAAGCGGTTCTGGGCCGTGCAGCGATCCGCGTGGGGCTACGAGAGATTCGAGATCCTCGAGATCGCCGATCCCGCGCTGACGACGATCTTCACGACCCAGGGCGGCATCTGTCGCTGACAGCGCACGGTTCTTTGGTAACATACCGATCGACCTTCAGCCGCCGGGGCATGGTGCTGCGGGCGGGAGAGGCCGCACGTTCGTTGAAGGGAAAGGAACTGAAATGATTCGCCTACGATTCGGGGTGGCGCTCGCGTTGACGGGACTGCTGGTGACCGCGGCCGCGGCAGGCGCGGACGTGAAGACGACCGAGAAGACACAGCTCAAGTTCGAGGGCATGCTCGGCCGGATGATGGGGCTGTTCGGTGGGAAGGCGGCCAAGGAAGGGATCGTGAACACCGTGTCGGTGAAGGGTGACCGCAAGGTCACGGCCACCGACGATAGCGCGACCATCGTCGATCTCGCCGAGGAGAAGATCTACGAACTGAACATCCGCGACAAGAGCTATCGGGTGATCACGTTTGCCGAGTTGAAGCAGCGGATGCAGGAAGCGGCCGCGAAGGCCGAAGAGAACGCCAGCAAGCAGCGCGCGCGCGAGGAGAAGAAGGACCCGAACCAGAAGGAGATGGAGATCGAGTTCGCCGTCAAGGACACCGGACAGAAGCGGACGATCAACCTCTTCAATACCCGCCAGGTGATCATGACGATCTCGATGCACGAGAAGGGCAAGACGCTGGACGAGGCGGGCGGGATGCTGATCACCGTGGACTCCTGGCTCGCCCCGCGCGTGGCGGCGATGAAGGAGCTCACCGATTTCGACGTGCGCTACGCGAAGAAGATGGCGGAGAACGCCGTGCTGCCGTCCGCCGATCAGCTCGTGCAGGCGTTCGCGATGTATCCCGGGCTGAAGGCAGGGATGGCCAGGCTCCAGAGTGAAAAGGTGAACATGGAGGGAACCGCGATTGAAACGGTGATGTCCGTCCAGACCATTCAGACGAAGGAACAAGCCGCCACCGCCAAGAAGCAGGACAAGGAGGGCAGCGACTCGTCCGCCGGGGCCATCGGCGGGATGTTAGGCCGTTTCGGCCGGAAGAAGGAAGAGCCGAAGCCGACCGAGGGGGCGGCACCCAAGGCGTCACCCGACACCGACACGCGCGTCACCTTCATGACGTCCACCCACAGCGTCATGAGCGTGTCAACAACCGTGTCGGCCGACGAGATGGCCGTCCCCGCCACGTTCAAGCTGAAGAAATAGGAATCGGGAGTCGGGACGTGACACCTCTGTTCGCGAGGTTCGGCACGCAGGGGCAAAGACCTTTTTCGCGCCCTTACACGTCTAAGGCTATCGAGCATGGATATTCAGCGTCCGTCAAGCGTCGCCAGGAACAAGAAGATCCGCCGGATCATTATCGGTGTGGGGGCGCTGATCGGGATTGCCCTCATCACGGTCGCGCTCTCCAGACTCAAGCCGGCTGCTCCCACCGTCGAACGCGGAACGGCCTGGCTCGATACCGTCAAGCGCGGGCCGATGGTGCGTCAGGTTCGGGGCCTCGGCACGCTGGTGCCCGAGGAGATCCGGTGGATCCCCGCGGCGACCGACGGCCGGGTCGAGCGGATCGTCGTGTATCCCGGCACGCCGGTCACGCCCGACACCGTCATCCTCGAACTCGTCAACCCGAACCAGTCGCAGGCGTTGCTCGAGGCCGAGCAGCAGTTGAACGGCGCGGAAGCCCAGTACAAGAACCTCCAGGTGACGGTCGCCAACGACTTGCTGGCACAGGAGGCCGGGGCCAACGCCGTCACGGCGGACTACCGGCAGGCCAAGCTCCAGGCAGAAGCGGATGGGCAACTGGCAAAGGAAGGCCTCGTCTCGTCGTTGACCAGCAGGCTCTCTCAGGTGCGGTCGGACAACCTGGGCGTCCGTGACCAGATCGAGCAGAAGCGGTACACGTCGATGCGGGATTCGGCGCAGTCGCGCCTCGCGGTGCAGCAGGCCGAAGTGAACAGACTGCGGGCGCTGCTCGCGCTGCGGCGCAGCCAGGTCAGCCAGCTCCACGTGCGCGCGGGCATCGCCGGGATGCTGCAGCAGGTCCCGGTGGAGGTGGGCCAGCAGGTCGGGCCCGGAACGAACCTGGCGCGGGTCGCCGACCAACGCCATCTCAAGGCGCAGCTGAAGATCGCGGAAACACAGGCCAAGGACATCGTGATCGGGCAGACGGCGTCGGTGGACACGCGCAACGGCATGATCTCCGGCCGCGTGTCGCGCATCGACCCCGCGGTGCAAAACGGCACAGTCACGGTGGACGTCGCGCTGGAAGGGGAACTGCCGAAGGGGGCGCGACCGGACCTGAGCGTGGACGGTACGATTGAACTCGAGCGGTTGGACGACATCCTCTACGTCGGTCGCCCCACCTACGGGCAGGAGCAGAGCGTCATCAGCCTCTTCAAGCTCAACGAGGATGGCGCCACCTGCACGCGCACGAAAGTCTCGATCGGCAAGACGTCGGTCAACACGGTGGAAGTGAAGGCGGGGCTGAAGCAGGGGGACCAGGTCATCCTCTCCGATATGTCCCAGTACGACGCCTTCGACCGGATTCGACTCAAGTAGCCAAATCTTTCGGCCACGGGAGCATGCGCGCCGGTCTGGTGTCCGCGCACGCTGACACGAACAGGCACAGGATTTCTGGAGGCACGATGAACGGCAACGGAACGGAGAAACCGCTCATTCGACTCGAAGGCGTCACCAAGATCTTCTACACCGACGAAGTTGAGACGCACGCCCTGTCGGGCATCCACATGGATATTCGCAAGGGCGAATACGTGTCCATTGCCGGGCCGTCGGGCTGCGGCAAGTCCACCCTCCTGTCAATCCTCGGCCTGCTGGATACCCCGACCGGTGGCACCTACACCCTGAACGGACAGCCGGTGGCCAACCTCAACATGGCGGAACGGGCGCGGATCCGGAACCGCGAAATCGGGTTCATCTTCCAGAGCTTCAACCTGATCGGCGATCTCACCGTATTCGAGAACGTGGAACTTCCCCTCACCTACCGGGGCATGAAGTCCGCCGAGCGCAAGACCCGCGCCAACGAGGCGCTCGAGAAAGTGGGCATGGCCCACCGCGCCCGTCACCTGCCCAGCCAGCTCTCGGGCGGTCAGCAGCAGCGCGTAGCGGTCGCGCGGGCCCTCGTCGGGAACCCGCTGATCATGCTCGCAGACGAACCCACCGGCAACCTCGATTCGCGAAACGGCGAAGCGGTCATGGACCTGCTGCGCGAACTGCACCGGCAGGGTGCGACCATCTGCATGGTCACGCACGACCCGCGGTTCACGCGCCACGCCGATCGCAACATCCATCTCTTCGACGGCCAGGTGGTCGAGGAAAGCATGGAATCGACCACGGCGTGACCCCGCTCATCGCACTGCGCCACATCGAGAAGTTCTACGAGCACGGTGTGAGCCGCTCGTATGTCCTCCGGCGCGTGTCGGCGGACATCCGCGACGGGGAGTTCGTCTCGATCATGGGACCGTCGGGCGCCGGCAAGTCCACGGTCCTCCACATCATAGGCATGTTCGACAGCGCGTGGAGCGGGGAATACGACTTTGTCGGCCAGCCGGTCCACACGCTGAACCAGAAGGCGCGCTCCGCGCTGCACAAGCAGTACATGGGGTTCGTCTTCCAGAGTTATCACCTGCTGGACAACCTGACGGTCTACGAAAACCTGGAGATCCCGCTCTCCTATCGCGACGTCAAGAAGAACGACCGCCAGTCGATCGTCTGCGACCTCCTGGACCGCTTCCAGATCGTGGGCAAGAAGGACCTCTACCCGAGTCAGCTCTCCGGCGGACAGCAGCAACTGGTCGCGGTCGCCCGCGCGGTCGTCGCCAGCCCGAAGGTGATCCTCGCCGACGAGCCGACCGGCAACCTGCACACCGCGCAGGGCAAGGAGATCATGGAGCTGTTCAAGCGGCTCAACCGCGAGGGCACAACCATCATCCAGGTCACCCACTCTGAGACCAACGCCTCCTACGGCGACCGCGTGATTCAGCTCCGCGACGGGTGGGTGGTCGAAGACTGACGAGACGTGTGCCGGGGTCCAAACGCATATCGTGCCACCCGCGCCGGCTTGGAAACCCGGCTGGCGGTAGAGGTCGATCACGGCCGGCGATTCGCCTGCCTGGCGACAGCGACCAGCTCGAGCACTTGCTGATCAACCTGGTCCATAACGCCGTCGACGCGGCGCGCGAGACCGGCGGCGGAGTCAAGGTGGCCTGGACGACCAACGGCGGCTACATGGAACTGCGGGTGGACGACGAGGGGTGCCGGGCTCTGTTGCGCCTGCCGCTCATCGGGTTGGGCTCTCGTTCAAGGGCTGCCGGAATTCCGTCAACGAGCGGAGGGGCGACGGCCACTGTCTAGCCAGAATCAAGAATATCCAGCCAAATCTGGCGGTCGAGGCGGATGGCAATTCCCTTGCTCGAGATGTCAGATTAATCGAGACTGTCCGGGCCCCCGTTCTCACGTCCGCGAACCTGGCACCTGCAGCGCGCAGGGCCGGCCTGCTTGGCGGCCTGCCTGAGCGAGGCTGGACGCCTTGGCTGTCCGCAATCAGACAGATGCTTCATTCAACGCTTCTTTCGCTTCTCGTGGCGGTGGCCATCCAGGCACCCGTCGCGCTCCAGCCGAAGCACGAAGACATCGAAACGTGCCTGGCGTGTCACAACAACACGTCGATGTCAGTGACTCTGCCGAGCGGCGAGACCCGAGGGCTCTTCGTGGATCGCGACGAGTTCACGCGTTCGATCCACGGCGGCAAGCTCGGGTGCACCGACTGCCACACCGACATCACCGGCGTACCGCACGCCTCCAAGCCGTTCTCGACGAAACGCGAGTTCACGATCGCCTACTACGAGGCGTGCAAACGCTGCCATTTCGCCAACTACAGCAAGACGTTGGACAGCGTGCACTACCCCGCGATCGCCCGCGGCGACCGGATGGCGCCGGTGTGCGTGGACTGCCACGGCGCGCACTACGTGACGCCGCCGAACCAGCCCCGATCGCGCATCTCTCAGACGTGCGCGGCCTGCCACCAGGGCGTATCGGCCACCTACGCGAAGAGCGTGCACGGGCGCGCCCTGCAAGAGGAGAAGAACGCCGACGTTCCGACCTGCACCGACTGTCACCGCGCACATGACATTGGCGGGCCGCACGCGCCGGGCTGGCGACTGAAGAGCCCCGAGTTGTGCGCGACGTGCCATACGCAGTCGGCGATGATGAAGAAGTACAACCTCTCTACCAGCGTCATGCAGACGTACCTGGCCGACTTCCACGGGATGACGGCCTCGCTGCAGAAGAAGAACGGGACGGAGGGCGGGCAGGTGGTGGCCCTGTGCATCGACTGCCACGGCGTGCATGACATCACGAAGACCGACGCGCCGAACTCCGGGGTGATTCAGGCGAACATCCTCAAGACCTGCCAGCGCTGCCACCCTGGCGCCACGACGAATTTCTCCTCCGCCTGGCTGTCGCACTACGAGCCGACGTTCAAGAACGCGCCGCTCGTGTACGCGGTCAAGGTCTCCTACATGATTCTGATCCCGTTCATGATTGGTGGGCTGGTGCTCCAGATTCTCCTCCACCTCTGGCGGGTGGTGGTCAACCGATGAGAAGCTACGTCATCCGTTTCACGCTCGAGCAGCGCATCGAGCACGCCTCGGTGATGACGCTGTTCCTTCTCCTTGCGCTGACGGGGCTGCCTCAGAAGTTCTACGAGGAGACCTGGGCGGAGGGCATCATCACACTGCTCGGCGGCATCGATCGCGTCCGGTGGGTGCATCGGGCGGCGGGGATCGCGTTTACGCTCTTCACCGCGGCGCACCTGGGCATCATCTCGGCGCTCGTCGTGACAGGGCGGGCGACCATGTCGCTGGTGCCGACGCGCCAGGACTTCCTCGACGCGATGCAGCAGATTCGCTACTACCTGGGCGCCACCGACGTCCCGGCGAAGTTCGACAAGTTCGACTACAAGCAGAAGTTCGAATACTGGGGCCTCGTCCTCGGCGCGGTCATCGTGATCTCGACGGGGCTCGTGCTGCTCTACCCGATCCTGGCCACGAGGTTCCTCCCTGGCGAGGTGGTCCCGGCGGCGAAGCTGGCGCACGGCAACGAAGGGCTGATGGCGTTTTTGGTCGTCATCGTCTGGCACATCTTCAACGCCCACTTCAACCCGGACGTATTCCCCTTCGACACCACCATCTTCACGGGGACGATCAGCGCCGACCGGCTGCACCATGAGCACGAGTTGGAGTACGAACGATTGAAGGAAACGGAATAGCCACGATGAGGTGATGCTGCGCGCCTTTCTCTCCCAGTCGATCCTGCACGCGCTCGTCGCGGCGCTCTTCGTTCAAGCGCTCCTGCGCGCCTGGCGAATCGAGAATGGTGCGTGGCGGCTCCGCTTTCGGCTCCTGGCCCTGGCCGTTCCCGTCGTCTGGCTGCCGGTCCTCTTCGTGGCCGCGCCCTTTCGCAGCGCCCCCAGGTTCGTGGCCGGCTGGACGCTTCTGGCCGGCGAGCGGTGGAATCTCCTGCATCTCGCCGGATTCGGGCTTGGCGACCTCATCCTGCTGCTGGCTGCGGGCCTCGGCTCTGCGCTGTTCCTCCGTGACGCATTCCCGCCGCTATTCGACCTGATCCGCGGTCCGGCCCGCTTGCCGGACGCGGGTCCATGGCACCCGGCGGCAGGAGTGCTGACACCGATTGTTCACACACACGCGAAAGGCCTGCACATCGATCCGCCCCGGATTCGAGTGGTCCAGGCATCAGCACCGGTGCTGCTCTGCGAGGGCGCCCGCGACTCGGTTCTCGTCGTGTCGCTGCCCACCCTGCAACGACTGAACAGCCAGGAACTCGATGTGGCGGTCGCGCACGAACTCGCCC
>JANYLG010000108.1 GCA_025363775.1 Acidobacteriota bacterium | reverse complement strand
CGTGCCGACCGTGGACGTCGCCTCGCGCGCGTTCGTCGTGAAGGTCGACCTGCCGGCCGATCTCGGCGGTCTGCGTCCCGGGATGTTCGCGCGGGTCAGCTTTCGCGTCGGGAGCCGTGCCCGTCTGGTCGTGCCGACGACCGCGATCGCCGCGAGCGGCGCGCTCGACCGGGTCTTCGCCGCGGACGGTGACCGCCTTCGCCTGCGCATGGTCACGCTCGGGGAGAAGCAAGGTCCATGGACCGAGGTGCTCTCCGGTCTCACGGCCGGCGAGCGGCTCGTCGCCAAGGTCGGCCCGGAGCTCCGCGACGGCGCGCGCTTCTCGGAGAGGCCGTGAGCACCGCCAAGCTCGGCCCGGCCGGCCGCATCGCGAAGGCGTTCATCCACTCGAAGCTGACGCCGCTCGTCGTCCTGGGCTCGCTGGCGCTGGGCATCCTGGCCGTGGTCGCGCTCCCGCGTGAGGAAGAACCGCAGATTATCGTCCCGATGATCGACGTGTTCGTCCAGATGCCCGGCGCGTCGCCGAGCGAGGTCGAGCAGCGCGTGACGCGGCCGATGGAGAAATTGATCTGGGAAGTGCCAGGGGTCGAGTACGTCTACTCGACCTCGAGTCCCGGCACGTCGATGGTCATCGTCCGGTTTCGCGTGGGCGAGGAGGAGGAGCCGGCCCTCGTCCGATTGAACCAGAAGCTGGCGTCGCACTTCGACGTGATTCCGCCGGGCGCGTCGACGCCCATCGTGAAGCCCCGCTCGATCGACGACGTGCCGATCATGGGCCTCACGCTGTGGAGCGCGCGCTACGACGACTTCCAGCTGCGGCAGGTCGCCGGCCAGCTGCACGATGCCGTCACGGAAGTGGCAGACGTGTCTGGCGTCGAGATCATCGGCGGACGGACCCGCCAGGTCAGCGTGGAGATCGACCCCGCCCGGCTCGCCTCGTATGGCCTGGACCCGAGCGTCATCGCGGGGGCGCTCCAGGGGGCGAACGCCCAGCCGCCGGCCACCGACGTCATCAGCGGCAACCAGACCCGGCTCGTTCAGTCAGGCTCGTGGCTGACCAGCGTTGACGCGGTCAAGCAGGTTGTCGTCGGCGCCCGGCAGCACCTGCCGGTCTTCCTGTCCGACGTGGCCACCGTCCGGGATGGCGACGCGGAGCCGACCAGCTACGTGACGTACCAGGCCCGGGACGGGCGGAGCTACCCGGCCGTGACGCTGGCCATCTCCAAGCGCAAGGGCACCAACGCCATCGCGATCACGCGCCGGATCGAGGCCACGGTGGAACGGCTGCGCGGGAGCCTCCTCCCGGCTGACGTCCACGTGACCGTCACCCGAAACTACGGCGAGACGGCCGAGCACAAGTCGAACGAGTTGCTCTGGCACATGTTCCTCGCCGTGTTCTCGGTCGCCATCCTGATCTGGCTGACCCTCGGACGTCGCGAAGCGGCCGTCGTGCTGGTGGCCGTCCCGGTCACCCTGGCGCTGACGCTCTTCGTGTTCTACATCTACGGCTACACGCTGAACCGCATCACGCTGTTTGCCCTCATCTTTTCGATCGGCATCCTTGTGGACGATGCCATTGTCGTCGTTGAAAACATCGTGCGGCACGCACGGCTGTCGGGTGGGACCACGCCGCTCAGCGCGGTGACCGTCAAGGCCGTGGATGAAGTCGGGAATCCCACGATCCTGGCCACGCTGACGGTGGTGGCGGCGATCCTCCCCATGGCCTTTGTCGGCGGCCTCATGGGACCGTACATGCGGCCCATTCCGGTGGGCGCCACGGCCGCGATGATGTTCTCCCTGGTGATCGCGTTCGTCGTGACGCCGTGGACCGCTGCGTGGCTGATGAAGGGCCCCTCCGGCCACGCGCACGACCAGGAAGACCGTTTCACGGCGATGTATCGACGCGTGATGGCGTCGTTGATCGCGCGGCCCCGGATGCGGCTCGGATTCCTTGCGGGCGTCGGCCTGCTCCTGCTCGGATCGATCGCGCTCGTGCCGCTCGGCCTCGTCGGCGTCAAGATGCTGCCGTTCGACAACAAGAGCGAGTTCCAGGTCGTCATCAACATGCCTGAGGGCACGCCGCTCGAACAGACCGCGCGGGTCGCGGGCGCGCTGGCCCTGGAAACGCTGCGCCAGCCGGGCGTCGTCAATGTCGAGAGTTACGTCGGCACGTCCTCGCCGTACAATTTCAACGGCCTGGTTCGTCACTATTTTCTGCGTCGGCTACCCCACCAGGCCGACCTCCAGGTCAACCTCGTGCCGAAGGAAGACCGGTCCGACCAGAGTCACATTATCGCGAAGCGGGTACGGGAGTCGTTGCTACCGATCGCCAGGAAGTTCGGAGCCCGAATTCAGGTCGCCGAAGTGCCGCCCGGCCCCCCGGTGCTGCAGACCCTCGTGGCCGAAATCTACGGTCCAGACGCCACCCGCCGGGTCGCGCTCGCGGCGCAGGTGAAGCGGACCTTCGACAGCACGCCCGGCGTCGTCGATGCGGAATGGTATGTCGAACGCGAGCGCCCCAAGGCCGTCCTCGAGGTCGATCAGGAGAAGGCGGCGGCCGCCGGTCTCTCGCCCGCGGCCGTGGCGTCGGTCGTTCGCATGGCCGGTGGCGGGGAGGTCACGGGCCTGCTACATGACGAGCAGGCACGCGAGGACGTGCCGATTGTCCTCCGCCTGCCGCGCGACCTCCGGTCCGATATCGAGGCCGTCCGCTCGATCCGGCTGGGCGGTGCCGTCGCGATTGGCGAACTGACGCGCGTGGCGACCGCGGTGGAGCCCTATAGCCTCTATCACAAGAACCTACGGCCGGTGACCTACGTCACCGCCGACGTGGCCGGCGCGGTGGAGAGCCCGGTGTATGCCATCCTCGCCATGAACCGTGTCCTGTCCCGGGTTGCGCTCCCGGAAGGCTACGCGTTCGAGCTGTTCAACACGCGCCAGCCGGACGACAGCTCGCGCTACGCGATGAAATGGGACGGCGAGTGGCACATCACCTACGAGGTCTTCAGAGACCTCGGGATCGCGTTTGCGGCCGTGCTGCTGCTGATCTACATCCTCGTCGTCGGGTGGTTCGAGTCGTTCCTGACGCCGATCACGATTATGACGGTGATTCCGTTCTCGCTCATCGGGATCCTGCCGGCGCACGCTGCTCTCGGCGCCTTCTTCACGGCGACGTCGACAATCGGGTTCATCGCCGGCGCCGGGATCGTGGTCCGGAACTCCATCATCCTGGTCGATTTCATCGAGCTCCGCCTGCGGGAAGGCATCCCGCTCGCGCAGGCCGTCGTCGACGCCGGCACGGTGAGATTCCGTCCAATCGCCCTGACGGCGGCCGCCGTCATCGTCGGCTCGGCGGTCATCCTGTTCGATCCGATCTTCCAGGGGCTGGCCATCTCGCTGATGGCCGGCGGCATCGCGTCGCTGCTGCTGTCGCCCCTGACGGTTCCCGTCCTGTATTTCATGATGAACACGCGGGCCGCGGCGCGCGGCGCGATCGCGGCGGCCGGTCCCGTTCTGGCACCGGCGTCGGGAGACTCAGGCGATGTGGAATTGTCCGCCGTCCAGAATCCTCGTGCCGGTCGATTTCGGTGAGGCGTCGGGGCGAGCGGTCGCGGTCGCCGCGGCCCTCGCAGCCCGGATCGGCGCCCGCCTGCACCTGCTCCACGCCGAGGTGTTCGAGGTGCCTGCCTACTTCACGCACGACCAACTGAAGACGCTCGAGCGCGAGCGAACCATCGCCCGCGGACGGGCGCAGGAGTTCCTGCAGGACTTCGCGCGCCGGCACGGGGCGTCCCGGTTCACGTCCGAGATCGACGAAGGGCTGCCGACCGCGGCAATCGTGGAGGCGGCCGGCCACGCGGACCTCGTCGTGATGGGCACCCATGGCCGCCGGGGACCGGCCCGATGGTGGATCGGATCGGTCGCGGAGCGCGTCATCCACGGCTCGCCGACACCGGTCCTCGTCGTGCGGGCCGACAGCGCGGGCGTACCGGCCGAGGCGATCTTCGCGCACCCGATGCTCGTCTCGCCAGCCCCGGCCGACGACGACGCGCCGACGCGGGTGGCCGCAGGCCTGGCGTCGGCGTTCGGCGGCGAGGTCGCAGCCGCCGCAATCACCTGCCAGGCCGACCTGGTGCGGGACCGCCAGGCCACGCTCATCGTTGTGTCGCACGAGGGTCGGCACGGGGCGCTGCTGGCCCATCCCGCCGAGCACTGGCTCCGGTCCTGCTCGCTTCCCATGCTCTTTGTCCCCGGATCTGTCTCCAAGTCAGCTAGGACTGAATCCTTGAATCAGGACCCGGGACATCACGTCCCAGAAGGGCTGAAATGACAATCGACCGGTATGTCTGGCTGCCCGCTCATCTCGATCCTGAAGGCGGCCGGCGTCCGCGCGTAATGCGGTGTTTTATGAATCCGTGCCTCTGATCGGCTCCGCTCCTGGCAGCCGTCGTGTCAGTGGTGCAGCACGTCAGTCGGACCCGCGCTCGAACGCGGGCCCGACCCCAGGTCATCCCTGACGCACGTTCAGGCGGACCTCGGACATTGCGAGGCCGCGCCGCAAGCAGTTAGTCGTCGATTTCGATCTTCAGGACCTTTCCTAGACCGACGGGCGGCGCACCGAACCCGACAGCGGACACATAGAGGTTACCGTCGGGGCCGAAGGTCATCGCGGTCGGCAGGGACAGGCCCGCTGCGATGACTTCCAACCCACCCGACCTGGTGACGCGGACGACTCGGCCCGTGAACGGTGTGGGAAACGGGTTGTTGGTCGTGTTCTCCAGCGCGTAGATCCGTCCCCGCTTGTCGATGGCCACGCCAAGCACCGTGGTCAGCCCCTCGGCAAACACGCTAATCTGCCCTCCCGGCGTGATCTTGTAGATCTTGGACGACCCTTGGACAATTGGAAACGTGTTGAGATTGCCGACGTAGAAGTTGCCGCGGTACGCCACGGCTGTCGGCACGATGTGTCCCTGGCTGGCCGAGATGTCGATGACGCGCGTGATGTGGCCTTCGGGAGTGATCTTGTCGAGTTCGCCGTGGTTGGGTTCGACCGCGTAGAGGTTGCCGCGAACCGCGACCAGGCTGTACCAACTGCCATCCGGCTCGAAGTCGTCGGGTTCCGGGTTTTTGACGGGATGCGCCTTCTGGAACGCGCCGAGATCGGCGATCGGCGTCGAGGTGCCGTCCGGGTTCACGCGAATGATCCCGTTCGGGACACCCGTCACGCCGTGCGAGCACCCGGCCCCGCCGAGCAGCGCGTAGAGCGTGTCGCCGATGAAGGCCACGTCGGCCACGCCGCTGACGAACCCGCCCGAACCCGGGCTGGTCTGGCTGGACGGGAGATGGTCGATGACGGTGCTGCGCTCGCCGTCCTCGTCGATCTTCGAGATCCGGGCACCGTCCTGACTGCCCATGTAAGGCCCGATCGGCGGCACCACCTGGTCGCATTTGCCGACGGTCGAGGCGGCGCCGCCGATCCCGCCTTCGGCGACGTAGAGGTTACCGTCGGGCCCGAACTTGAGCCCGCGGGGGTTGTTCAGCCCGGTGGCGAAGACGGAGACCTTCGCAGGCTCGTCTCGGTCTCCGGTCGGGGTGACGACGCCGGCGGCCAGTGGCGTCGACAAAACTACCGCTGCCGAAAGACAAGCGATCGCCGAGGCCGGTCGTGTGTGGTTCCAACTCAAACTCTTCATGGAGGCTCCTAATTGCGCGGGTCTGTTCGCGCCCGCTGCAGTTAGCAAAAAGGAAGCCGGGCCGTCGAGTCTTCCGGACGCACCGGAATGAGTGGAGACGCGGGCGTCGTACCAGGCCGACGGGCGAAGCGAAACCATCGCGACAGGGAAGTGTCCGGCAGACGTCGAGGTGGTTCGCTGTTCCCCGCCGCTGTCGCGGATTGATACGCCCACGTGTATAGACTTGACTACCGAAGGAGTGAGCCAAGCCGCTGACCCCTTACCTCGAACGACATTTTTCACAAGGAAGAATTGTGCTCGACCGCAGGGCGCGGCCGAGCACGCGTACTTCACCTAACCGGCTCTCTCAACGATCGAGTGGTTGGTCGCAAAATTGGCGGTGACCAGGAGGCATTTCGTCGGCCAGCCCAGGCTCTCCCGGGAGCAGGTCTGACCGTGACCAGCTGGACGCGCGAAGGCCATCAATCTCCCAAGCTGCGGTTCAAGACCAGACCCCCATCACCGTGGCTACTCGAGGGTGAGGAGGACGTCGCCGCGGTTGACGCTGTCGCCGTTCTTGAAGCCGAGTCGGGCCACGCGGCCGTCCCGCGGCGCCGGCAGGCTGTTCTGCATCTTCATGGCCTCGATCTGGACCACCGGGCTGCCGGCCGTCACTGCGTCGCCGACCTTTACCAGGTACCGGATAATCAGTCCCGGCATCGGCGCCGTGACGGCCGAACCGGGTGCCGCGGTGATCGCCGCCTCCGCCGGCGCCCCGGCTGTGGCGGCGGCGGGTGTCGCCTGCTCCGCATCGACCTCGACGTGGAAGACCTCGGCGTCGACCTTCACGGTGAAGTGTCTGGGCGAGGTGGTCGGCGCTGGCGTCGGCACGCCCCCTTCGACCAGCAGTCCCTTCCGTGCCTTGGCCACCACCTCGTTCTCGCGCCGGACGTCCTCGATCGTTCGCGCCTTCGTCTCCGGCGGCGGCGCCTCGACGCCGTACTTCCACTTGAGGAAGCGCAGCCCGGTTGTCGGGTAGAGGGCGTAGCAGAGCACGTCCCCGATATTGCGCGCGAGGCCTCGCGTGTCTTCCCGGGCCTTCTCCAACTCGGGCGGCAGCAGGTCTGCGGGCCGGCCTGTAATCGGCTGCTGGCCCCGCTCGTTATCGGCGAGCGCCAACTTCTGAACCTCGGGGTCGATAGCGGCCGGCGGCTTGCCGTAGAGGCCGTAGACGTAGTCCTTGACCTCTTTCGAAATCATTTTGTAGCGGCCGAACAGCACGTTCAGGACCGCCTGCGAGCCGACGATCTGGCTGGTCGGCGTCACCAGCGGAGGGTACCCGAGTTCGCGCCGTGTGCGCGGCAGTTCCTCGTACACCTCGGCGAGCCGGTTCAACGCATCGGCCTGCCGCAGTTGGGCCACCATGTTGCTGAACATGCCGCCGGGGATCTGGTGCGACAGGACCCCGGTGTCGATGATCGACAGCTTGGTGTCGTCGAGAAAGTCGCGGTACTTGGGCGCGATGTTCTCGAAGTGCTCGTCGATCGTCAACAGCTTGGCCAGATCCAGGCCGGTGTCGCGTGGGCGCCCGGCGAGCGCGGCGACAATCGGTTCGAGCGCGGCATGCGACGTCCGCAGGGCAAACGGCGCGAGGCAGGTGTCGATGATGTCCACGCCGGCGTCGATCGCGCGGAGCAGGCTCATGTACGCCATCCCGCTCGTAAAGTGTGTATGCACAACGATCGGGATCGACAGCTCTCGCTTCAGCCGCCCGACGAGCGCCGCCGCATCGTCGGGCGAGAGGAGCCCGGCCATGTCCTTGATGCAGAGGCTGTCGGCGCCCATCTTCTCGATCGTGCGCGCCTTGTCGAGGAAGTACTCGAGCGTGAACACCGGGCCACCGAGCGATCGCTCTGTCAGCGAGTAGCTGATGGCGCCCTGGATGTGCTTGCCCGTCTCGTGAATCGTCTGGAAGGCCGTGGCGACGTTGCGTTCGTCGTTCAACGCGTCGAAGACGCGAAACACGTCAATCCCGCAGTCGGCCGCGTGGCGGACGAACGCCTGCACGACGTCGTCCGCGTAGTTGCGGTAGCCGACCAGGTTCTGGCCGCGCAGCAGCATCTGGAGCCGCACGTTCGGCATGAGCCTCTTGAAGGTGCGGATGCGCTCCCACGGGTCCTCGTTCAGGAACCGCGTCATGACGTCGAACGTCGCGCCGCCCCAGACTTCCATCGACCAGAAGCCAACCGTGTTCATCTTGGGCGCGATGGCGGCGAGGTCGTCGGTGCGGACACGAGTGGCGAAGAGCGACTGGTGGCCATCGCGAAAGGTCAGGTCGGTGATCTGCAGGTTGCTGGCGGCCTCGGGCATGGGACCTCCGCGACGAGCATAACATTCCATGGTCGGGTCGTGAAAATTTTGGGCCGGGAGGACCGGATGCCGGTTTATCATCCCAGCACCATGCCGACCACCACCGTCCCGCCCGGCCCGTTCGCCTGGTATCGCGGCGCGACACCGGAAGCGCGGCGCGCGCTCGGAGCCGCCTGCTTGGGCTGGATGCTCGATTCGTTCGACGTCAACCTGTACGCGCTCGTGCTGGCCGCCGTCATGGCGGACCTCGGGTTCACCAAGTCGGTCGCCGGCCTGATCGGGTCGTTCACGTTGATCGCGGCGGCGATAGGCGGCATCATGTTCGGCCTCGTCGCCGACCGCTTCGGGCGCACGCGTGCGCTGATTGGCAGCATCCTCATCTACTCGGTGTTCACGGGTGCGTGCGGGTTTGCGCAGAACGCGTGGCACCTGATGGTCTACCGTGCGCTGCTGGGGATCGGCATGGGCGGGGAGTGGGCGAGTGGCGCCGCGCTGGTGTCGGAAACCTGGCCGGACGAGCACAGGGGCAAGGCGCTGGGGATCGTCCAGAGCTCGTGGGCGGTCGGGTACGCTGCGGCCACGATTGTCACCCAGCTGGTGCTTCCCACGTGGGGTTGGCGCGCGGTCTTCTTCGTCGGCGTTCTTCCCGCCCTCGTGACGGCGTGGGTCCTGAGGCGCGTCGAGGAACCGCAGGTCTGGCGGCAGGCGCGTGCGGCCGGCGCCGCCTCGGCGGCTGCGCGGGGGCGGTTCGCCGACATCTTCCGCGGCCCCATGCTGCGGCTGACGGTGTTCGTGACGCTGATGAACGCCTGCACGCTCTACGGGTACTGGGCGTTCACGCAGTGGGTTCCCGCCTATCTCGAAATGTCGCCCGCGCGGGGCGGTCTGGGCCTCGCGTCCTACAAGACGCTCCTGCTGGTGACGATGAACATCGGAATGTGGTGTGGCTACGTCACGTTTGGCCTGATCAGCGACCGGCTCGGACGGAAGCGGACCTACGTGACGTACGTGCTGGCGGCCGCGTTCTTCGTCATGGCCTACGCCTCGTTCCAGACGCCGCTCGCGCTCCTGCTGATCGGGCCGTTCGTCGGGTTCTTCGGCGCTGGGTACTTCAGCGGCTTCGGCGCGGTGACCGCCGAAATCTATCCGACGAACATCCGCGCCACGGCGCAGGGGTTCACCTACAACCTCGGCAGGATCGCCAGCGCGGCTGCACCATGGACGGTCGGCACGCTGGCCGATTCGCACGGCTTCCCGGCCGCATTTGCCACCGCCGCGGCAGCCTTCGTCCTGGCGGCCGTCGCCTGGATCTGGATTCCGGAAACGCGCGGACGGACCCTCCGGTAGACATCTTCCAGGGCTCAGCCGGTCAGTGGTCGCGGTGCTGCACGAGTTCGCGCACGATTTCCGTGATCTTCCGGAAATCCAGCTTGCCGCTGCTCATCTTGGGCAGCTCGGGCAGCACGACGAACTGCTTGGGGAGCGCGATGCGCGGAAGCGACTCCGCCATCTGCGCGAGGATCGCCCGTTCATCCACCTGCTCGGTCGTCGTCGCGACGATGCGCGCGCCGCGGATGGCGTCTGGCACTTCAACAACGCAGCAGGTGCAGTCGGCGGGTAGCAGCCGTTCCAGCACGTCCTCGACCTTCACGAGCGACACCATCTCGCCGGCGATCTTGAGAAAACGACGCAGGCGGCCGACGTGCCAGAGATACCCGTCGCCGTCCATGAAGCCCATGTCGCCGGTGTCGTACCAGCCGCGGCGGATGTGGAGCGAGGTGGCCTCGAAATCGTCGAAGTAGCCCTTCATCACGTTCGGGCCCTTCACCAGCACCTTGCCGATCTCGTTCACCGCGCACGCGTCGCCGGTCTCGTAGTGTTCGAGCCGGATCTGCACGTTCGGCAGCGCCCTGCCGACCGACCCGGCCCGGTTGTGAGTCGGCGTGTTGACCGAAATGACCGGGCTCGTCTCGGTGGTGCCGTAGCCTTCGTAGAGAATCACCCGGTGCTTGTCCCAGTATCCCCGCCGGAGTGTTTCCGGGCACTTGTCTGCGCCGGTAATCAGCAGGCGAACGGTCTTGAAGTCATCCGGGTCCGACTTGTGCAGGTACCCGGAGAGGAACGCCGGGGTGCCGACCATCACCGACACCTTTTCGTCGCGGACGGCGCTGCAGATCGATCGGAACTCGAGGGGATTCGGGTGGGTGACGATCGTCATCCCGCGTTCCAGGGGCAGCCACAGATCGACCGTCAGGCCGAACACGTGGAAAAAGGGGAGGTTCGCCAGGAGAATGTCGTCTTGTCCGAAGTCGAGCACGTGGGCGACCGCCTCGAGGTTCGCCGCGATATTCCCGTGCGTGAGCGGCACCGCCTTCGGGTCCCTCTCGCTGCCGCTGGTGAACAGGACGACCGCGTTCTGGTCGTCGTCGCCCGGGGGCAGCCGGCCGATAATCCGGTCGGCTGGCCCGTACGCGCGAAGCGCGCCGCGAATCTTGTCGAGCGCGTTCACCTGCCTGGCGAGATCCTCGAGGCAGATCATGCCGTCGAGCACGGGGCACTTGATCCGATCGAGGAGCGCCCGCGAGGTGAGGACCGTGCGGAAGGCGAGGCGACGCTGCGCATCGCGGCAGTTCTCGGCCGCCCCGGTCGAGTAGTTGATCATGACCGGCGTTCGGCCGCTGATGAGCACGGCCAGCATCGCGTAGATGCAGCCGGCGCTGGTCGGCACCATGATGCCGACGAACCCCTCGTCGCACGACTTCAACTTCTTGGCGAGGATGAGGGCGCGGAGCAGGACGGCCCGGTAGGTGACGCGCTGGTTCGTCGCGCGGTCGATGATGGCGATCTTCTTCGCACACCGCTTCGCCGTTCTGATGAAGGTCTCGTGAAGGCGCATGGGGTCACGATCGTAGGGCCGATCCGGACAGACGTCAACGGCGCAGGAGCCTACCGACGCTGCAGCGAGGCAACGGTTGCGACGGCGGCGGCCACTTTCCTCAGCCGCGCGACGTCCGGCCCGTGCCGGATCGGCCCGATCGCGGCCAGGGCCGCTTCCTGCACCCGGACTGCTGCGTAGGCGTCGTCGAGACCGACCGAGTGGAAGGTGACCTCGTCCCCCGGCGCAGCCTGGGCCAGCCTGGGAATGTCGGGGCCGATGACCGTGGCGATCTTCGTATAGCCGCCAGCCGTGCCGCGGTCGGCGAGAAGGACGATCGGCACCCCGTCGCCGGCAACCTGAACCGCACCCAACGGCGTCCCGTCGGACACGATGTCCGGGCCGCGCAGGTGCTCGATAGCCGCGCCCGCCAGGCGGGATCCCATCCGATCCGACTGCGGCGACACGGAATAGGTGGACGACAGAAACGTGTGAACGCCGTTCGGCGTGAACCGATCGTCCTGCGGCCCCAGCACGACCCGCAGCGGGTGAGCGTGGCCGTAGATCGGGCGATGGGGGACGGGGAGTTGCAGGGCGCCACCCAGCAGGACGGGGCGATCGCCAAACACGTACACGGCGTCGCCGGCCTCGAGCTTCCTCCCGGCGAGGCCTCCCAGCCTCGACCGGATGTACGTGGCGCGGCTGCCCAGCACCTCCGGAACATCGACGCCGCCGGCCACCGCGAGGTACGCGCGCACGCCGTCCTGCGGCCCGCCGAAAGAGAGAACGGCACCAGGCTCGACGACAACCGATTCCCAGCGTGGGAGCGGTCGATCGCCCAGGCGCGCGCCGAGGTCGGCACCGGTCAGCGCGATCGTGGCTGGCACGATGAACTCGAGCCTCGGCCCGATCAGGGTCAGCTCGAGGCCGGCCGCGTCGTCGGGATTGCCAACCAGGCGGTTCGCCGCCCGCATGGAAAACAGGTCGAGCGCGCCGGACGTCGGCACGCCGTAGCGCTGATAGCCGAACCGCCCGAGATCCTGGACGGTCGTCAGCATCCCGCCGTCGAGTACCTCAATCGTCTTCACGTCGTGACCCCCCGCACCGGCAGGGTCCACGTGCCGCGTTGGATCTCATCCTGGATGGCGGAATACCGGTCGAGGGTCACCGGCACGAACCTGATGTAGTCGCCGGCCTCGACGACGACCGGCGGGTGGCGGGACGGATCGAACAGCGAGACCGGTGTCCGGCCGATCAACTGCCATCCACCCGGGCTCTCGACGGGATAGATGCCCGTCTGCTGCTGCGCGATGCCGACCGACCCGGCGGGAATCGCCGTTCTCGGCGTCTTCAGGCGCGGGGCGGCGATGCGCTCAGACATGCCGCCCAGGTACGTGAAACCAGGGCTGAACCCCATCATGTAGACCAGGTAGTCGGTGCCCGCATGGATCGCGATCGCCTCGTCTTCCGTCAGATGGTTGTGCCCGGCCACGAACGCGAGGTCGGGGCCGAACGTTCCGCCATACGCCGTGGGAATCTCCACCACTCTCGGCGGCGGCAGCGGCGTGTCAGCCAGGTGCGCATCGAGCTCCGAAAGGTGGCGGCGCAGCCTGTCGAACGTCGTGCGGAGCGGGTCGTAGGACACCAGCAGGGATCGGTACGTCGGGACCAGGTCACGCACGCCGGCGACAGCGGCTCGCTCGATCGCGAGGAACAGCTCCCGGACGCGGCGGTTGATCGCGGGATCGATCGAGTCCCCGAACTCGACGATCAACGCGGCCTCTCCTGCGACGAGAAACCGAGGTGCCAAGGGGGCTCGAGTCATGGTCCCTCGCGGCCGCTTCTGAGGGCGGACAGCGTCACGCCGGCCGCCTCGAGCGCCGCCCTCAACGCCGACGCGAGTGTGACCGCCTCAGGCGTGTCCCCGTGGAGGCAGAGGGTGTCCGCCTCGACATGCACCACCTCGCCGGAGATCGCCACCACCGTTTTCTCCATGGCCAGTCGCACGCTGCGCTCGATCACCGCTTGCGTGTCGTGGATCACCGCTCCTGGCTTCGACCGTGGCACCAGGGTTCCGTCGGGCATCAACGCGCGGTCGGCAAACGCCTCGCGCGCGACGCGCAGGCCCATCTTCTCTGCCTGGTCGGCCCACTTCGAGCCGGCGAGCACGACGAGGATCAGCGACGGATCGGTGTCGAGCACCGCGTCCCCGATGGCCCGGGCCAGGTCGCCGCCCGGCACCGCCATGTTGTAGAGGGCGCCGTGCGGTTTCACGTGCTGGAGCTTCTTCGCCCGGGTGAACCCGGTGAGCGCGCCAATCTGATAGATCAGGTCGTCCCGCACGTCATCGGGCGTGGCCGCCATGTTACGCCGCCCGAACCCCTGCAGGTCCGGGAAGCCAGGATGTGCCCCGATGCCCACG
This sequence comes from Acidobacteriota bacterium, assembly GCA_025363775.1. Classification (GTDB taxonomy): domain Bacteria; phylum Acidobacteriota; class Vicinamibacteria; order Vicinamibacterales; family Fen-181; genus FEN-299. Next base: position 9,479 of record JANYLG010000108.1, on the reverse strand, counting down.
CCGTGGGCCTCGGCGAGACGGACGGTCCGGCGCATCGTGGCCGGATCGCCGGCGTGGAAGCCGCAGGCGATGTTGGCCGATGTGACGAAGCGAATGACCTCCTCGTCGAGCCCCATCGTCCAGGCACCGAAGCTCTCCCCCATGTCGCAGTTGAAGTCGAAACGCACCAACATTGGTCGCCTCCTCGTCATCGGCGAAGGCCGGAAATCAAGGCCGGAGTCGCAGCCCGGCGAACGGACTCCCCGGCCCGCGTGAGCAGACCCGGTTACTCGAGAATCGTCTCCGGAGCGGGCCACACCGGCGTCGGCCACCGGAGAATGAAGTGCGACTGGGCACCCCAGACGATCGTGTCTTGCGGGAGCCACCGCGGCAGCCGTTGCCAGCCGACCCCGCCGGGCACGCCATAGACGATGGCCGTGACGCGGGCGTCAGGCAGGCGCGACAGGCCGTCCTGCGACAGCAGTACGCGCAGCGTCACGCCTGCAGCCGGCGCCGGCAAGACCACCGCCCGCCACCGCCCGTCGCGGACCGCGCCCCGAAGGTTCGATTCGACCGGGGTGACGCCCCATGGCAGCGAGAACGCGACGCCCGTGCCCTCGAGCAGCGGCACCGCCGTGGTCTCGAGCCAGACATCCGTGCCCCCCTCCACTCCCTGCGCGGTGCTCCGCACGTCCAGCGGCGGGGCCACGAGGCCGACCGCGCGGGCACGATAGCGGAACGGGCCAGCCACCGGCCTGATCCGGACCGACAGCGCGGGTGGATGGTTTGCCGATTGCCACTCGCGAGGCGAGAACGGCTGCGTCCCGGCCGGCGCCTCGTCGCGCTCGTGTGTGCCCACTTCCCACAACGCCTTCTTCTGCAGCATGTCCTGCAGGTATCGAATTGTTCGACGCTCGGGTCGCTGGGCGCTGTAGGCCGGCTCTACCGCCATCACCCACGAGGAGGCGACGACGGCGAGGGTCAGCAACGAGGTGACGACGCTGGCAGGGAGCAGGCGCGACGTCCTTCCGAGGAACACGCCGGCCAGGGCCGGGCCGATCGTGACGATTCCGGCGACGGCCACCGCCGGGTACAACCACGCGGGCGCCACAGCCGGGAGCGACCCGAACAGACCGACCACGAACTCGAACAACGGCCACAGCAGCGGCACCCAGAGGACTCCCGCCACACCGGCGACGACGGCAGAGATGATGCGCCCGACCGATGCCTCGCGGAGCGGCAGCACCAGGATGAGGATGGCGGCCGTCAGCAGCGGGAAAGCGAACAGATACCCGACGCCCGGCGCCGTGCGCTGAAGGAACGCCAGGAGCCCGGCCCAGACCGGCAGCGTGAGCATCCAGACACACGACGGGTGGCCGGACGGCGCGACCATCGTCGGCAGGCTGCGCCCCAGCAGGATAACCAGCCAGATTGCGCCGAGGCCGACCGTCGCCAGGAACATGGGGAACACGTGAACCTGCGCGTACCAGGGCTGTTGCAGGTGGCTGGCGAGGCGAAGGAGATAGCACGCGAGGCAGAGCGCCCCGAACACCGCGCCGACACCGAGCAGCGCCCAGATGGCGCTGACCACCAGGCGGGTGGAGCCGACCTGCTCGCGGGCCGCGCGGAACGACTTGCAGGCCGCCAGCAAGCCCAGCACGAACGCGGCGATGGCGATGACCCACGTGCGGCCACTGGAATATGAAAACGCAACGCGGCCAGCCACGTCGAAGAACGTCCCGTTGTCCGTCGTCCGCTCCCCGATATCCACGGCCTCGAGCGCATCGACGAGCCGAACGGCGTTGTCCCCCAGGTGCTGAATGGTGGCGGTTTCGAGCTGGCCCGGGGCGTCGAGCTTTGTGTGGTAGGCGAAGGTGTTCCCAGTTGGCGCGAAGTCGAGGCCGGGCGCCCCGGACTGCGTGAGGATGGAGAAGTCCGTGTCGTTGGGGAGCCGGCGGTAGATCTCGGTGAAGAGCGACGACCCGGCGGGGAAGGGAGTCGATGCCGCCCACGCGGCGGCCAGCCACGAGTTGCCTGGTCCGGACTGAAAGAGCCGGGCCGGTCCACGCGTGCCGACGGCTTCGAAGTTGAGGAAGGCCCGCACCTGTGCGAACTCGGGGGCGGGGAGCAGCACGCGGGCACCCATCAGCCCCAGTTCCTCACCGTCGGTCAGCGCGACCAGCAACGTGTATCGGGGAGCCGTCCTCGCCGCCAGGACCCGGGCGGCCTCGAGACAGACCGCGACGCCGAGCCCATCGTCGGCGGCGCCGCGCGATTCCGGCGGCGAGTCGTAATGGCTCACGATGGCGATCGCCTCGCGTTGGCGGCCCGGCCGCGTCGCGATGACGTTGACCACCGGGGTCGTCATGCCCGAGTCGGTGTCAGCCAGCGCCTCTTGCAGGCGCACCTCGAATCCCGCTCGGCGGAGTTGATCGACCAGGTAGTCGCGTGCCTGGCGATTGGCCTGGCTCCCGGACGGACGGGACCCGAACGCGGTCGCCAGCATGCGGATGTGTTTGCTGGCGCGTTCGAGCGAAAATCCCGTCTCCGGGTGTGGACGGCACCCGTTGGCCATGAGGATCACGGCGAGGCTGGCAAGGCAGGCAACACCTGCACGGAGGCGGCGCGAAGCAGGCTGGCCGGTCAGGTCGTTCCGCGGCATGCGGCGATTCTACGGCACGTTGGCCTGTAGCGGTAGCCCCAGCCTGTGTTATCCTGCGACGGCCCAAGAGGGGGCGTTCGATTCGCCCACACTGCAGGAGGCTTCGATGCCGGACATTGCACGGATTCAGAGTGAGTTGAAGGCGGCGGGCGCTGACGGGTGGCTCTTGTACGATTTCCACAACCGCGACGCGATTGCCTACCACGTCCTCGGGATGGACTACGGCAAGTTCACGAGCCGGCGGTGGTTCTACTGGATTCCAACCACGGGCGAGCCCATCAGGCTGGCGCACAAGGTCGAGTCCACCAAGCTCGATTCGCTGCCCGGCGAGAAGCGCCTCTACCTGTCGTGGCGGGAGCTGCACGCCAGCCTCAAGACGATCCTCGGCCCGGCGAAGAAGGTGGCGATGCAGTACTCGCCCACCGCCAACATCCCCTACGTGTCGATCGTGGACGGCGGCACCGTGGATCTGATCAGGTCGCTCGGGTTCGAGGTCGTGTCGTCGGCGGGCCTGGTGCAGACGTTCCAGGCGGTGCTGGACGAGGCGGGGTATCAGTCCCATCGTGCGGCTGGCGAGCGCGTGCAGCGGATCAAGGACCAGGCGTTTGCGCTGATCGGCGATTCGCTGCGCGCCGGCAAGACGCTGACGCAGTACGACGTGCAGCAGTTCATCGTGCGCCGATACGGCGAGGAAGGCCTGACCTGCAAGGGCGAGTTCCCGATCGTCGGCACCAACGAGCAGCCGGCCGACCCGCACTTCGAGCCCACGCCCGCGAACGCGCGGCCGATCACGGCGGGCGACACCGTGCTGATCGACCTTTGGGCCAAGCTCGATCGGCCCGGCGCGATCTTCTACGACATCACGTGGTGCGGCTTCGTCGGCAGGAACCCGCCCGCGAAGTACGTCGAGATTTTCACGACCGTCCGCGACGCGCGCGACGCGGCGCTCTCGTTCATCCGCGGCCGCTACGCCGAGGGCAGGAAGCTCTACGGCTGGGAAGTGGATGACGCGTGCCGGAACGTGGTGGAGAAGGCCGGCTACGGGCCGTACTTCATCCATCGCACCGGGCACTCGATCGGCGAGGAGGTGCACGGCAACGGCGTGAACATCGACAACCTCGAGACGAAGGACGATCGCGAGCTGGTGCCGGGCATCTGCTTCTCGATCGAGCCCGGTATCTACCTGGCCGGCGAGATGGCGGTGCGATCGGAGATCGACGTCTTCATCACGCCGTCCGGGAAAGTGGATGTTGCGGGGGAGATGCAGCGGGACCTGATCTTGATCTGACAACCTGGGCGCCTGAGAATCCCTAAGATCCTGGTATCTCCTGGTGTAGCGAGGGAAACAGTGGGCTTCTACTATCTCTACGTCATCCTGGCCTACCTGCTGGTGATGACCGTCTACAACATCTACCGGTCGCGGCAGGTCAAGTCGCAGGACGAGTTCATGTTGGCGGGGCGCAGCCTCTCGCTCACCAAGATGGTCTTCACGCTCGTCTGTACCTGGATCGGATCGGGCACGTTCATCGCGGGCGCCGAATACGCGTCCTACGCGGGCTGGAGCGCCGTGTGGCAGCCGGCCGGCGCCTTCCTGGGCATCGGCATCATCTACTTCGTGGCCGCGAAGATCCGCACCTTTGGGCAGTACACCGTCGGCGACATCCTGGAGGCGAGGTACGGGCGGTTCGCCCGGCTGTTCGGTGCCATTGCGCTGATCATCGCCTTCACGACGATCGTCGCGTACCAGTTCCGGGCGGGCGGCTACATCCTCAACGTCGTGACGGATGGCTACATCTCGCTCGAGGTCGGGCAGACGATCACGGCGTGCTTCGTCATCCTGTTCGTCACCATCGGCGGGATGGTGGCCGTCGCCCACACGGACCTGCCGAACGGGATCATCATCGTCTCGGCATGCCTCCTCGCGGTGCCGTTCGTGGTCAGCTTTGCCGGCGGCTGGGGCCACGCCCACGAGATCCTCGGGCCGACCAAGTTCCAGGTGTTCGCCTCGGACTTCGGCAAGTACCCGGCGCTCAAGGGGTTTGCCTACTTCCTCTCGACGCTGCTGCTCCTGATGGGCGTGCAGTCGATGTACCAGAAGTTCTACGCGGCACGGTCGCCGAAAGAAGCCAAGCAGGCGGTGGCCATCTGGATCGTCGGCACCATCGTGGTCGAGACCATCGTCATCGCGATCGCGGTGTATGCCTCGGTCTACAGCACCGAGCACCACCTGGGGTGGGACGGCCGGGCGCTCGTCCTCAATGCTGCGCGGTATATGGTGCCAGGCCCGGTCGGCGTGCTGCTGCTCGGCGCGGCGTGCGCGGTGGTGCTGTCGACCGGGATGAACTACCTCCTGTCGTCGAGCTCGAACGTGATACGCGACATCTACCAGGGGATGATCAACCCGAACGCGGACCCGACGAAGATGGTCGCGCTCCAGAAGGTCTTCATTGTCGTGATGGGCTTCTGCGCCTTCCTGATGATCTTCGTCCCGACCTACATGAAGTCGCAGATTTCGATCCTGCAGTACGCCTACTTCGCCTACACGATGTATGGTGTGTCGGTCACGCCGGCGCTGTTCGCGGCCCTGACATGGAAGCGCGCCACCTGGCAGGGGGGCGTGTCATCGATCGTCGGCGGGGCGCTGGCCACGGTGTTCTTCGAGTTCGTGCTGCCGTGGATGGCGCCGGGCATCATGGAAGGGGCGCAAGGGGCGGGCAGCGCGGTCTTCGGCGCGGACCCGTGGGGGATTCCGAGCATCTATCCGTCGGCGATCATCTCGATCGGCCTGCTGGTGATTGTCAGCCTGCTGACGCCGGCGCCGAAGCCGGAGGTGCTCGAGCGGTTGTTCGGGAAGTCGGAAGCGGCCGCCTGACAAGATCCCGGCGAGTGGCAGGGGGCCCGCTTCAGTGCTGGTGCCCCTGCGGCGCCACGTACCCGGGCGGGAGCGCCGCGCCTTCGCCGAAGAAGAACTCCTCCATCGCGCGAGCCACCATGTCCTGCGCCTCCTTCTGCCAGGGCATCAGGCGGTACTCGTTCAGAAGCATTCTCATCCGGTCTTCCCACAGTTTCCAGGCCCGTGCCGAGACGTGCTCGTAGATCCGCTGGCCGAGCTCTCCCGGCCAGGGCTGCTCGTTCAGCCCGGGCAACTCGCGCCCGAATTTCACGCACTGAACCATCCGCTCGCTGGTGCCGCCCGAAGAGGCGTCGTTCGACGATGCCATGCTCATGCCTCCGAATCTGCTGATGTTATCATGACGGTGTGACCGAACCTGACGACGGCGAACCGGAGACCCGCCACCGTGCCTGCTGGTACGGCCGACGGACGCCGCAATTCCCTGCCATCCTCACCGTGCAGACGATCGAGGATGGTCAGCTTCTCTATTGCGCCCACCCGATGATGTGTCCCATCGTCGGCTACGATTTCGACATCCGCAACTGCACCGGCTGCGACGTTTTCAGGCCACACTCCGTCCGTCGCCCCTGAACCAGGGGCCCCCGCAGACTCCTGCTTCGACCGTGACGACCTCAGCCCTGGAGAGGATGTTCACGACAGACTGTCCGAGTGCAGGTGGACAGCTGTCCGTAGAGGTTACCCATACTGTCGTGATCCGCTACACGGTCCCTGGAGCTTGATTTCGTCTCGCGGCGGAGGAATGCGCGAAAATTAGCCTGTTTTCAGGCATGTTCGTGGTCGCCGAGAACGGCTGGGATAGTGGCATGCGATTTGATACTCATCGGTCCGAAAGGGCCATTGTCTGACGAGGGCCCCGGATTCCATTCGAAGTCAGCCGAGTTATCGGTTCTGTGCCGAGGAGGAAGGCCGTGAACGAAACACGACGCAAGGAACGACGCGGATTCGCGTCGATGTCTGCGGAGAAACAGCGGGAAATTGCCAGCAAGGGCGGGCGTGCCGCGCACACCAAGGGTACGGCCCATGAATGGACCTCCGATGAAGCCCGGACCGCCGGCCGCAAGGGCGGCCAGGTGAGCCGCGGCGGGCGCGGACGGTTGTCGGAGCCGCGGGGGGTGCCCGAAGCGGGCGCCGGTGCGATTGCCAGGCCCGAGTCCACCGGCGAGTGGGAATAGGTTTTCAGGTTCGTGCCGCGGTTGACCGGCGAGGGTCCCCACGGAGCGGACGCGTCAGTTGACGATCCGTTCTACGTATCACGCGTGCGTCGTTGAAGAGGCGCCCGCGCCGATGTCGGACAGGGCATCCGGCGCGAGCGCCGACTTGACAAGTCGCATCCTCCCAGCCTACGCCAGCTTGCGCCCTGGCCGGACCAGGCCCTTGCCCTGCCACCCCGTTGCGATTACGATCTCCCGACTGTTCAGATGACCATGAGCTGCGCCCAATGGGGCGCCCGCCTCGGGTGCGCGTGGAGGTAGGACGCGAATGCGCGTCAGGAGGTCTGTGACATGCGACCGACACTGAGGATGCTGAGCGAATCGCTGGTCGAGCAGATCATCGCCGAGGGGATGGCGCTGCTTCGGGATCCCGGCGTGCGCGTGCACAACGAGGAGGCCAGGCGATTGCTGGCCGAGGCGGGCGCGGACGTGGACGCGGTCCGGCTCATCGCCAGGATACCCGAGACGATCGTCCGGCAGGCGCTCGAGACGACCGCGCACGAGTTCGACCTGTTCACGCTCGACGGCCGCCCCGCCGTGCATTATGGCGGCGACGAGGTGCACTTCGACCCCGGGTCGGCCGCCCTGTCCATCCTCGACCCCGAGACCAACCGCCAGCGCGTGCCGCTGACGGCCGACTTCGTCCGCCTGGTGAAGCTCGTGGAGCAGTTGCCGCAGATTGACGCGCAGAGCACCGCGATGGTGTGCGGTGACGTCGTGCCGGAGATTGGCGACCTCTACCGGCTCTATCTCGCGCTCAACTACATCCGCAAGCCGATCGTCACCGGCGCGTTCCGCAAAGACACCTGGTGGACGATGAAGGAGATGCTGGTCGCCGTGGCGGGCGGAGAGGCGGCGCTGGCCGCGCGGCCCATCGCGGTGTTCGACGTCTGCCCGTCGCCGCCGCTGCTGTGGAGCGACCTCACCTGTCAGAACCTGATCGACTGCGCGCGCGCCGGCATCCCCGCCGAACTCGTGTCGATGCCGCTGGCGGGCGCGACCGCGCCGGTGACGCTCGCTGCGGCCGTCGTGCAGCACACGGCCGAGTGCCTGAGCGGCATCGTCATCGGGCAGTTGGCGCGTCCCGGCGCCAGGGTGGTGTGGGGCGGGTCGCCCGCGGCCTTCGACATGCGCGAGGGGACGACGCCGATGGGCGATGTCGCGACGTGGATGATCGACTGCGCCTACGCGCAGGTCGGGAAGCGGCTCGGCCTGCCGACGCACGCGTACCTCGGCATGAGCGACGCGAAGATCATCGACGCGCAGTGCGGGATGGAATCGGCCGGCGGCACGCTGCTGGGCGCGCTGGCCGGCATCAACATGATCTCGGGCGCCGGGATGATGGATTTTGAGAGCTGCCAGAGCCTCGAGAAGCTGGTGATCGACGCCGAGATCATCGGCATGGCCAAGCGGCTGGTGCGCGGGATCGAGCCGCGCGACGAACCGATCGCGCTGTCCCTGTTCCGGAAACTCGGGCATCGCGCCGACTACCTGGCCGAGCCTCACACCCTGAAATGGTTCAGCAAGGAGCTGTACCTGCCGTCGCCGGTGATCGATCGGGCGACCACCGACGGTTGGCTCCGCAAGGGCGCGACGACGACGGCCCAGCGCGCGGCCGAGCGCGTCGGCAGCCTGGTGGCGTCGTATCAGCCCAGCCCGGTTCCGCCGGAACTCCGAGCCGAACTGCGGGCGATCGCGACTCGCGCGGCCCGGAAGTTCGGGATGACGGCGCTGCCGCCGCTGCCCGACTTCGAACGTGTGTAGCCCGAGCTATTGTGGCGCGGGCCGTCCGGCCCGCGAACGTTGTCGGTACTGACCGGAGTGAACATGTCCTCTGAACTTCTCGCGCAGATCGTCGCCAGCCTCGTCGCCGGCGATCCCGATGCCACCGTCGACGGCACCCGCCAGGCGCTCGCCGCCGGCATCGAGCCGCTCGCCATCATCGACGGCGGCCTGGTTCCCGGCATGCGGATCGTCGGCGAGAAGTACTCGACCGGCGAGTACTTCCTGCCCAACCTCATCGTCTCGGCGAGCGGGATGAAGCAGGCGATGGCCATCCTCGCGCCTGAGCTGAAGGCACGGCGCCAGCACCTCACGTCGTCGGGAACGGTCGTCATCGGCACCGTGCGCGGTGACATCCACGAGATCGGGAAGTCGCTGGTGGCGACGATGCTGGCGGTAAACGGATTCGAGGTCCACGACCTGGGCGTGGACGTGCCGACCGACGCGTTCGTCGCACGTGTGAAGGAGGCCGGCGCCAACCTGGTCGGCCTTTCTGCGCTGCTGACCACGACCATGCACGGACAGAAGGACGTGATCGACGCGCTGACGAAGGCCGGCCTGCGGCCGCAGGTGAAGGTCATGGTGGGCGGCGCCCCGGTGACCCGGAAGTGGGCAGACGACATCGGCGCCGACGGCTGGGCCCACGACGCCGTCGCCGCGGTCGATCTCGCGATACGGCTCGTCGCTCACATCTAGCAGGTCGTATACAATCGCGGTGTGCCCGGCATCGAACCGCTCCAGGCTCCCGACCGATCTCCTGCTCCTCCAGGCACGATCGACGTCGCCATCGTCGGCGGTGGCGCCGCGGGCCTCGCGACGGCGATCTTCACCGCGCGGCGCTTGCCCGGTGCGCGTCTCGCCCTGTTCGATGGCGCCCGCCGCCTCGGCGCCAAGATCCTGGTGAGCGGGGGAGGGCGGTGCAACGTCACCA
>JANYLG010000086.1 GCA_025363775.1 Acidobacteriota bacterium | reverse complement strand
CTAAGATTCGCGGACGCCTATGACACGCACAGTCCTCCGCCGAATCCTGTCCTTCTTCGCGCTCTCGTGCACGGTGCTGCTCGCGGTGCTCGCCGCCCAGACAACGGCCCGCAAGTCTGCGTCTCCGCCAGGCGTCGTGTCGTCCATTCCGTACACCACCGGCACGTGGGATGCCGACACGCTCGGGAACCACCGTGTGGTGCTCGAGGTCGCCGCCCCTGCCGACGCGGTCCGGGCGCGCATCCCCTGGCGGCGCCGCGATCTGACCCCCGAGAAGAAGAACCTGATCGTCGTCGATGCCCAGTCGGGCGCCAGGGTGGCGAACGTCGCACGAGTGGCCATCACGCGCGAGGCGGGAGACCTGGTCCTTCAGCCGACCTCCGGAAAAGGCCGGTACTTCGTCTATTACCTCCCGAACGTCGGGTCTGGCCGCTCGAACTATCCCAAGGTCGTGTATCCCGATCCGGAGCACACCGCGCACGCCGACTGGATCGCGAAACACGTGGCGCCGGCCTCGACCCCGCAGGCGTCAGGCGCCGGGCCACCTGTCCTGCCGACCGCCCGGGTCATCGAGTTCCAGGCGATTGACGAGTTGAACTCGTTCTTCCCCATGGAGGTCATCGCCACCGCCGCCGAAACGAAAGCGCTCCTTGGGCGGCACGCCGCCTCGTCGTATCTCGTGTTTCCAGAGGATCGTCGGTTCCCGATCAAGATGACCGACGACCTGCCGGAGCGCTGGGTCAAGGCAGGCGCCAACGCGCCGTTCCGAGGCGAAGCCGATCGGGGCGAGTTCTACGCGTTCCAGGTCGGCCTCTTTGCAGCCCGGAAGCCGATTGACGGCCTCGACGTCCAGTTCAGCGACTTCCGCGCGGCAACCGGCGGCGGCGTCATTCCCGCGGCCGCCTTGCGGTGCTTCAACGTGGGCGGCAAGGACTGGACCGGACGTGCCTTCAAGAAGACCGTCAGCGTGGCGCAGGGAAAGGTGCAGCCGCTATGGCTTGGCATTCAGGTTCCGGACCAGGCGGCCGCGGGCGACTACCGGGGCGACGTGACGATTGCGCCTGCCGGTCTCCCCCCGACCCGCGTGGCCATCACGATCGCCGTCTCGAACCTCGCCGTCCCGGCATCGGGCGACGATGAACCGTGGCGCCACTCCCGGCTCCGCTGGCTCGACTCGACCCTCGCCTTCGACGACGAGATCGTCGCGCCCTACACGCCGGTGCAGGTGCGCGACAATACGGTCAGCGTCCTCGGCCGCAGCGTCGTCGTCGGCCGGGACGGCTTCCCGGAACGGATAGAGAGCCGCTTTGCGCAGGAGATGACGGCGCTCACCGAGAAGGGGCGCGACGTGCTGGCCGGCCCGGTGCGGCTGGTGCTCGACGGCACCGACACGAGCCTGGCCTCGACGACCTCCGGCATCCGCTTCATCAAGCACGCCGCGGGTGAGGTGGCCTGGGAATCGGATGGCACCGCCGGCCCGCTGACGACGAAGACGCGGGCGCGGATGGAGTTCGACGGCAACATCGAGTTCGAGGTCGAGGTGCGGGCAACGCAGGCCACCTCGCTGAAAGACATCCGGCTGGAAATCCCGCTCACGAAGAATGTCGCCAGATACATGATGGGGATGGGCGTGAAGGGCGGGCTGCGCCCGGGGTCGTTCCAGTGGAAGTGGGACGTCCAGAACAACCAGGACTCGGCGTGGATTGGCGACGTCAATGCCGGCCTGCAGTTCACGCTGAGGGACGAGAAGTACTCCCGCCCGCTCAACACGAACTTCTACCACTCGAAGCCGCTGGTGATGCCGGCGTCCTGGGCGAACCAAGGGCGCGGCGGATGTCGCTTCTCCGAGCGGGGCGACACGGTCCTCGTCGAGTGCTTCAGCGGCGCGCGAGCGATGCAGAAGGACGAGGTGCTGCGCTACGATTTCCGGCTGCTCCTCACGCCGTTCCACACGCTCGATACGAAGGCGCAGTTCACGACGCGGTTCTTCCACGCCTTCAAGCCCATCCCGGAAGCTGCCGCGACCGGCGCGAACACGCTGAACATCCATCACGCGAACGACATCAACCCGTACATCAACTACCCCTTCCTCCGCCCGGCGCAGATGAAGGCCTACATCGACGAGGGGCACGCCCGGGGCCTGAAGGTGAAGATTTACTACACGGTGCGCGAGCTGTCGAACCACGCGCCGGAGCTGTTCGCGCTTCGCAGCCTTGGCGACGAAATCCTGTCGAAGGGTCCTGGCGGCGGCTTCTCGTGGCTGCAGGAACACCTCGGGTCGGACTACATCGCCGCCTGGTTCGTGCCGGAACTGAAGGACGCCGCCGTCATCAACACGGGCGTGTCGCGCTGGCACAACTACTACGTCGAAGGGCTCGCCTGGCTGACGAAAAACGTCGGCATCGACGGTCTCTACATCGACGACGTGGCGTTCGACCGGACGACGATGAAACGGGTGCGAAAGGTGCTGGACCTGGGACGGCCTGGCGCGCTGATCGATCTGCACTCGGCCAACCAGTACAACGTGCGGGACGGGTTCGCGAGCAGCGCCAACCTCTACCTCGAGCACTTCCCGTTCCTGAACCGCCTGTGGTTCGGGGAGTACTTCGACTACAACTCTGCGCCCGACTACTGGCTCGTGGAGATCTCGGGCATCCCGTTCGGCCTGATGGGCGAGATGCTGCAGGACAACGGCAACCCGTGGCGCGGGATGGTCTACGGCATGACCGGCCGGCTGCCATGGGCCGGCGACCCTCGCCCGCTGTGGAAGGCGTGGGACAGTTTCGGAATTGCCGACAGCCGGATGGTTGGCTTCTGGGTGGACGCCAGGCCAGTCAAGACCGACCGGCCCGACGTGCTGGCCACCAGCTACGTGCGCGACGGACGCACGATGGTGGCAGTGGCGAGCTGGGCGAAGGAGCGGGTGAGCGTGAAGTTGGCGATCGACTGGCAGGCGCTGGGCCTCGACCAGGGCGCGGTGACGATCACCGCGCCCGCGATCGAGAACTTCCAGGAGGCGAAGACGTTCGCCGCCGATGACGCCATCCCGATCGAGCCGGGCAAGGGATGGCTGATCATTTTGCGGCGTCCACCAGTTTCTTGACCGACGGCGCGACCATCAGGAGCACCTCGGCCACTGGCGCAATGGCCTTGGCGAGCGATTCGGTCTCCTCGGGGGTCAGCGTCAGCGGCGTCTTCTTCTGCAGCGCGTCAAGCGCTCTCAACCCGAGGGCCGACACGGCCGTCAGGTTCTGAACGAGCGGGGCGGCGTCCTGCAGGAGGGGGCTGTCCAGCACCGACTGCACGGCCTTCGCGTCCTCCCGCCACTGCTCGAGCCGTGCTGTCACCTTGTCGCGGCCGGCCGACTTCGCCGGATCGGCGAGCAGCGCGTCCACGAGGCGCTCGAACTCACGCGCCTCGTCGCTCTCGGGCCTGGCCGCATCCACGAGGCGGTTGAGCGGAGACAGGCTCGTGTACTCGACGCGCCGGCCCCGGTTGTAGTCCTTCACCGGTTCCACGAGATCGACGATTCCCCTCAACGCGTCGGTCGGGCGGTTCGCCGCCAGCCGCTCGAGCATCGGCTGATAGTTCGACCTGTGGACGATCCCGGTGGCGTCCAGCCGCTGGCTGACGACATCCAGCCGGCGGTACATGTCCCCCGGGTCCGTCACCGTCGCCGGTGACCAGTAGCGCTCGGCGATCGCAGCCATGCGCGGCCAGATGCGCGAATCGATCGTGTCCGGCGTCACCCACTCCGCCCACATGCAGGCTTCACCGCCGAGGATCCGGGCCTTCGCCTCGTCCGGCAGGTTTGCGGCGTCCTTCCCCATCGGGTCCACGCCGTAGTGACGCGTCGCGGGCCAGATGTAATCGAGGTAGTAGCCGTTGGAGAGGATGCCCTTGAAGCCCTGCGTGGCCGCGTCCGCCAGCGACTTCTGACCGCGCCACGACTGGACCACCGTGTTCTTCGGCAGGTTCTTGTGCAGCACCTCCTCCCAGCCGACCATGATCTTCCCGCGCGCCTTCAGCATCGCCGACACGCGCGTGTTGAAGTACACGTGCAGGTCCTCGTTGGTCGCCATCCCGTGGCGCTTCTTGTACGCCACGATCGCGGGAGTCCCGTTCCACTGGTTCCCGTTCACCTCGTCGCCGCCGATGTGGAAGTACGCGTCGGGGAACAGCGAGGTCATCTCGCCGAGGAACCGGTTGATGAACGCGTAGACCTTCTCGTCGATCGGGCTCAGCACCGGGTCGAACACGCCCCACGCCCTCGCAAGCTCGAACGGCCCTTTCCCGGCCGACAAGGACGGGTAGCCCACGAGCCAGGAGAGCGTGTGCGCGGGCATGTCGAACTCGGGCACGACGCGGATGCCGCGGTCGGCGGCGTAGCGCACCACGTCACGCACCTGTTCCTGCGTGTAGTAGAGGCCGTCGGATCCCTTCTGATGCAGGAGCGGGAACAGCTTGCTCTCGACGCGGAACCCCTGGTCCTCTGACAGGTGCCAGTGCAGGACGTTGAGCTTGACGGCGGCCATCGCGTCCAGGTTTCGCTTGATCACCTCTACGGGCATCCAGTGGCGGCAGACGTCGATGAGCAGGCCGCGCCAGGGGAACCGCGGCTGGTCGGTGATCGTCACGGCCCGAACGGCAAACCCGTTCGGCTCCTGCTCGATCAGCTGCACGAATGTCTCCAGGCCGCGGAGGACGCCGTAGACCGTGGGCGCGCTGAGCGTCGCACCGCCCGTCGTGATGCGCAGCGCATAGCGCTCGTCCTCGACGGCCTTCTGCACGCCGGATGGGCCACGACCGCAGGTGATCCTCAGCGCCGGCACGTTGCCGGAGCGAACGATCGGGACTCCGGTCAGCTTCGTGATTCGCTGGAGCAGGCGCTCGACGGCGCGCTCGAGGCGCGCATCCTTATAGCCGTCGAACTTGACGCCAAGGTGCGCGTCGATCGCAAAACCGCCAGCCGCGAACGTCACGCTGGCCGGCACGGGCATCAGGTTGTGGGGAGATGGGGCTTGCGCCAGCGCCGGCGCGACCGGGCACCACCACGCGAACAGAGCGACCCCGATCACCAGCCGTTGTCGCATACGCATCGACTGAGTCCTCCTGGCACAAGGTGTTAAACCGGGTACTCACCTGAGTGGACGATGCGGACCGCCAGTTCGTCCACGCAATGGCGCTGTGGGACTATGCGAGCCACTCGTTCACTTTGTCTCGAACTCTCTCGGCGACACCGCGGGCCGCGTCCTCGCTGGCTGCTTCGGCCACGACCCGCAGGACCGGCTCCGTGTTGGATCCTCGCAGCAGGAACCACGCGTCCGGCAGCATCACCTTCACGCCGTCGCGCAGATCCATCGGGAAGTCGGCGTACTCCCTCCGCGCCATCCGGAACACCTCGCCCAGCCGCTGTGACGGGAATGGGAACTGAATCTTCACGATCTCGAAGGCGGGCAGCGCCGACACCAACTCGGACACCGTTCGTCCCGAGTCGGCGAGCCGGTGAAGCAAGAGCCCCATCCCGACCAGGCTGTCCCTCGCGAAGTTGATCCGGGGATAGATCACGCCCCCGTTGCCTTCCCCACCGATGACGGCACGGTGCCGTTGCATCCCTTCCGTCACGTTTGCCTCGCCGACCGGCGTGCGAAAGACGGCGCACCCGAATCGCTGCGCGACCGGTTCGAGCGCGTGGGTGGTGGACAGGTTGGCGACGACCGGCCCTGGCGTGTGTCCGAGCACGTGCTCGACGGCGAGCACGAGCGTCCGCTCCTCGCCAATCGGCTCACCGAGCTCGGAGACGATCGCCAGCCGATCCGCGTCCATGTCCTGCGCAAACCCGATGTCCGCGCGGTGCTCGCGAACCGCGGCGCACAACGCCTTCAGGTTCTCGGGCGTCGGCTCGGCCGGCCGCGGGAACCGCCCGTCCGGTGTCGTGTTAATCCCGATGACCTCTGCGCCCAGCGCCTCCAGCAGCCGCGGTCCCACGATCGATCCGGCGCCGTTGCACGCGTCGAGCACGACCCGCGGCCGACGTCGGTCGGCCGGCAGCGGACCGAGCGCCTCGAGGACGGCCGCAATGTGCTGATCGAGCGCGCCGGGCATCGACTCGACGACGCGAATCCGGGTCCCCCGCGCCTTGGTGTACTCACCCTGGTGGTAGATGTCGAGGAGCTCGCGTCCGCGCGCCACGCTGAGGAACAGCGCGTCGGGGCCGACGAACTTCAGGGCGTTCCACTCCGGCGGATTGTGGCTCGCGGTGATGGCGATTCCGCCCTGGGCGCGCAGCTTGCGCACGAGCAACTGGACGGTCGGCGTCGGGCAGACACCCGCATCCACGATGCGGCACCCGGCCGACAAGAGGCCCGACACCACAGCCTGCCGGACCATCTCGCCCGACGTCCGCGTGTCGCGACCGACGACCACGCGGCCCGAGCCCATGTAAGTGCCGAAGGCCTGCGCAAATCGCGTCAGGAGGTCGGGCGTCAGAGAATCGCCCACCACGCCCCGGACGCCGGAAATGCTGATCTTGAGTGTCGGGATTGCACGCATAAGACGGCTATTCGGCTCGTGGCTCCGGGCTCGCGACGGTGTCTGGCTGCCTGCTGTCCGCTACCGTCGCAGCCTGTCTCTTCCCCAATCCATCAGTTCGGTTGCCCGCGCCGACGTATCGGCTTCGACGATCAGCCGGATCATCGACTCGGTGTTCGACGCACGCACGTGCACCCAGCCGTCGGCGAAGGCCACTTTCACCCCGTCCGACAGATCCACGCTCGTTCCCGCCTCGTCCTGCACCGCGTCGCGAAACTCCTGCAGGGCCGAGTAGATGACGCTCGGCTCGATCGCCACGTGCTCCTTCAGCATCGTCAACTGCGGCAGCGCTGCGACGAGGGCGGACAACGGCGCGCCGGTCTCCGCGAGATGGCACAGCAGCAACCCCGTGGTGGCGGCGCTGTCGTGCGACGCCTGGACGCGTGGCACGGCGACCGAGCCGTTGCCCTCGCCCCCAATCACGGCGCCGTGCTCGAGGATCGCCTCCGAGATGTGCGCCTGCCCCACCGGCGTTCGGACCACCGTCGCGCCGTAGCGCGCCGCAATCCGATCGATCGCCATCGTCGTGGAGACGTTGGTGACCACGGGGCCGACGCGGTGGCGGAGGGTGATATCGGTCGCCAGGGCCAGGGTGAACTCCTCGGACAGGGCCAGACCGGTCTCGTCCACCAGGCCCAGTCGCTCGCCGTCGGCGTCGTGGACGAGGCCGATGTCGGCGCGCCCAGCCTTGACGATCGCCCGCACCTGCCCCGCCGTCTCCGGCTTCGGTTCGGGCGTATGCGGAAACGGGCTCGACGGATCGTCGTTGATGGCGAGCACCTCGCATCCCAGGGTCGCCAGCCACCGGGGGGCGAGCAAGGAGCACGAGCCGTTACAGCAATCGACGGCCACCTTCAGGCGGCGGCGTCGCGGCGCGGCAAGGTCGAAGCTGGCGGACAGGACGTCGAGGTGGTGCTGGATGGCCTCTCCCAGCTCCACCCGCGTGCGCATGCGGTCCCACGTCGCCTTCTCGAACCGTCCCTGGTGGTAGATGTCGAGGAGCTCCTCGGCCTGGCCCGGCGTCAGATACAGCCCGTCCTGGCGGACGAACTTCAGCGCGTTCCAGTGGGCGGGATTATGGCCCGCCGTGATCGAGATTCCGCCATCGGCCCCGAGCCACCGGACCGCCAGCTGGAGGCTGGGCGTTGGACAGATGCCGAGATCCACGACGTCGCACCCGGTGTTCAGCAACCCGGCCATCACGGCCGCAGCGACCATCGGCCCGGAGGGGCGGGTGTCGCGGCACACCAGGATTCGACCTGGCCCGAGGTAGGTGCCGAAGGCCTGGGCGAATCCGACGATGAGGTCCGGCGTCAACGTCTCGCCGACCACGCCGCGCACGCCGCTGACGCCGATCTTGAGTGGCTTCATCAACTCTCTGTTCTCAGATTCGAGACCCTGGGATCTTCGCCGCCGCGGGCCCGGGCCGAGTGACGAGGAACGCGGGCAACGCGGCCGGGAAGGCGGCACGGTACGACGCCTCCCATCTTGCCGCGAATGCGGGGACCTCGTCGTCCGCCACCAGCGCCCACACGCTGCCCCCGAACCCCGCGCCAAACGCCGACGCGGCAACCGCGCCCAGATCCCGCGCCGACCGTGCGAGGCTGACCGTCTCGGCCACCTGGTTGCACAACTGGCGTTCGGCCAGATCCTGCGACTGATCGACCAGCGTGCCAAATCTCGCGAGTTCCCGTCGCTCCAGCGCGTCGGCCGCCGCCGGGACAAGGTGGGCGCTCTCCTCGACGAACTGGTCGAACCGGTCGAGCAGCACCTTTGTCGCGAAGCCGTCGATCGGCGTGTGTTCGATGACCTCGCGCACCGAACTCGCGCCACCACGATCGACCGATTCCGCCAACGAGGCATCGAGCCGCCCCGAGGCCGCGCGCCATGCATCCTGGATCGCGCGCACCGCCAGAGAGGCGCGATTGTAGGCATCCTTCGCGGCGCCGGTTTTCTCAGCGTTCACGCCGCTGACGGCGACGACGAAGCGGTGATCGCCCGGGCACCGCACCTGGCGCTCGTGGCGCACCGGGCAGAACGAATACTGGCTCAACTCGCCGTCCCGACAACAGAGCATTGCCGTGTGATCCTCGCTGCCGCCAAACGTGCCGACGCCGCGGTCACCGGTGAGCGAACCAAAGCTTTGGCCGTTCTCGATCGTGGCCAGGTAGCCCGCCAGCTCCTCCGGGCTGCCAATCGTCCGGCGATACGCCTCGTCCCCCGACAGCCGGTTGATGTCGGCGATTGCGAGAAAGACCGCAACCATGAAGGCGCTCGAACTGCTCATCCCGGATGCCAGCGGCAGGTCGCTCAGAAACGCGAGGTCCGCGCCCCGTCGAGCCGCGGGGAAGTTCCTGGCCACGCGGCGCAGCACGGTGGCCGGGTAACGCATCCACGGCTCCGGCGGCTGGGCCAGCGCTGGGTCGAGCGCCAGCGTCACCTCGCTGCCCGCGGCCACGTTCACCACGCGCACCATCGTGTCGGTCCGGGGAACGGCCACCGCGACGAACCCCTGTTCCACCGCGCACACGAGGCTGCGGCCCCCGGCGTAGTCAGTGTGCTTTCCGAGCACTTCGATTCGCCCTGGCACCCAGAAGGCAGACGACTCGCGGGTCTCCGACCCAGGCCCGAGCGCCGCGCGCACCGACGACAGTCGTTCCAGGCTCACAACCGCACCTCCACGCCCGCAAGCCTGCGCGCGACCGACGGGATGTCGCCTCGCTGAGACAGATCCAGTACGCCGGCCCGCACAGGCACGACATGAAAACGATCGCCCCGCCGCATCGCTTCCCTGACCGCGTCGGCCAGCTCGAATTCGCCGCGCGACGAAGGTTCGATCCGGCGCGCCGCGTCGAAGATCGACGGCCCGAACCGCCAGCAGTTCATGCTGATGAGCGCGCGTGCGCCGGTGCGCGCCCAGGTCTCCGCGTCCGGCTTTTCGACAATGTCCTCGAGCAACCCGCCCGCGCTGACCTGGAGCACGGCATACCTGCTCACCCGATCGTCGTCGATGTTGCCCTCTTTCGAGAGCGTCTCCCGATCGAACCCGGCCAGCCCTGACCCCGACAGGCGCCGGACGGCCTCGAAGACGGGGACCGGGTAGTAGTTGTCCGAGTTGATGGCGAGGAACTCGTCCCCCGCGGCAAACGCCTCGGCGGCGGCCACGGCGTCCGCCGTGCCGAGCGGCTGCGCCTGGACCGCAAACTCCATGCGGACGCGAGTCAGGTTCACATCCCGCGAGTAATAGTGGCGGATCGCCTGATGCTCCGGGCCGATCACGAGGCAGACATCACGGTATCCCGCGTCGGCCAGCGCGCTGATGACAAAATCGAGAAACGGTCGGCCGATCGGGATCATACCCTTGACGCCGGAGTCGGCCGCGCGCGCCTGGTCCTCGTCTATCGCGGCGCCGGCGACCGCGCGCCGCATCCGCGTGCCCAGTCCCCTCGCCAGAATCACGGCCTTCGTCAGATCGCCTGCCACGTGAGTCCTCGCCAGAAATGGAGTCGCCGCCTGAAAGGGGGTCGGACCCCGTCGCCACCGCTCGCGCAGCCGTCTGCAGGCAGAATGTTCGTGGCGGAAGGCCTGCCGGGTCGCGAGGATCTTATCGTGTTCCTTGCCGAAACGCGATGCGCCGCCCGGGAGTTGCGTTATAATCGCGCCGGCCACGCGGCCGAATATATCTTCGGCGTTGAAGGAGGCATAGATGGCGAAGAAGCGGACAGTGAAGTCATCCGGATCCCCCAAACAGAAGACGGTGAAGAAGGCGGTGAAGAAGGCCACCCCGAAGAAGAAAGTCGCCCCGAAGAGGGTCGTGAAGAAGGCGGTGAAGAAGGCGACGCCGAAGAAGAGAGTCGCCCCGAAGAGGGTCGTGAAGAAGGCGGTGAAGAAGGCGACGCCAAAAAGGGCCGCGGCCAGGAAGATCGTGAAGACGGCCGTCACGCCACTCGCCAAAAGAGCCGCCCCGCAGAAGAAGGCCGCCCGCAAGGCCGCCCCGAAGCCGGTCCCGCAGCCGGTCCCGCAGCCGGTCGTCGTCGAAACCCCGGTCGGCCTGGTGGCCTTCGAGCCGGTCGCGAAGGCCCCGGCCGCGGTAACTCCCGCGGTTAATCGTCTAGACATCTTCCAGGGCTGAGATTCTGATGGTTGAAGCAGATTTCTGAGGGGTCCCTGGAATCTGGCTCAGGCGCGGCCGGTTGCCCGGCCGCGCTCCGGCAGCAAGAACCCGCGACGAGCGCCTCGGCGATCTCAGCGGCGTGATGCGGAGCTTTGCTGGCCGGCTGGCACGCCTGCGACGAGCATCTGGTGGGGCGGCCTGAAAGAGGCCGCCCGGCCCGACCCCGTCACTCCCCGATTGCCCTTCCCGCTCGCCCCGCTCCGGCGATTCTTGTAGACTTCCCGGTGGCTGATGTCGACCACTATTTCCACTCTCGTTCGTGCCGCCGCGGCTGAGGGTCCCGGCGCCATCCGCCCCGCCGCCCGGCTGATGTCGATCCTCTCCGACGAGCCCCACCGGCTGCCCGAGGTGTTCCAGGCCGCAGCCGGTCTCGAGGCCGGCGATTCAGGCCGCCTGACGCTGCCGCGGCTCCTGATCGGTATCACCGGCGCCCCGGGCTCAGGCAAGAGCACGCTGACCGACGCCCTCATCCGGGACTACCGCCGCCGCCATCCGGATCGGCGACTTGGCGTCGTCGCTGTGGACCCCTCCTCCCCCTTCACGGGCGGCGCGGTCCTGGGCGACCGCGTGCGCATGATGCGCCATGCCACCGACCCGATGGTGTTCGTCCGGTCGATGGCGTCCCGCGGGCACCTCGGGGGGCTCGCGCTAGGGGTCAAGGGCGTCATCCGGATCATGGGCCTCATCGGGTGCGACGTCGTCTTTGTCGAGACCGTCGGCGTCGGGCAGAGCGAGGTGGAGGTGGCAGGAGTCGCCGACTTCGTGATGATCGTGCTCGCTCCCGGCCTCGGCGACAGCATTCAGCTCCTGAAGGCGGGGCTGATGGAAATCGGCGACCTGTTCGTCGTCAACAAGGCCGACCGGCCTGACGCGGCCAGGCTGCACGGCGAGCTGCTCGCGATGTTGCGCGTGGCGCGCGAGGATTTGAGCGGCCACCACGCCCCCGTCGTCGAGGACGAGGACGAGACGGCCGGCGACCTCGCGCCGTGGCTGCCCCGGCGGCCGGGCACGCTCATTGAACCGCGGACCTTCCTGGTCAGCGGCGAGCAGGGGCATGGCGTAAAGGAATTGGTGGACGACCTCGAGGCGCTCGGATCGGAGTTCAGCCCACGGTGGCAGGCGCAGCGCATGGACTCGATCGAGCAGGAAGTGCGCGAGGCGGTCATCGAGGAAGCCACGCGTCGTCTGAGGGGCACGCTGCAGAGTCAGCGGGCAGGCGGCGGGATCGCCTCCGAGGTGCTGTCAGGTACCGTGTCGGTGGACGAGGCCGCGACGCGGCTCCTGGACGAAACAGTCACTCGCACACGACCGCGCGGCTAGGCCGGGTGGAGGAGCAGATGCGGCGATCACCCGTGATGAACTCAGCCCTGGACGCTGTCTACACGGCCCGCGCTCCGGCGCCCCGCTGGATATCTCTGGCCATCAGGCGCTCGAGGGCGTCCACCACGTAGGGGCGAAGATCGGACGCCCGAATGATCCGATCGAGCGACCCGACCTGAAGCGCTCGGTGCACGCTGTGAATCCGGTCGAATTCGTCAGCCACCTGGCCCAACTTCTCTGAACGGACGCTCCGCGTCACTTCCAGGAGCTTCGCTCGCAGAGCCGCCTTGCCCGCGTCCGACGCCTGGTCCAGTTCCTTCTGGATGCTCTGCACCCGAGGATCTTTCCGGGTCCGGGCATCCACTTCCCGCGCAAAGACGACCGCGGCGGCGGGGGAGCCGCCGATGACCGATGCGAACGTCCCCTCGAGGGCCACCACCTCCATATTCTCGTTCAACGCCTTCGAGAACACGACGAACGCGCCGCCGTGATACCGCGAGATCACGACGAACACGATCGGCCCCTTGAAGTTGACGACCGCACGGCCGATCTCGGCGCCCCACTCGAGCTGGCGCCGGCGCATCGACTCAGGCGATCCGTCGAACCCGGACAGGTTGGCGAGGATGACGAGCGGGCACACCGCGCTGGCGGCGTTGATGAAGCGGGCCACCTTCTTCGACGCCATCGG
>JANYLG010000056.1 GCA_025363775.1 Acidobacteriota bacterium | reverse complement strand
CGTGCCGGCCGCCGCCCTGATCTGGGCGACCTTGGCGGCCTCCCTGCTGCGGGACGGCGCGTTCCATGCGGTCGAAGCCCTCGTCCGCTCACCCGCCCGACGGGCGTTGGGGATCCGGCAGCCGTTCAGCGACGACACGGTGGCCTCCTTCACCGAACGGCTCGACGTGCCCACCACGCGCGCCGCCCTCGTGACGGCGGTGCGCCAGGCGAAGCGCCGGAAAGGGTTCGACGAGGTCGTCCGCATCGGCCTCGTCCTGGATGGCACGACCGTGGGGCGCTGTCCCACGGTCCGGTGTCCCTGGTGCCATCCCGTGATCGTGCCGCACACCACCGAGGCGGGCGAGCGGAGCGCCGTGGGCCTCGTCGTGGGCCAGCACCATGAACTGAGTCTGCTCTCCGTGGTCGGCGGCGTGTTGCAGCTGCCGGTCGACCTCGAGCCGTATGGGCCGGGCGATCGTGAACTGGCGGCCAGCCTCCGGGTGCGGGACCGGGGCTGCGCGCATCCCCGCCCCCGCGTCGTCCCGTCCGTCGCGTCACCTGTTGCCCGTCCTCCTCGCCCCGCAGGCCCACGTGTCCCTCGTCGCCAGTCACCCCGCCACCCGCCCGTCGCCCGCGCCCCCCAGCACCTCGCCGGCCGACTCCGGCTGTCGTGCCAACGCCGGGTTCCGAAAGAGCTGGGCCGGGTGGGCGCCTGGACACCTTCTGGAGCGGCGAAGGTAGAATGAGCAGGCGGTCACCTCCTGGAAGGGATGTCCTATGACAGTGCCGTCGTTGGAATCTGAATCGTTCGAGCAGTTCAAGAACTCGTTTTCGTACGGCGCGCGGACAGACCTTCTCTTCAAGTTCATCAAGAACCTGTCCACAGAAGAGTCGGCGAACTTCATCCAGTCGTTATTCCAGAGGATCGGCGAGTCGGCGGACGATGGAGAGCTGAGTCGAATTCTCGACCACGTGTACGAGTGGCAGGTGCGCGCGTATGCGCCGAAGGACCAGCCCTCGAAAAGGCCGGCCTGGGTCTATGACACGGGACCGTTCGTCCCGCTGTCGAAACCCGTGTCACGCGCGCGGGTCGCACTCCTCACGTCCAGCGGCCACTACCTTGCAGGACACGACCCCCAACCCCTCGATGTGCCGGACATGTCCCAGGAGGAGGCGACGCGGCGCATCGACGAGTTCCTGAAGGCGAAGCCGACGCTCTCGGTGATTCCCGCGAACACGCCGAATGAACACCTGCGGGTGCGTCACGGCGGGTACGACATTCGCGGTGCGCTCGCCGATCCGAACGTCAGTTTCCCGCTCGAGCGGATGCGGGAACTAGCGGAAGCCGGCGTCATCGGCGAACTGGCGTCCGAGGCGTACTCGTTCGTCGGGGCGGCGGCACAGACTCGGATCATCCACGAGAGCGGCCCCGAGTGGACGGCGCTCATGAAGGAGCGCGGGATCGATGCCGTCGTGCTCGTGCCCGTTTGACCCGTCTGCCACGTGTCCGTCGGACACGTCGCACGGGCACTGGAAGAAGCCGGCACCCCGACCGTCGTCGTTCAGATCCGGGCCTTCCGTCACACGGCGGAACGGATGCTGCTGCCGCGCGTCGTCATCACGAGGCACCTGCTTGGGAGGCCGCTCGGTGCTCCCCACGACATCGCCCGGCACCATCACGTCCTTCGCGCGGCGCTCTCGCTCCTGGAAGAGGCGCGCGACGGGAGCACCATCGTCGAACTCCCCGAACCGTATCGTCCAGGGCCCGGCGGGTTTCACATGCCGACAGCCTAGCCGTTCCTCGGACGGAGCGCCGTGCCAGGGGTGGGTGCAGAGAGAATCGGACTCCGTCGCTCGCCAGCGTGGATCCGAGGCATCAGGGCGGCCAACACGAACCCGAAGACCGCATGGGCCGTGAGCGTGGCGTTGACGTCCTGCGTTCCGTTGGCTTTGGCCAGCCTCACCTGGCTCCGCGCCGCGCTCACCGCGGACCGGGCTGCCCGCAAGTCGGGCCGTTCCCGCAGCGCGACGGTCTCCAGATCCTCCAAACGGTCTTCCCGCTTCCGGAATTCCAGCTCGCCCACGACACTGCAGGAGCTGGATCTTGATCTTGAGCAGGTCGCTCTCGCTGATGTCGCCCGCCCGTTGCCGTTCCTCGTTGAGCCGGACGGTCCGCTGGTAGTTCCCCAAGGCGTCTTCCGCGAAACGCACGTTCGACCGCGCGAGCAGGACGCCGACGAACTGCTGACTGACGGCGAACGTCAGCACGCGCTCGGCATCGGAGATCTGGGCCTGCGTGAGGACGGTCTGGTCGCGCGCCGCGTCAATCCGCCGGTCGCGCTTTCCGCCCCGCTCGAACAGGTAGCCAACGCCCGCGTCGAACTGCACGACGTTGTCGAACGAATCGGAGGTCCACTGGCCGGGCTGGAGCACCGGGAGGAACTGCGCATCCCACGACAGGAGCGGGTTCGGACGCAAGGCGGCCGTCACCTCCTGGGCGCGACTCTGTTCGGTCTGCGTTCGGGTCGCCCTGATGGACGGGTGGTTCGCCAGCGCCAGAGCAATCGCCTGCTCCAGCGTGATTCGGGTCTGCGTCTGCTGCGCGGCCGGTGCCGCTGACAGGGCACAGCGGGCCCGGAACGGGCAAGATCAAAGCGCGCACGTCGCACCCACCATGCGGCGTACGACAAGGATCAATTAGAGCGCACATCTGACAGCCCGGCGCTGCGGGAACGCATGGCGCGCATTCACGGACTGGAGGAGCAAGGAACCGGGCAAGAGACATCATAGCCCCGGCGACGCCTTCCCGTCTGCTGATGGGCCGGGTCGGTCCCGACTCGCGCGCAGCCTCCCGCGGTGGCGACCATCAGCGACAGAACTACCTCGCGTTCGTTCCGATGGCCGACCCTGGCGGTGTCCCTTTGCGTCTCGACCTCCTGATTCCGTCATGGAGACTCGGTGAGCACCCTATCTTCCCGGCGGCACGGCACCTCTATTCCGGCCAGCGCCGCATCTGGCTATTCCGCCGGGGGGCGGAATCAGCGAAGATGAGGCAGCGAGATGTGGAATCCGCTCTCGATCTGCCGCCCCGGCAACCGCGCCCGCCTGTTGGGCCTTGCCGCGGTCCTGCCGCTCGTGTGGGGCCGACCGCTACGTCAGGATCGCTCTCGAACAATACCGGAACGAACTCCAGGAGGACCTCGTGTTCGAAGGCCTGTTACAGCCCGTGCATCTGCTCCTGAATCCTCGGGACCGCGGTATTCGTCTCCGGCCCAAAACGACTGCCCGAACTCGGCACGGGCCTCGGCGAGTCGATTCGGGGCTTCAAGGAAGCGCTCGGCGAACACCACCCCGCCGACGACAACGACTTGAAGCCGCGGTAGTGCGATTCGCACCCGACTGGCCCTCGGACCCCGAGTCGAACGCCATGCGACCGCCACCGATGCGCGCCGCCGCGCTAGTTCTGGCGACCGTCGCGCTGCTGGTCGCCGCGTGGGTGATACCGGCCGCCGCGCAGTCGCCGATCCAGGCGCCGCCCGCTCCGGCGACCGTCGCACCCGATCGCGCGGATACGCTCTTGGACCACCCAGCCGACACGCGGTGGTACGTGGGCGGTCAGGTGAACCTGATTTACCAGCGCCATGGGCGCTTCCCTTCGCCCTATGCCGGCGACAACAGCCTGCGGCCGGAACCCGAGCACGCCACTTCGAGTGTCACCACGATCTACGCCGGACTCGAACTGGGCGCAAAGACCGAGGTGATCCTCCACGTCGAGAGTGCGGGCGGCGCCGGCCTCAGCGGCGCGGTTGGCGCGGCCGGCTACCCCAACTACGATGTCGTCCGCACCCCGTCGCTCGGCGCAGCGCCGTACCTGGCGCGGTTCGTGGTGCACCACGTCATCCCGCTCGGCGGCGGGACGGTGCCGGCCGAGCGGGGCGAACTGGGGCTCTTCACCCGCCTCCCCGCCCGGCGCCTCGAGTTTCGCCTCGGGAAGATGTCGACCGTTGACGTGTTCGACGTGAACGCGGGCACCGGCGACAGCCGGCGCCAGTTCATGAACTGGACCGTTGGGAACAACGGCGCCTTCGATTACGCGGCCGACACCCGCGGCTACACCCTGGCGGCGGCGGTCGAGTACACAGACCGCGCGTGGACCGTGCGGGCGCTCCAGGCGCTGATGCCGACGACCGCCAACGGCATGACACTCGACTGGGACCTGCGCCATGCCGGCGGCACGAACGTCGAGTTCGAGGTGCGGCGCGGCCTCGTGCCCGGGCGCCCTGGAACCGTGCGCGTCCTCGGGTTCCTCAACCGGGCGCGGATGGGGAACTACCAGGAGGCTCTCGACGCGTTCCGCCGTGGCGTCGATCCGGTGCCCGATATCACCGCGCAGCGGCAGGCCGGGCGGCGGAAGTACGGAGCCGGGGTCAACATCGAGCAGGAACTCGTCGATGGCGTCGTGATTTTCGGCCGCGCCAGCTGGAACAACGGCCGGACGGAGTCGTTCGCGTTCACGGAGGTGGATCGCGCCGGGCTCGTCGGTGTGAAGACGGACGGCGCACGGTGGCGACGGGAAGGGGACCGTGTGGGCGTGGCTCTCTCGGTCAACGCGCTGTCGGCGCCCCACCAGGAGTACCTGGCGTCGGGCGGCCTCGGGTTCATCATCGGCGACGGCCGTCTGAACTACGGTCGCGAGCGCATCCTCGAGCTCTTCTACACCGCCGCGCTCGCGCGCGGGGTCTTCGCGGCGTTGGATCTCCAGTACATCGTGAACCCCGCGTACAATCGCGACCGCGGCCCGGTGGTCGTGCCGGGGATCCGGCTGCACGTCAGGTTCTGAGACCGCGGCCCGCGGCGGACCGTGCCCCAACCGTCAGCGCGGATTTTCGGCGCGCGCCCGGACCCGGCCTTGCCGCACCGCCTTCACGAGCGCCGCGTGGTCGCGCTCGGTCTGGTCTGCGTAGGCCACCGCGAATTCCGTTATCGCTTCGTCAAATGGCGTGCCTGCGCCGAGATAGCCGGCGATGGCCGCGGCGTCGCCCGAACGGGCGTGCGCCCGAGACAGCGCCCACGCGCACGTCTCTGTGTAGACCCTGAACATCGGCTCGGTCATCCGCCCGATGTCCGCGCCCCACTTCATGTCCTTGAGCTGCCGGAAGTAGAACCACCGCCCCCGGCCGTCGCCGGCCCAGCCTAGGAAGAGATCGCTCGCGGCCTGCATCAGCCGCTGGCCGACAACGACCCGCTCGCCCTGGTTGCGGTAGCCGCTCCGCCCCGCGTAGGGCTCGAGCACCGAGACGCGCGCCTCTTTGAACTGCAGGAAGAGCGCATCGTCGCCCTCGGCCATCAGCAGCGCAATCGCACAGCGCGTGCCCACGCTGCCTACGCCCACCACCTTCATCGCCACGTCGACCAGGCGAAACCGTTCCAGGAGCCGTCGCCGCTCCTCGGGCAAGCTGGCGCGGTAAGCAGTGAAAACCCGCGTGACCTCGGCCGCATGGCGCCCGATATCGGGCGCGTGGTACACGAAGGGCCGGTGTTCGACGATGCGGCGCTGCCCGCGGACCTCTTCGGTGAGGTGGGGCAGCAGGCGCCCGGCGGTCTGGGCCCGGGCGGCCGCAATCCAGGCACGTTCGCGGCGGCGGGCCCGCGCATCGGGCGCCCGGGCGACAAGCGCGTCCACGGGGATGTGAGCGTACCACGTGTCGAGCACGTGCATCCTCGCGTAGTCGCGCATGTGCTCGCGGTACGACGCCACGGTCGCTCCGCACACCGCGCGCGCCGCCGCCGGTCGAAGCCCGATCTCGCGACCGGCGACGACGACGCTGGCGGCTAGCCGCTTGACGTCCCACTCCCAGGGCGCCGGCAGCGTCTCGTCGAAGTCGTTGATGTCGAAGACGAAGTTGCGCTCGGGCGTGGCGAAGCCGCCGAAGTTCGCGAGGTGACAGTCGCCGCACGCCTGGACGCGTAGCCCCGTCACGGGAGTCGTGGCAAGATCGGCGGCCATGACGGCGGCTGCGCCTCGCAGGAAGGCGAACGGCGAGGCGATCATCCGGCCGTATCGAATCGGGATGAGCGACCTCAGGCGTCCGCGGTTGGACGCCTCCAGCAACACCAGGGGATCCGCCTCCTTCGCCGACCTGCGCCAGTCGGCGTGGGCCGACCGCGGCACCGTCGACCGCAGCGCCTTCCCGGCAGCCGCGCGCTCGGCGGCCGTGGTCCCGAGCGTACGAGCGTGCTTGGACATCCTCTTGACCTGGCTCATCAACAGGATACCACCGCCCCGCACGGTTGCAGTGCAACCGTGCCACCCACTGCCAGCTGCCGGCTACGCTGTGAAAATCCGCTTCGGCATCTCCACGTGGGCCGATCTTTCGGCAACAACGTGTCGGGCGGGTACTCTTCCGGCAGAAACGAACGGCCGATCATCGGCTGGATTCCCAGCACACGGAAGACGTCCGAGCTGACCCGCATCACCTCAACGGTCTCGGTCTGCTCGGGGCCGATCAGGTTGTAGGTGCGCCAGGTGTAGCTGGCGATGCCATCGAACGTCGTGGCGCGGATACGCCAATCGATGAAGTTTGTCTGACGAGGCGGGAGCCTCGTATTCCCCTGCGCGCGCGTTCTCCTCGAAGACACGAACCACGTGGTCGCGCAGGTCGCTGGGCGGTCTACTTTCCCTTGCGGGCCGTCACGGGCCCTCCCGCCGTCGGCAGCACCAGCACGGTCTCGCCACCGGCCGTTTCAAACGACAGAGTCTGCCCGGCGTCCCCCCTCTCGGGCGAGTAGGCGGCAAAACTCCGATCCGACACGGGCAGGAATCGCAGCGCGGGAAGTTGTGGCGTGCCGCGGATACCCAGGAGGCGACGCGGACCCCACACGTAGATGTTGAAGACCGACCCCTTCTCGAACTCGAGCTGCACTATCGTCTGCACTGTATCGCCCTCTCGTGGAACCGTCGCAAGCGCGATCGACTTCACGAAGCGCCCGAGCCGCCCTTCGCGATCGCGCATCATCCCGGCCTCCTGCGTCTTGACTTGCTCCAGCGGCATGTCGCCGCCCATGGCCTGGTGCAGGCCCGAGACGTCTCCCTTGAAGGCACGTGACGAGATGTCGGCCGTCCGGGTCGTCAACTGAGCAAACCGATCGGCCTCTCCCGCCGGCGGCGGGGCGAGCGCCGCCATGGCTTCCGGATCATCCGCGCGCACGGCCAGTGCGTTGCCGTCGGCGGCAATGGTGATCGCGCCGCCTTTGGGCAACACAAAACGGCCGGCCAGCGGCGCAAGCCTCTCCGGCGCCATGTTGACGACGGCCGGGGGCATCGACACCGCTCCACCAAAGAGGATCCGCTCGAGGATCTGCACCACCGGGCCCGCCTTCACGTCCGCGTTGGTTGATGTCAGAAAGAGCATCGCGTCTTCCTCGGGAAACCTCATGAACTCCGCCACGTAGATCCCGTTCCCGCCGTTGTGCTGAACGACAGTGCTCCCGCGCGGCGTCTTGCTGACGGCCCAACCGTAGGCATAGAACGAGCGCTGCGCCGGACCCTCGGCGACGTACGGCTTGAAGTACTTCGTCCGCGCCTCCTTCGACAGGACGGCGTCGGAATCGAGCGCGCGGTGCCACAACAACATGTCGCCAAGCGTCGTGTGCAGCCCGCCATTGCCGCGCAACATCCAGTAGGGGGCGTCGGGCGCTTGAATGCGATCCAGGATCGTCCCCCAATCCTCGCCGTCGCGGTACCCGTGCGCGATTCGCGAGGTCGCCCACCCCGGAGCCTTGTAGCCGGACTCGAGCATGCCCGCCGGCTCGAGCACATGCTCGATGAGATACGCCTCGTAGGGTTTGCCGGACACCTTCTCCACGATCGCGGCAAGGAGGCTGTAGCCCGAGTTCGAGTACTCGTAGCCCCGCCCGGGCTCGAACAGCAATCTCGACTTCAGCGCCCGGCCGACGTATTCCTCGCGGCCAACAGGGTCGTAGTCGGTTGGGCTGAAATCGGACTCGAGACCGGACGAGTGCGTCAGCAGATGATGAAGCGTGATGCCGGCCTTGTCGGCGGGCACACCGGAGAGATGCTTGCTCATCGGATCGCTCACCGAGAGCTTGCCCTGCATTTCGAGCGTCAGAATGGCAGCGGCCGTGAATTGCTTGGTAATAGAGCCCAGGCTATACACGCTATCGGTAGCCAGCGGCGTCTTCTGCGCCCGGTCGGACAGGCCGTACGACTTCATCAGCAGCACGTCCTTGCCTCGCACAGCAAGTGCGCCGCCGGAGAAGCCAAACCGCTCGAGCCGGCTCAAGTAGTCATCGAGCTTGCGGCCGACCTCCCCGCTGACGATAGGCTTGTCTTCACCGCGCGCGGCGGGAATGCCGGCGCCGAGCGAGACGACGGCGACGAGGAGAGCGGTTCGGACAACCAAACAGCGCATGAGCATCTCCCGGATTCGAGTTCCAGCGACTATTGCATCTTACCCATTCGACTCAGTTGTGGTGCATCACCTCAATCCTGCGCGCTCGTCCACCGCGTCCTCTTGGGCCATCAGCGATCGCAACACATACAAGCTTGTGGTTGACGAGAGACCGAAGCAAATGAGCGTTTCGGTCCTCGACGGCGGCTACCTGGCAGAGCTCACGCCGGAGCAACGCGAGCGCCTCGGCCGGATGTCGAAGAAGGCCGACTACCTGCTCAACCTCATTCGCGAGTACCTCGACCGGCCCGTCGGCCTGACGTAGGGGCGACCGGCCCGTCGCCCCTACGAGTGCCAATTCCTCACATCGTCGAGCAGTCCCCGGAGCCACTGCGCCTGGGACTGCCCCATGCTCACCCACCGATCGAGCGAGGCGATGGCCCACGCTTCGCCGCCGCGCTCGCGCAGCTGCTGCGCCTTCTCCGCCATCTCGTGCGTCGCGTCCTCCAGCAGGTTCAAGCGAAGCTCGAGGAGCGGCCTTCGCTCGTCGGCCGGCAGGAGCGGGAGGAAGCCGAGGACGAGATCGATCGGGTCCTCGAGGCGCGCGTCCTGGCTCGCCTCCACCAGCAACCTGCCAACCGTGTCTCTCCCCTTGCGCGTGATCGCGTAGACGGCGCGCGACGGGTACTTGCCACGCCGTTCCGTGCGCCGTTGCTTGATGTCGCCCGCCTTCTCGAGCGCGGCCAGCGCGTGGTAGAGCGAGCCGAGGCCGAACCCGGCCCAGTCGCCCACGCCCCGCGCTTTCGCGGTGGCGCTGATCTCGTAGCCGTGGCGCTCCTTCTGCACGAGCAGGCCGAGGATGAACAGTTTGACGGGAACGGTCATGCGATCAGTGTGTACTAGTCCAACTGTTCTATGTCAAGAGTGCTGTGACGCCGCGAGGAAGATCCGCGCAAGATCGGACCGGCGACACGGTGTCAGCGGACCCGTCGCAGGAGTCCGTGCGCCTGGGGCAAGCCAAGCAGGAGCGTCAGACCGAGATAGACGAGGCTATACGGCCCGAGGGTGAAAACACCTCGCAGGACTGGCGAGCCCTCTGGAGGCAGGACCAGCTTGATCGCCCAGGCCACGCCGGCGGCAGCAGCCGCCGACGTCCACAACTTCGCGAGGAACCAGCCCGGCAGATCGGCGGCGCCGATTCGCCGTGACAACGTGCGCCGCAGCAGGAACAGCTCGACCCATCCCGACAACGCGGACGTGGCGGTGAGGCCTGCCGCGCCCCAGCGCGCTTCGACACCGAGAAGAGTCGGCAGATACATCGCGGCCAGGTAGCCCATCGTGCCGGTGAGCGTGACGCGCACGATCGCGTACCGCAGCGGCGTTCGCGTATCGCGAAGCGCCCAGTAGGTGGACGAGTAGAGCCGACCGAACGTGGATGCGAGCAGCCCGAGAGCGGAGGCGGCCAGAATGCCCCACACATAGATCGCGTCTTCGTGCCGGAACCGTCCGGTCTGCAGGATCGTCCCGGCAACCAGGTCGCCAAGCGCGGCGAATGCCACGGCCGACGGCACGACGAAGAACGCGACCTGCTGCAGCCCGGCGCCAAGCCGCGCCCGGAGGTGCGCCGCGACGGCGGCCTCGTCACCCGTGGCCCGGGACATTGCCGGCAGCTCTGCCGCCGACACCGAGATGCCGAAGAGACTGACCGGCAGTGTGTAGAGCAACTGGACGTTGGTGAGTCCCGTGATGGCACCTGTAGGTAACAGGCTGCCAATCAACTGGTCGATGTACGCGCTGATCTGCACGACGCCGCGGCTGAACAGTACCGGCCAGAAGTTGCGGACGACCTCGCGTACGTGCGACGAGCGGATGTCGAGCGAAGGCCGGAACTGCGACAGCACGCGCGACACGGTGGGCAGTTGCACGGCTATCTGCAGCGCGCTGCCGGCAACGGAGGCCCACGCCAGCACGACCGCCAGCGAACCGAGGTCCGTATGGCCGCCGACGATCACCAGTGCGGCGATCATCGCCAGATTCCAGGCCACGGGCGCGGCGTACGAGAGAAAGAACTTCTGGTGGCTGTTGAGGATGCCCAGGCACCACGCCGAGATGACGAGCAACCCGGCGCCCGGGAACAGGATCCTCACGAGGCGGATGGCCAGGAGCCGTTTCTCCCCCTCGAATCCAGGCGCGATCAGGTCGATCAGCCACGCGGTCGCGAGGACGCCGACGAGCACGATGACCGAGACGGTGAACGCCAGCAGGCCCCCGACGGCGCCGGCAAGCCGGTCCGCCTCGCCCTCGTCGCCTGCCGCGACGAGCCTCGCGTAGACGGGTATGAACGACGCAGACAGCGCGCCTTCGCCGAAGAGGTTTTGCAGGAGGTTGGGGATGCGGAAGCCGGTGTTGAAGGCGTCGGCCTCGTCGGAGGCGAGGCCAAAGTAGTGCGAGAACACCCGGACCCGGACGAGGCCGAAGATCCGGCTGACGAAGATGCCGACGGCGACGAGGAGCGCGCCGCCGTGCCGGGTGCGACTGTGAACGGGAACGGGGTCGGGTGTCATGTCCGCTTCTTGCAGAACTGTATTACGTATCTGCGATTCGCGGAAATTCCACCCGACCTTGTTCTGCGACTCAGATCGCAGACCTGTCGCGCTACGACGCGCAGCCGACGACGCTCCGGGCCGCGCCCGACGGGGCGAAGCTCGCCGTCGCCCGGAGGAAGCGTTCGATCTCGGCCGGCGTGTTGTAGTGGCTGCCCGACAGCCTGATGAAGCTCTCGATCCCGATCTGCTGGAGCATGGCCGCGAAGAACGGATCGTGGCCGGGGGCGTGCAGCCGCAGCTGCTCGGCGCGGTAGCGGGCGCAGCCGTCCGTCGCCTCGATGCCCTCCAGGTTGAACCCCACGAGCAGCGACTGTCGCGACAGGTCGTCGCCCATGCCGTAGAGGGTGACGTGGGGCATGTCGGTCAGACCCGGGACATCACCGGTGCCGTTGAGCAGCAGGGCCAGCAGGCCGACCTGGTGGGCCTTGATGGCCGTCATCGCCGCGATGACCAGCGTCCGACGGTCGGTCGATGTGGTGAAGTGGCGTCCCAGCCAGCACAGGTAGTCAACGACCGCCGACCACGCGGCGTAGGACTGGTGTTCGACGCCACCCAGATCCCAGCTGGTGGCCGGCTTGAAGGCGTACTTCCCGTGCGGGAGCGAGGCGAGCCGGTCGGTCACGTGCGCATACCCGCAGCCCTTGACGCCGTAGTTCTTGTAGGGCGCGATGACGTAGGCGTCGGCGCCGATGTCCTCGACGTCCACGACATCCGACGGCGAGTACTGGACGCCGTCAACCATGACGTAGAGGTCGGGCGTGATGCGCCTCGCCTCCTTCACGATCGTCCTGACGTCATAGACCTCACCGGTGACGTTCGACGTGTGCGTCACGGCGAGAAAGCAGGTGTGTCGGTCGATCTTCTCGAGGATCGCGTCGATCTCCACCGAGGCGGTGTCCCGGTTGGGTTCGGCGATCCGCTCTTCCTTCCCGTACTTCGCGGAGAACTGGGTGATCGCGCTGCGCACCGAGGCGTGGTCGAGGCCGGTCGTGACGACGTTGGTGCCAGGCACGCTGGAGAGCACGGCGTCAGTGATACGGAAGATGACGTGGCTGCTGCTCCACCCGGGGATGGTCTGGCCGGAGCGGGCGCCGAAGAAGATCATCAGGTCTTCGATCCCCCTGGCCGTCACGTCCTCGGCGTGCTGCGAGCCTGGGTTCGCGCGCCCCTGCTGGTCGGGCAGGGAGGTCTCGATGGCCATGGCCTCGACGACGCGCTTGGGCCGGCAGGAGCCGGAGGCGGCATCGAAGAAGACGCGCTGGCCCGAGTAGGGGTCCCAGTCGACGTAGACGAACTCCTGTCGGATCTCCTCGATGAGAGTGGGTGGAAACAAGCCCTGTTCAAGCGCGTGCTGCATCGTTCGATCTCCTCGCCGGCCCATGGGGTATGATTCAGGCAGTTGAGAGAATATTATATATCATTTTGATCGTGACGCGACGACATTCTTCGAGCCGCCGCAGCCCCTCACCGATCGATCCCGCAGTACTCGACCGCCGTCCGCGCCAGGATCCCGGCCAGCTGCACCACCGTCTCCACGTCCACCCACTCCACCGCCGAGTGCTCGCCGGCGCCGAGCGGCCCCATGACGACGGTCTCGATGCCCGCCGCCGCCAGCAGCGCCGCATCCATCCAGGGGGTGTCGCCGACAAACGCCGGCCGGCGCCCGAGCACGCCGCTCGCGGCCTCCGTGATCACGCGGACGATCCGCGCCTCGGGCGCGACCTCGAAGGGTTCCCGCGCGAAGAACGGGCGCACGGTCGCCTGGAAGCTCGAGTCGTCGGCCGACAACTGATCGACGAGCGCCTGGATCTGGCCGACCGCGGCCTCCACGGCCTCGCCCGGGACGGTGCGCCGCTCGATCTGCAGCCGGCACCTCGCAGCGTAAGTACTCAGACCGGTCCCGCCCTCGATCATCGCGGCGTGCAGCGAGGGTGGCCCGACGAGCGGGTGCGCGGGCCCGAGACGCAGCGACTGCTCCAGGCGGTCGAGCGAGAAGAGAAACCAGCCCATCCGCATCACCGCGTCCACGCCCTCCGTGAACCGGCTGCCGTGGGCCGCCGTGCCGTGCGTCTCCACTTCGACCCACACGTAGCCCTTGTGCGCCAGACAGACGTCCATGTTCGTCGGCTCGGTGACGACCGCTGCGTCCACGCGGCACCGACCGATCAGGTCGGCCGTACCGAGGCTGCCGTATTCCTCGTCGGCCACGGCCGCAATCACCAGGTCGCCCCGGAGTCTGACTCCGGCGTCGGCCAGGATCTTCGCGGCGCCGATGCAGGCGGCCAGGCTGCCCTTCATGTCGTGCGCGCCCCGGCCGTAGAGACGGCCATCGCGAATCTGCGCGGAGAACGGGTCGGTCATCCCCTCGATGCCGACGGTGTCCGCATGGCCGTTCAGCATGAGCGACCCTCCGCCGCCCGTCCCGCGCAACGTGCCCATCGCCGTGACCCGTCCCGGCTCCGATTCGAACGTCGTCGCGTCGAGGCCGAGCCACGCCAGCGTCCGGGCGACATACGCGGCAATCTCTGCCTCGCCGGCGCCGTCCGGCGCGATGCGCGGGTTGATCGAGTTGATCCGGACGAGATCCACCAGCGTGCTGGTGATGAACGGGCGGTCGGGTGTCAGGTCCACGGTCGGCACCTCTTGTCGGGCAGTCGCCCCGGCTATGATGAGTGACCTGGCCGCGAGGTCGATGCCGCGCGTCGGCTCGTCGAGCAGCAGATCCCCTGAGCCTTGCGGTCTTCTGGCAGCAGCACGATGCCCGCGCGGCGCGCCTCGACCGGCGAGCCCGGTCGGAACGGCGCGCCGTCGAGCACGAGACGTCCATCGATCCTGGGTCCGGGCGAGCGTTGCCTCGAGTTCGGCCTGGGCTGGCCAGCAGACGCGGTTGGCGGAGAGGCGCGAATCACCGCTGGCGACAAGGGACACCTGCTGGATTATGACCGCATCCGTTAGTACCCGGCCGCAACGAGCGCCCGGGCGATGCGATCCTCTCCACGCGTGATGTGCTCGAGCATCACCTTCCGAACCTTCGCGGAACTGCGCCGGCGAAGCGCCTCGATGATCTCCAGGTGCTCGGCCGTGGACGCCTTGCCGTCCACGCCGACGCCGAGGCCCATGTAGAGCGGGCGCTGGTGCTGGTCGAGCGCCGC
The DNA here is from genome assembly GCA_025363775.1 of Acidobacteriota bacterium. Lineage (GTDB taxonomy): Bacteria > Acidobacteriota > Vicinamibacteria > Vicinamibacterales > Fen-181 > FEN-299. The sequence continues at coordinate 4,318 of JANYLG010000056.1, read as the reverse complement.
CATCACCAGCGCCTCGAGCCGGACGTTGCGGGTACACTTCACGAGCGCGAGGTGGAACGCGCTGTTCGCGCGCAGGTACTTCTCGTACGTCTGGCGGTCTTCCCGCCGGTACTTCAGCTCGGCAAGCCCGGACAGGCGGGTCAGGTCAGCGTCGGTCGCCCGCTGGGCGGCGAGCGCCCCGGCCTCGGCCTCCAGGATCCGCCGCACCTCGCACAATTCCCGGAAGCCTGCGAGGGTCAGCATCGCGATGGCGAAGCCGCGATAGGGCGCAATGGTGACGAGCCCTTCGAGCGCCAGGCGGTTGAGCGCCTCCCGCAGCGGCGTCCGCGACACCTGCATCTCGGAGCACAGCTCCTTCTCCACGATGCGCGAACCGGGAAGCATCGTGCAGGTCAGGATGCGGTGCTTCAGCGTGGCGTAGATGCGGTCGGGCAGCGCCACAGGCGGCGACACGGTGGGATCGAGTTCAATCAGTGACCGGGCATGTTCGCGGCTGGGTATCATAGTGGCTCTCAACTGCGTGGACGGACCGATCGAAAACAGGGATATTATATATGTGATCCGGGTCGTGATCCTGGAGTCTCCATTCCCGGCTCATTCCCGGCTCATCTCCGGCACGCCCGGAGCCGCCCCGCGCATCGATCTGTCTGGCCCCAGGACTTCCCAGACGGCCCCGCGGTCCCCATCTCGCGGTACCCGCGCTTTCGACCCTTCCCCGCTGCGGTACACTACTCTCTATGCAGGAGTTCGAAAAGCTCGGCGTCTTCTATCTCGGCCGCCCGTACGACCTCGCGACGCGCCAGCGCGGCAAGGGCTGGCTGCTCTACGATTCGCGCGATCTGGTCACCCACGCGGTGTGCGTGGGCATGACAGGCAGCGGCAAGACCGGGTTGTGCCTCTCCCTACTCGAAGAGGCGGCGATCGACAAGGTTCCCGCCATCGTCATCGACCCGAAGGGCGACCTCGGCAACCTGCTGCTCACGTTCCCCAAGCTTCGGCCCGAGGACTTCCTGCCCTGGGTCAACCCGGACGATGCGCGCCGGAAGGGTGTGAGCATCGAGGAGTACGCCGCCCAGCAGGCGGAACTGTGGAAGAAGGGGCTGGCCGAGTGGGACGAAGACGGCGATCGGATCGCGCGGCTGCGCGACGCCGCCGATTTCGCCATCTACACGCCGGGCAGCGAGGCCGGGTTGCCGGTGTCGATCCTGCGGTCGCTCTGCGCGCCCCCAGGAGACGCGGCGTCGGATGCCGAGCTGTTCCGCGAGCGGATCACGACCACCGTGACGAGCATCCTGGGCCTGCTCGGGCTCGATGCCGACCCGGGCAGGAGCCGCGACCACATCCTCCTCTCCTCGCTCATCGACGCGGCGTGGCGCGGCGGGAAGGACATGGACCTGCCCACCCTCATCCAGCAGATCCAGTTGCCGCCGATCTCGCGTGTCGGCGTGTTCGACCTCGAGTCGTTCTATCCGGCGAAGGAGCGATTCCAGCTCGCGATGGCGCTCAACAACCTGCTGGCGTCGCCGGGGTTCGGATCGTGGATGGCCGGCGAACCGCTCGACGTGCAGCAGTTGCTCTACACCGCGGACGGCAAGCCGCGCGTCTCGATCTTTTCCATCTCGCACCTTGGCGACGCGGAGCGGATGTTCTTCGTGTCGCTGCTGCTCAACCAGATGGTGGGGTGGATGCGGGTGCAGGGCGGAACGACCAGCCTCCGGGCGCTGCTCTACATGGACGAGATTGCGGGCTACTTCCCGCCGGTGGCCAACCCGCCGTCGAAAGCGCCGCTGATGACGCTGCTGAAGCAGGGGCGCGCGTTCGGCCTTGGCGTCGTGCTCGCCACGCAGAACCCGGTGGACCTCGACTACAAGGGGCTGTCGAACGCGGGGACCTGGTTCCTCGGCCGGCTACAGACCGAGCGCGACAAGGCGCGTGTGATCGAAGGGCTCGAGGGCGCGGCCGCGACGGCCGGAAGCACGTTTGACAAGGGAAAGATGGAGGCGACGCTGGCGGCGCTGGGCAGCCGCGTCTTCCTCATGAACAACGTGCACGAGGACCAGCCGGTCGTCTTCGAAACCAGGTGGGCACTGTCCTACCTGCGCGGTCCGCTGGGCCGGCAGGAGATCAAGCGGTTGATGGATCCGATCAAGTCGGAAACCACGGCATGGCAGTCGGACATCACGGCACGTCGGTCGGAAGTAACGGCACGTCGGTCGGACATCACGGCACGTCAGTCGGAAGTAACGGCACGTCGGTCGGAAGTAACGGCGGGTCGGTCGGGGACCACGGCACCTCAGTCGGAGACCACGGCGCGTCAGTCGGTAACAACGGCGGGTCAGTCGGGGACCACGGCGCGTCAGTCGGAAGCCACGGCGGGTCAGTCGGAAGCCACGGCACGTCGGTCGGCAGTAACGGCGGGTCAGGCGGGGGCCACGGCACGTAAGTCGGACGAGGCGGGTCAGTCGAAGATTGTGCCGGTGCTGCCGCCGGGTGTCGATCAGTTCTTTCTGCCCGTGCGCGGCGAGGCGCCGGCCGGCTCGCAGCTCGTCTACTCACCGATGTTGTTCGGCGTAGCCCAGGTTCGCTTCACGGACGCGAAGGCCAGCGTGGACGCGATCGAGACGATGACGGTGACAACGCCTATCGGCGATGCGGCGGTGCCGGTCGACTGGAGCGCGTCGAGCGCGAGCGTGTTCGGGCCGTCCGATCTCGAGCGTGAGGCGGCCGCGGGCGCGGGGTACGACACGCTGCCGACGGCGGCCTCGAAGGCGAAGAGCTACGACGCGTGGAAGCAGTCGTTCGTGACCTGGATCTACGGGGCAAAGAAACTGGCGCTGCTCCGGTCGGCCGACCCGGCGCTCGTGTCGCAGCCCGGCGAGAGCGAGGGGCAGTTCCGCGTGCGGCTGCAGCATGCGGCGCGCGAGTGTCGCGACGAGGCCGTCGAGCGATTGCGGCAGCAGTATGCGCCGAAGCTGACGACGCTGCAGGAACGGCTGCGGCGGGCGCAGGCGGCGCAGGAGCGCGAGGCGGGCCAGGCCACGGCGGCGAAGATGCAGACGGCGATCTCGTTCGGCGCCATGCTACTGGGCGCGTTCATGGGGCGCAAGGCGGTCAGCGCGTCCACGATTGGCCGGGCGACGACGGCGGCGCGCGGCGTGGGACGGACGATGAAGGAATCGGAGGACGTCAAGCGCGCGGGTGAGAGCGTGGGGGCGGTGCTGCAGCAGATCGACGCGCTCGAGGCGGACCTGCGGGATCAGACCTCGGGGCTCGAGGCGACGATGGCGGGCGGCCCGCTGGAAACGGTGACGGTGGCGCCGAAGAAGACGGGGATTGCGGTGCAGCTGGTGGCGCTCACCTGGATGCCGTTCTGGCAGGACGCCGGCGGCGCGCGCACGCCCGCGGCCGAGTAGCACCGGAGGGCGTTCGGCTTCGGGGCGGGCCTTCAAGTCTGCCGGCCCGTCTGGCGCGGGTCCTTCTGCGCCGGCGAGCGGCCTGTCCTTCCTCCTCAACCGCCGTCACCGGCGCGTTCCCGTGTCCTCGGCGGAGTCAGAGCCAGACTCCACATCGACCGCCCTCGTAGAAATGGACGTGAACCGAGCAGGCGGACAGGCGGACGTCATTGATCCGAATTGATCGGCTTGGTATACTGGTCGTCTCGCAGGCATCCGCCAGCCGTTCATGCTGGCGGTTGTCACTTAGAGTGGGCCGCTAGCTCAACTGGCAGAGCAGCAGACTCTTAATCTGCGGGTTCACGGTTCGATTCCGTGGCGGCTCACCACTTCAAATAATTCACAACAAAAGACTTATATCTCTTTGGGCAAATGACCAATTGAAGTGCCATTCCGCAAAAGGTAGCGTCTAGGTAGGCTTAGTCGCAACTGCGCCATCGCGTCGCCCTGCTCTGCCGCCTTGCGGAGCCACAGGGCCGCTTCCGAATAGTCCTGCGCGACGCCTTCACCGTTTGGCTACATCAGCCCGAGCTCGGTCTGCGCCCTCGGGAAGCCCTGTTCCGCAGCCTTCCTGTACCAATCGGCCGCGTGAGAAGCGTCCGGCGGAACACCGACGCCCTTGGCATAAGCGAAACCCAGTAAGCCCTGCGCTCACACGTCTCCCAGTGCTGCTGCCTTCCGAAGGCACTGAATCCCTTGCCGAGAGTCTGCTTTGACGCCACGGCCGACGATGTAGGCAAAACCGAGACGGCGCTCGGCGCTGGCATCGCCTTGCTCGGCCGCCTTGCGATACCATCCAACGGCCTGTTCCTCGTCTCGCTCAACACCTTGACCGTGGGCGTACATGACGCCGAGGTTGACCTGCC
>JANYLG010000041.1 GCA_025363775.1 Acidobacteriota bacterium | reverse complement strand
TTCTCCAGCACCTCGCGCGGCGTGCTGGTATTGGCCAGCTCGAACATGATGATCCCCTCGTAGCCGACCTTTTCGAGCGACATCAACGCGGTCGGCCAGTCGATCTTTCCGTCGAATGGCGCCAGGTGGTCGTCGCCCTTGCCGCCGTTGTCGTGAACGTGGGTGGTCACCAGTGCACCGGACACGATCTCGATGGCATCGACGAGATCGCCCATCAGGAACGCGTGGCCCATGTCGAGGCAGATCCCGATGCCGGGCGGCGGCAATTCCAGATCGTCCTCGACAAAACGCACCAGCGCCTGCGCGGCCGACAGTTTGTTCGGGATGACCTCGACGGCCACCTGCACGCCGAGCGGCGCCGCGGCTGCCGCGATCTCCTCGATGCTGCGCTCGGCCGCCTGGCGCGCGTTGGCGTCGGCGGGCGGGTTCAAGTCGTCCGGGATCCCGAGATGGACGACGAGGAACCTGAACGGCACGTGCCGGGCGATCTTCAGCGCGGCAATCGATTCGGCGACCGCGCGGCCGCGCGCCTCTTCGGCCGTCGCCGCCGTGGAGAGCGGCGCGCCCCATTCCCCGTTCAGCCGGTGCTCGACAATGGGCGCGTGAACCGAGTGCAGTTCGAGGCGCGCGTCACGCAGCCAGCCAGCGAGCGCGTCGATGGCCGACGGATCGTGATAGTTGAAGTGGCCGACCGTCGCGAACAGCTCGATCTGGCGAAAGCCGAATTCCGCCAGCTCTTTCAGCTGTTCGAGCCCGAGCGGCCGGTCGTGATACAAGTGCGTCGAGATGCCGAAGCGCACGGCGCGACAGCGCTCCTCCTGGTAACGGGGTTGAACGTCCTATTCTACACCCTGAGCTCACCTGTCTTGCGCATCCCAGTGGCCCGTCTCGCCTGTGATACGGCGGGGTCTGGCGGCCCGAACATGCGCAACACCACTCGGTCGAAGGGTAGCCCGCCTGGTGCACGAACGCCACCCGTTCATCTTCCCGCCCGTTGGCGACGTCCTACGACAGCGTGTCGATGAACGTGGCCAGCAGTTCCCGCAGGCGGCCGAACCGCGGGTAGCGTTGCAGGTTCCTCCCCACGTTTCGCAGCGTCCGCGGCATGTATTGGATATAGACGGGGTTCTGCCGGTTCGTCGTCTGGTAGCCGAACGTCCCAAGCGCCTTGAGGTTTCGCTGGAGCGACATCAGGTCGAACCGACGCCGGAAATCCGCCTGGTAGGAGCGGAACGCGCTTGCGTCCGAGCGCGCATCGCCCTGTCCCCTCAACGCCAGGAAGAACGCCATCAACTCGTCGATCGTTTCCTCGGTGAAATCCACGTACGAGTCGCGTAGGAGCGAGGCCAGGTCGTAGGTGTCCGGCCCGAGGCGCGCATCCTGGAAGTCGATGATATACAACACTCCCCGGTTCGGCATCAGGTTGCGGCTGTGATAGTCGCGATGGCAGAGCACGCGGGGCTCGGCCGCCAGTTCCTCGACGATCGACTTCCACTCTTCGCGAAGGGCCTCGCGCGTCGCCGACGGAACCTGCACGCCGCGGTAGCCCTCGATGAAGTGCTTCACGAAGAACTCGAGTTCCCAGGTGAGCTTCTCGATATCGAAGGCCAGCGAGTATGGCGTGTAGTTGGGTGAGGCCAGTTCGCGACCCCGCCGCTGCAGCAGCTCGATGAACACGACCGCCTGTCGATAGAGCGCCGCGTGCTCGCCCGGCGACGCCGCGCCCAGATTCGCCTGCATCGTCACGTCCCCGAGATCCTGCAGGCGGAGCAGGCCGAGATCGTCCGCGTGGTCGAAGATGGCCGGCACCGGGAGCGGCACGTGCTGCAGCAGGTCGGCGACGTTGACGAATGACAGCGTGTCGTACGTGAACGGCGCCGCGTAGAGCGCGAGCACCGAGGTCGAACCATCCGCCTCGATCAACCTGAAGTACCGGCGGTCGGAGGCGTCGCCGGTCAACGGGATGACCCGCGTGGTCTGCGGGGCGTCGCCGCGGCGGGCCAGGTACGCACTGATGGCGTCGGGGACGGGTACGGCCGTCGGATGGGCATTGAGGCTCATAGGAGTTCTACCTGTCGATCGGGGCCACGATCAAGTCGCCGACAATCTCGTCGCCGGGCTGCGCCTCGCCGCGGTGCGCGGGAATGACGGCTCGTCGTGCCCACCGCACACCCGCCGGCACCCGGACGCCGTCGGCGACGATGCACTCGATCAGCGAGGCATCGTCTGTCACCACCACATCGTCCCACAGAATCGTCCGTACGACACGTGCCGACGGGGCAATCGTGGTGCGATCGCCGGCCAGCGGCGACCCCACCACGATCGAGTCGGAGACGACCGGCGCGCCAGCCAGTGCCAGCGAGGCGCCAAGGTAGTCGGCAGGCGTTCCGATGTCCACGAACGAGGCATCGCACGCCACCGCACGGACGCTTCCGGGATGGTCACGGATGAGAGACGGATACAGGGAGGCGACCGACTCGGCAGGCTGGTCCGGCGGCAGGCCCGAGAACGCCTTGGCCTCGGCCACCTGGATCCCGATGAAGTGCCAGGACGTCTTGTCGCTGCCGCGGCCCGTGAAGCCGCTCACCACGCCACGCCCGTCCATCAGCACCCCGCCGTAGCGCTCAGGCGACCGGTTCGGGACCACCGCCATCGTGACCAGCGCGCCCGACCGATCGTGGCGCTCGATCAGGTGAGGGAGGTCGAGATCGGTCAGCGTGTCGCCGTTGACGAGGAGGAAGCGGCTGGAGCCGAGCAACGGCAGCGCCCGACGCGGGCCGCCGGCAGACCCGAGAATAGGGTTCTCGAAGGAGTAGCGAACGCGAAGGCCAAGATCCGATCCGTCGCCGACCGCCTGCGTGACCGTTTCGGGCCGATGATGCAGGTTCAGCACGACATCGGTGACGCCGTGGGCCCCCAGCCACCCGAGAATCCGCCGAACCAGTGGTGTCCCGGCCAGCGGCATGGCGGGCTTCGCCCGCACCAAGGACAGCGGCCTCAACCTGGTGCCTAATCCAGCGGTCAACAGCAGAGCAGGGAGCATGATTGGACAGAAGTCGGAATTCTATTCTTCGAAGACCATATCGCCCACGACCACCCCGTGCGTGTCGCAGTGCTGCGCGTAGAGCCAGCGGTAGGAGTCGAGGATGTAGTCGCCGACGGTTCGGCCCAGCGCGAGGGCGATCTCGGTGATGGCTTTCTCGCTGCCCTCGATCTCGACGAAGGTACCGATCGGCGTCTCGTCGAGGGCGATCATCGCGTCGAGGGAGCCGAACTCCTCCCGGTACTTCTGATATCGGAACCAGACGGCAAGGCCAAGGCGTTCGAGCACGTAGAGCATCGTCTCGCCGTCGGAGACGATCGTCTCGCGCTCTTCGCGGAGTTTCATCGGCGAGGGCTGGACGGGCCCCTTGAAGGTGAGGAGGCTGCGTCCCGGCTCCATCCGGACGCGCAGCACGGACCGCTGGCCTCGCAGGCGGTCGTCGGCGGTGTCGAGCAGGCAGTCTTCCTGGAGCCGCCGCCCCCGGACCGGCGTCGCCCCGGTCCGGATGATCGCCTCCCGCGCCTCTGCCGCGCTGTTGAACCGCAGCTTGATCTCGCGCTCGAGCGTGCTGGTGCTCATGATGCCTCCCGGGCCTGTTGGATCAACCGACGGGCCGCGACGCGCGACGGCGGCGTGCGGCTAAGTGACGCGGCCCCCGAGCGAGAGCCCGCGCAGTGTCTGACACTGAAGGGCCTTCGCGAAAACCATCACTTTGTGGGTGCTGCCAATGCCGCCGGGCAGCAGCAGCGTCTTGAGGGCCAGGCGGCGCTTCACGGCGAGCGGCGCGTCGCTGCCGTCCTCCAGCAACCGTTCGGCAAGCCCCAGCCCGAGCAGAAAGTAGGTCTGATCGACGACGCCGAGCAACTGCAGGCCCGCCTCCCGCCCGGCCAGCGCGATGCCGGTCAGATCGACATGGCAGGTGATGTCGCGTTCGCCCGGATCCATCAGCCAGCCTGGCCCCTCGTCGCGGTGTTCGCTCACGTGCCTCCGGTAGGTCGTCAGGGTGCCTGTCGAGTGGGAGGACGAATAGAGGCGGGACGCCTCGTGGCCGTAGTCGATGATCACGAGGAACCCGCGGTCGAGGCAAGAGCCGGCGGTGCGGATCCAGTCCGCCGCGGCGAGATTGACCTCTGCGAACCAGCCTGGCTCCAGTCGCGCGCCCACCGTCGTCAGGTATTCCTCGATCCGCGGTGACGAGGGCGGGCCTTCTCGCGTGACGAGGCGATCGTCGCCTGCGTCGACATATACCTCGCGGAGCCCGCCATCACGCATCACGACCAGGTGCGGCGCAAGCGCGTCCAGCAGTTCGTTGGCGTAGATGACGCCGCGCACGCCGGCCGGGAGTTCGGCCGACCCAGTCGCGAGTCGTTGAGCGTGTGGCCCGAGAGTCTCGGCCTGTCCGGCCCTCGCCAGCGCGCTGCGTTCGACGAGGTGAAGCCGTACGGCCCGATAGAACCCCGAAGCGCGAGCGGCGGCGCGATCGAGGACATCGCGCGCCAGACGGCCGTGACCGGCCGCCGCTTCCACCAGGTCGAACCGGGCGTCCGGGGCGGGTTCCCCGACCGCCCCATCTCCCGACATGACTCTCCACATCTCCTCGAACTGCGCCTCCAGCAGTTCGCCGAACATGGGGCCGAGGTCCACGCTCGTGAAGAAGTCACCGTCTCGTCCCGACCGCTGCCGGGCGCGCGCGTAGTAGCCGAACTCCTCGTGATACAGAGCTTCGTCCACGTACTGCGCCACCGTGATCGGCCCGGCGGCGCGGATACGGTCGAGGAGAAGAGCGAGAAGTGGAGAGGGCATCGGGGCCAGCCGCTACCGTCTACTCCTTCTTGAGGGTCAAAAACAGCTCCTGGTTCTGGCGGGTTTTCCAGACCAGCAACATGGCGCGGCCGCCCGACGGGATCTTCTGGAGCAGCCGGCTGGCCTCCGCGGCGCTCGTCACGCTGGTGCCATTCACCTTGAGGATCACGTCGTACTGAGCTATGCCGCCACCCTCGGCCGAGCTGCCCGGATTCACGTCGGTGATCACCGCGCCGGAGGTGCCCGGCGGCAGGCGCAGCTGGCGCGCGACGTTCGGCGTGATGTTGCCGAGTGTCACGCCGAAGCCGCTGCTCGTATCCTCGCTCCCGCCTTCCGACGACGCCTGCGGGCCGGTCTCGGCCTCGAGGTCGAGCTCCTCGACGGTGACGTTGACGGTCTTTTCCTTCTTGTCGCGCATCAGCTTGATGGGCACGGTCGTGCCCGGCTTGGTGCCCGTCACCAGCCTGATCAGGTCGTCGCGGTTGGTGACCGGCTTCCCGTTCACCTCGACGATAACGTCGCCCGGCTCGATGCCGGCCTTGGCGGCCGGGGTGTCCTTGAACACCTGCGCGACCTGCGCGCCCATCCGCAGCTTGAGGCCCAGCTCGGCCACCAATTCCCGGGGCACATCCCCCACGGTCACGCCGATCCGGCCGCGGACGACCTTGCCCGCGCGCAACTGCGGCAGCAGGTCGCGGACGACGTTGATCGGGATCGCAAAGCCGATCCCGATGTTGCTCTCACTCCGGCTGCTCGCCAGGATGGCGGTGTTGATCCCGATCACTTCGCCCCGGATGTTGAGGAGCGGGCCGCCCGAGTTCCCCGGGTTGATGGCGGCGTCAGTCTGGAGCACGTCCTGCGAGCGCTGGTCGGCCACCGCAAACGGCCGTTTCGTCGCGCTGATCACGCCGACCGTGACGGTGTGGCCGAGGCCAAAGGGATTGCCGATCGCCATCACCCAGTCACCCGCCTGCATCTGGCTCGAGTCGCCAAACTTCGCCTCGACGAGCGGCGTGCTCGGCTTCTCATCGAGCTGGATCAGCGCGCTGTCGGTCAGCTGGTCGCGCCCCACGAGCTTCGCCTTGAACTCCTCGAGGTCGCTCTGGTTTTCGCCGAACGCGACGAAGATGTCCGTCGCCCCGTCGACGACGTGGTTGTTGGTCAGGATCAGCCCGTCCTTGCTGATGAGGAACCCGGTGCCGGCCGCTTCCACGATCTGATCGCGGGGACGGCCTCCCCGCCCGGGGGTCTGCGGGTTCCCGAAGAACCGGCCCAACCCATTCTCGCCGCCGAGGAAATCCGACATGTCCTGGGCCTTGCGCTTGGCCCGTGTCCGGATGTTCACGACGAAGGGCGACGAGGCTTTGGCGATATTCCTGAACGTCGTGGCGTCCACCGGCCCGCTCAACGGCGCGCTGTTCATCGCGGGCAGCGCCAGCGACTGGGCCGAGGATTGCGGGGCCAGGTCGAGGCGGGAGGCCAGGACCATGCCGACCGCCACCGAGGCCACCGAGATGAGCACGGCATAGAACAACGTGATTTTGCGGCTAGACATTCGAATCCTCCGACTCTCTATTCACCGACTCGAGACGCTCGGCCCTGCTCAGGCGCCCGACCGCTGGGGGCCGTGCGCTGCAAAGCCCGCGCCGGGTAGCGGGTGAGGGCCCAGAGGCCCTCGATGGGGATGTTGAAGAGTATACTCTGCCGAATTGACAAAGCACGACCGCTTCTATGGTTTGACGCCATACCTCCGCTAAAGGTCTGCCCCCGATTTGGAGGATGTCGGTATGCGGGTGGTTTTGCCGTGGCGGCCCTGTCGTGAGTCCTTCTGGGACCACCCAGCGTCTATAATTGTAGGCGACACGTCTGCCGCTCAACGAGGTTGTCCACTATGCGAAGGTCGCGTTGCTCGAGCCATCTGCTGCTCCTCCCGTTCTCGCTCGTCCTCTTTGCCGGGCTGGGCGCCGCCCTCCGGGGCTCGCAAGCCCCCGCACCACAAGCCGTCCAGCCCGACAGACAGATGCCGCCTGTGACGTTCCGTCTCGAAGTGAAATACGTCGAGGTGGACGCGGTCGTCGTGGACAAGAAGGGCGACTTCGTCAACAGCCTGCAAGCGGGCGATTTCCAGCTGTTCGAGGACGGCAAGCCCCAGGCAATCACCAACTTCGGCCTCGTGGAAATTCCGGTCGAGCGTGCCGAGGCGCCGCTGTTCGTGAGGCAGCCGATCGAGCCTGACGTCCAGAGCAACATCAAGTCGTTCAATGGCCGCGTCTACATGATCGTGCTCGATGAGCTGCACACCGAGGCCATGCACACGCCGTGGGTGCGTGCTGCGGCGCGAAAGTTCATCGAGCGATCGCTTGGCGCCAACGACGTGGCGGCGGTGACCAGCACGCAGGGGGCGGCTGCCCAGGATTTCACCAGCAACAAGCGCCTCCTGCTCGAGGCCGTGGATCGCTTCATGGGCAACGCGCTGCGCTCGGCCACGCTCAACAAGATTGACAACTACAACCTCTCCAGGAACATCGGGATCATCGGCGACACGCCCAGGGACGATGACGACATGCACCGCGCGTTCAACGCGTCGAGCACGCTCGGAGTGATCGGGAAGCTGGCGGATTTCATGTCGGGCGTCCGTGGTCGCCGCAAAGCGCTGGTGCTGTTCAGTGAGGGGATCGACTACAACCTCACGGACGTGATCAACAGCCAGGGAGCGTCGGCGGTCCTGCAGGACTCGCGCGACGCGATCGGGGCGGCCACCCGCGCCAACGTGAGCATCTACAGTGTCGATCCCCGCGGCCTGTCAACACTGGCCGGCATGGGCGCCGACACCGCCGGCCCGCCGATCACCGCCGACCCGGGCCTCAGGCTGAACGCCCAGGGCATGCAGGACGAGGTGCGGCAGCAGCACGACAGCCTTCGCGTGCTGTCGGACGAGACGGGCGGATTTGCCGCGCTCAACTCGAACGATTTTTCGTCGGCGTTCGACCGCATCCAGAAGGACAACAGCACCTACTACCTGCTCGGGTACTACCCGACGAACGAGCGCCGGGACGGTCGATTCCGGAAGATCGCGGTCAAGGTGAACCGCCCGGGGCTCGAGGTGCGGTCCCGCAAGGGCTACGTGGCGCCGAGCGGCAAGGCGCCGGCCGCGCGGGCCATCGTCGAGGCGAAGGAGGGGACACCGCCGGTGCTGCGCGAGCTCCTGGAGAGCCCGATGCCTATACCGGGGCTTCGGCTGACGGTCGCCGCGGCCGCGTTCAAGGGGAGCGCGCCCAATGCGTCGGTCAGCCTGGTGCTCCAGGCCGACGGGCGCGACCTTGCGTTCAAACAGAAGGACGGGAAGTACGAGGATACGCTCGACCTGGCCGTGATCGCCCTCGACGAACGGGCGGGGAAGTCGAAGGGCGGGTTCCATCACTCGCTGAACATGCCGCTGCAGCCGGCGACTTACCAGCAGGTCGTGCGTAACGGTCTTCGCATCACGTCGAGATTCGATCTGCCGCCAGGCCGCTACCAGCTTCGCATCGGCGCGGTCGAAGCCAACGCCCGGCGGACCGGGTCCGTCTACTACGACCTCGAGGTGCCCGACTTCACCGCCGCCCCGCTCACCATGAGCGGACTCGTGCTGACCTCATCGCTGGCCGGGCAGATCCGAACCGTCGTCGGCAGCCCGGACGACGACCTGCGGAAGGCGCTTCCAGGACCGCCCACGGTCTCGCGCGACTTCAGAGCGACGGAAGAGCTGGCGCTGATGGCGGAGGTCTACGACAACGAAGGGAAGACGCCGCACAAGGTGGACATCACCACCTCGTTGCGGTCCGACGACGGCCGCGAACTCTTCAATCACGGGGACGAGCGGTCGAGCAGCGAGTTGGGCGGGGCGAGGGGCGGCTACGGGTACACCGCGCGGATTCCGCTGACGGGACTCTCGCCGGGCCTGTACGTGCTGAAGGTGGAGGTGCGCTCGCGGCTGGGCAAGAGCCAGGCGGCGAGCCGGGAAGTGCAGATCCGGATCATCCCGTAGGGGCGACCGGCCGGTCGCCCCTGCCTGGCTGGCTGGTGCGGGCTAGACGTCTTGAACGGCCAAGCACGCCTCGCTAGACGTCTTGAACGGCCAAAGTCGTTGCGAATGAGTCACGTGCTCTCGACTTCCGTCCGGCCGTTCAAGACGTCTACGCCCCGCGCGTCGCGGGGCCAGCCAACAGCGTTTCTGGTTCTAGCGGGGCGTGCCTTGGGGCCGCCACGCCAGGTTCGGCGGTCTGTGAGGCACGCCTCGCTAGAACTTCGACACCGCCGTCGCTTTCACCTGCCCGTTCGCATGCGAGAAGACGTATTTATTGGCGTTCATCTTCGCGTCCCATGGGAAGCGCAGCGTGAACGTGTAGGTCTCGCCAGGGGCGAGCGGTTTCCGGCAGGTGTCCTTGCCGCCGCCGACCGTCTCGCCGGCCTTGTCGTACCAGAACTCCTCGACCGTCAGGCGGCCGATCGCCAGGGGCGAGGTGTTCTTGGCGACGATGACCGTGACGGCGTCGCCCTTGTCCCGCTTCGAGACGGGTTTGGTGTACTGAATGTCGGCGGTGCCTCTCACGAGGGTCACCCATTTGGTGGGGGACTGCGCCGCGGGGGCGTTCTGCGCGAAGGCCAACGACGCGCCGGCCAGGAACACGACCACGAGGCAGAGCGCCAAGAAAGCGCGATTATGACGAAACATGAAATCCTCCCGGGGGGCTTGTGACTGGTCTCGGTGGCCCTCTGCCTCCGAGCGTAGACAATTATAGAGCGTTACATCTCGCCGTTCCAGTCCTCGGGTTCGGCGGCGGCAGAACGGAAGATCTCGAGGTGCCATTTCCCGCCGCCCCAGGGCTCGATGACCTCGGTGGCGACGACGTCTACGAGGATCTCGGCGAAGCTGCGCCCTTCGGGGTCCCCGTCGAGGTGATAGGCCGGTTCGTCCCAGGAAAAATTGGGATACAGCGTCAACGTCAGGAACAGGTCGTACCCGTCGTCGATGACGATCAACTGACCGCAGGGGCGCTTGATGGTGGAGTGATAGACGAGGTACTTCTCGGCGCTGTGGGCACGAATGTACCGCTTCAGCGCAAACTCGCGCGCGACGATTTCTTCGACGGCAATCTTCTTGTCCCAGCAGTCGCGGCAGTAGCGCTCCTCGCCGCGAGGCTCCGACACGTCCTTCGCGCCGCAGAGCGCACACCGCGGCTTGGTGACGGATTTTCGAGACATCGCGACGATTCTATCATTCCCCGCCGAAGACCGGCCCGTACATCGACTCGGCGTACTGCTTCACCATGCGGCGCGCGCTGAAGCGCGGGATCACGGTGCGAATCGACTCCCTCACGAGGCGCAGCCACGCGCAGGGCAGCCCATGTGCGTCACGATCGTAGAAGGTCGGGACCACCGCGGTTTCGAGCAGCCGATAGAGCGCATCGGCGTCCGCCGCGTCCACTTCGGCCGGGTCGAGGCTCTCGCACTTGCCGTCGATCAGCCAGCCGTTCGCGCCGTTGTACCCCTCGGCCCACCAGCCGTCGCCAATCGACAGGTGCGGGACGCCGTTGACGGCCGCCTTCATGCCGCTCGTGCCGCTGGCCTCCAGCGGCTTGCGCGGCGTATTGAGCCAGACGTCGCACCCCTGGACCATGAAGTGGGCCACGTGCAGGTCGTAGTCGTCGATGAAGGCGATCCGCCCGCCGAATCCCTGGTCCATGGCGCGCTTGTAGATTCGTTGCAGGTGGTGCTTCCCCGAATCGTCGGCCGGGTGCGACTTGCCGGCGTACACGATTTGCACAGGCTGCCGCGCCGCCGACAGGATGCGGGCGAGGCGATCGGGATCGTGGAACAGCAGTTCGGGCCGCTTGTACGCGGCGAACCGCCGCGCGAAACCGATGGTCAGCGCGTCGGGATTGAGCAGTGTGCCCGCCGTGACGATCTGCCCGGGCCCCACCCGCTCTTCGATCCACCGGTGCCGGGCGCGCTCGCGGATGAACGCGAACAGGTAGTTGCGGAGCGCCTGCCGGACCGTCCACAACTCCTCGTCCGGGATGGCCTCCATCGCGTCCCACATCTGCTCGTCGTCGTGCCGCTGCCGCCAGTCTGGGGCGATGTGGGCCTCGAACAGCTTCGACAGCTCCGACGCCACCCACGTGGGCACGTGCACGCCGTTGGTGATGTGCCGGACCGGCTCTTTGCCGGGCTTCGCGTCTGGCCAGATCGGCGTCCACATCTGGCGCGTCACGTCGCGATGAAGCTGGCTCACGGCGTTCACCGCGCCGGCCGACCGCAGCGCCAGCGCGGTCATGTTGAACATCTGGCCGTTGCCGTTGCCGTTGTCGTAGGCGCCGAGCGCCAGAAACTGATCGCGCAACGGGCCGAGGCTGCCCCACGCGCCCGCGAGATAGGCTTCGACCAGGTGGAACGGGAACGCGTCGTGGCCCGCGGGGACCGGCGTGTGCGTCGTGAAGACCGTGGTGCGCCGAACCTCCGCCACCGCCTGCTCGAACGGCAGGTTCTGCTCGAGCGCCTCGCGCACGCGCTGCAGGACGACGAACGCCGCGTGTCCCTCGTTCAGGTGCCAGACCGTCGGTTCGATGTCGAGCGCGCGTAGAGCCCGGACCCCGCCCAGGCCGAGCACAATCTCCTGCTGGATGCGCGTCTCCTGGTTGCCGCCGTACAAGCGTGCAGAGAGTTCGCGGTCCCACGGGGCGTTTTCGGCCAGGTTGGTGTCGAGCAGGAGCAGCTGCACCCGGCCCGCACGGACCACCCAGACCGCCGCGAGCACCGTCCGATCGCCGAGCGCCACGGCGACCACGCACGGGGAGCCGTCGGCGCGCACGGCTGGCTCGATCGGCGCGTCGAGCCAGTCGAGGCGCTCGTAGGCTTCCTGTTGCCACCCGTCGGCCG
>JANYLG010000032.1 GCA_025363775.1 Acidobacteriota bacterium | reverse complement strand
CGGTCAACCCGTAGTCCAGGCACAGCGCGAGTGATGCGGCGAAGTCGATCCCGACGATCACGACCCGCCGCGCCCGGCGGATCTTCCTGGCCGCCCGCAACACCTCCTCGACGTTCAACCGGCTCCGCAGGTCGTTCAGGTGCCGAAGGTCGAGGTCAAGGTTGCGAAGGACGTGCGCGGCCGCCGTCCGTCCCTCCTCCGTTGCCGTCTTCAACGCCCGGTAGGGGGTGATGCGGGCGACGAAGTGCTGCCGCAGGGCGGCCACAAAATCGGCGTACCGCGTGTATCCCAGCCGCTGAATCGTCCTGATGATGGTGGCGGCATCGACCTGGTACCGTCGGGCCATCTGGTGCGAGGACAGGAAATGCGTCTCCTCGGCCGCGTCCAGGATCGCGTGCAGCAACTCCTTGTGTCGCTCGTTCGTGACGCGACCGGATGCCTCCGCGTCCAGCACCCGCGCCTGAAGTTCCGACACCTCGCCGCTCTGCCCTGATGGTGGGGCCATAGTCACGGGGCGCCTCCCCTCTGCTACCGAGATTCCTCCCGCGCACGCGTCGGCTCGCGCCGTGTCGGCCGGTGCCGGTCATCGGTTCGTCCCGCGGCGTGGCGCCGCGCACTGCGCGCGGCACCACACCACCGATTCAACGCCGACGCCCGATCAGAACTCGAAGCGGAAGCCGAGCTGCACCTGTCGCGCGGGACCCGAGGTGCTGATCGATTTCCCGAAAGAGGCGGAGGTCAGATTGCCGATCGGGTTGTTCAAGTTGGTGCGATTGGTCAGGTTGAACGCTTCGATGAGCACCTCGGCCTGCGTCTTGCGCATCGCGAAACGCTTGGAGACCCTCGCGTCGAGCTGCCAGAAGGCGGGGCCACGCCCGGCGTTCCGAGGCAGGTTCCCGGCGAACAGGCCCGGATCCACGAAGCTGGCGTTGTTCAGCATGTCGTTCGTGCCGATCTGGGCGCCCGCCGCGAGGTTCGGGCGATCGGTCAACGACCCGTTCTTGTCGTTGTCCTTGCCGGTCGTGATGTTGAACGGCGTGCCGGTGGCCGACTGGAAGATGGCGCCGATCAGGAACCGGCCCGGCAGGTTCACCGTCGCGTGAAGGACGACCCGATGGCGCTGGTCCTGGAGGCCGTAGCCGTACGCGTCGTCCGGCGTCAGGTCGCTCTGATAGTACCCGGTGCTCTCGGCGTCGTTCGTCGTCTTGTAGGCCGACAGCGTGTAAGCGAGGCCGAACGTCGCCCGCGTGGTCCGCTGCTGGAGGCCGACCAGCAGGCCGTTGTAGTTGCTGTAGCCGCTCGCGTGGAGCATCTGCAGCGACCCCTTGGTCGGATCCTGCCTCGCGTAGGCCGGCGGTCCGAGCAGCGGATTGGTCTGAATCATCCGCACCAGTTCGCGTCCCTTCGCACTCACGTAGTCGGCGCTCACCGAGAACCCCTTCCACAGCTCCCGCTGGATCCCGATCGTCGAGTTGTAGGCGCGCGGCAACGGCTGGTTCGGCTCACTGAGATAGGAACTGACGACCGAGCCGGCCGGTTTGCCCTTACTCAACGGATCCGGGTAGCCGGGACTCTGAATGATCTGGATCGTCTGCGTGCCCAACCAGTTCGCCAGGAGTGCGGTGTTGAACATCGTGCTGCCGAAGTAGATGCCCGTCCCGCCCCGAATCACGGTCTTCCCCTTGCCGCTGGGATCCCACGCGAATCCCAACCGCGGCGCGAAGTTCTTCTTCTGCAGATCGAGGCCCTCCATCGACCAGCCGTCGTAGCGGAGGCCGATGTTCAGCGTGAGGTTGTGGCCGGGGTGCCAGGCATCCTGCGCGAAGAAGGCGTATCCGGTCGCCGTGTACCCGAAGTTCGGATCCGAATTGTTGATATAGGCGAGCGCCGGGAACGTCGTCGGGTCGTTCGCGTCGAACGGCTTGTCCGTCGTGAAGATAAAGTACCCGGGGTTGTACTGATAGAGGAACCCCTTCATGCTGACCCGGCTGATATCGGCACCGAACTTGAGGCGGTGCGCACCGAAATCGTACGAGAAGTTGTCGATGAACTGGAAGCGATTCTCGGGGAACGCCTGCGGCAGGTTCGGCGCCTTCCCGCTCCACGAGGTCGGCCGCTGGATCGTGTAGGCCTTGGGATCGGCCGTCGTAAAGTCGGTCATCCGCCCCGACACCTGGAACCGGACCTCGTTCAGGGCGTTCTTCGACAGGATGCTGGCGAGGTTGCCGACGAACGCCAGGTCGCGGCTCAGCGTGTTGAAGCCGTAGCTCTTAAGATAGATCCCGCCGACGCCCTGGTTCTCCTGTGTGGGCCGATCCAGGCTTCCGCGCACGTTCAAGGTGTTCCGATCATTCAGTTGGTGAGTAATCTTCCCGAGCACCTGGTTGTTCTTGAACGGCTGGTCGACGTCCCCCGGTTCGAGGGGCGACGTCACGGAAGCGACGTTCTTCCCGCGCGTCGCTTCGAACGTGATGAAGAAGTGCGTGCGGTCCTTGACGATCGGTCCGCCGAACCAGCCACCGAGCTGCTTCTGGTTGAACGTCGTCTTGCTCGTGGCGAAGGAGTTCTTCGAATCGAGTGCGCTGTCGCGGTGGAAATAATAGACCCGGCCGTGTGGATCGTTGGTGCCGGAGCGCGTGATCGTGTTCAGTACGATGCCCGTCGCGTGACCGAATTCGGCGGCGAAGGACGACGTCTGCACCTGGAATTCCTGGATGGCGTCGGGCGGCGCGCTCGATCGCACGTTGTTGGTCGACATCCCCAGGTTGCTGACGCCGTCGACCAGGACCTCACCGCTCCCCCTCGGCTGCCCCATCGCCGTGACCGGCTCCTCGGTGCTGCCGCGCGGGACGACGCCGGGCGCCAACTGCGCCAGAGACGCCGCGTTGCGGCCGGAGAGCGGCAGCTCGTCGATCTGCTCGCGCTTCACCACTTTGTCGAGCGTCGACTTGGAGACCTCGACGAGCGGCGCCTCCGCGGTCACCGTGACCGATTCCTCCACGGACGCGAGCTGCAGCATGAGGTCGAGCGTCGATTCCTGCCCGACGGTGAACTGCAGGCCGGAGCGCTTCAACGGGGCGAACCCCGGCAGCTCCGCGGTCAGCTCGTAGCTGCTGGCTGGGATGTAGCCCAAGACGTACACCCCCGCCTTGTCCGTGGTCGTCGTTCGGGTGTAACCGGTCTGCGTGTCACGCATGGTGACCGTGACGCCCGGCAGCACGCCTTTGTTGGCGTCCCTCACCACGCCCTGCACGGTCGCGGTCGTGGTCTGCGCAAGTGCCGAGGGTGCGGCAGCGGCGAGCACGAACGCGAGAAGCAGGACGATCCGAACCACGCGACTCTTGTCGACCATGACGTAACCTCCCCCACTCCGAGTTTCCAGCCGGGCTCGGTCAGGCGGGCCGGACCCTGGCTCAAGTCAATCGACGTCGGTCAAGATCGAGATCCCGAACGTTTGCACGACCCGACGAGTCGCGCGCCGCTGCAGCCAACACGTGACGCAGTGCTCCTGACGCCGTACGGGGGACGCCGAACACGGACGACCGCAGCACGACGAGATGAGCTCACTTTATAGCGACCCGGGCACAGCTTGTCAATCAGAAACTGCAACAGTTGATGAGAGATGTTGACGTCTTACACCGACTGATGTATATCTATATCTGTGCGGACCATGCCGCTCATTCGACAGGCGCGTGCGGTGCGGTGCTTGGCCAGGCCCCCGTCGTGACACGTTTCACCGTCTGCAAGGAGCGAAGCCATGCGTGTGACCAGGAAGGGTTTTCTCCGGACGTTCGTCGGCGCCGGGCTCGCGGGAGGGTTTGCCGGCCGCTGGTTGGAGGGTCTGCTGCTGGCGCAGGAGCGCGCCAAGGTGCCCGTGCGATCGACCCGGATCCGAGACGTCGAGATCCTGCCGTTCAGTCTCGCCCAGAACACCGTCATCCACATCGCCCTCGGTTCCGTCTCGACGACCGACAACGTCTTCGTGCGCCTCCGGACGGAGGATGGCGTCGTCGGCTCCGGCGAGGCGTCCCCCTACGCCGCCATTACCGGCGAGACGCAGCAGTCGAACGTCGCCGTCGGCCGCAACCTCGCCGATCTGGTGCGCGGACGCGATCCGTTCTCGCTCGCGCGCATCGTCGCCGATATGGAGGCCTTCGCGCCGGGCAACCCCAGCATCAAGGCGGCGCTCGAGATGGCCTTGTGGGACATCTGCGGCCAGATTGCGCAGCAGCCGGTCCACGCGCTGCTCGGCACCTACCGCGAGACGTTCGAGACCGACAAGACGATCTTCATCGACACGCCGGAAGCGTCCGCGAAGGCCGCGAAGGGGGTCGTCGCCGATGGCTTCAAGGTCATCAAGATCAAGGTCGGCGAGTCGCCCGAGAAGGATGCCGCACGGCTGCGCGCGGTGCGCGAAGCGGTCGGCCCGCAGATCGGCCTGCGCGTGGACGCCAACCAGGGATGGACGCCGGGCGATGCGGTCCGCAGTCTGCGCGCGATCGAGCAGTACGGGGTGCAATTCTGCGAGCAGCCGGTCGTTTACTGGGACTGGGACGGCATGAAGTTCGTCCGTGACAACGTCGGCATCCCGATCATGGGTGATGAATCGGTGCACGTGCCGCACGACGTGATGGAGGGCATCCGCCGCAACGCCATCGACATGGTGAACATCAAGCTGATGAAGGCCGGTGGAGTGATGCAAGGCATGCGGATCGCCCAGATCGCCGACGCCGCCAACATGAAGTGCATGGTCGGCTGCATGCAGGAGACGCGGCTGGGCCTGACGGCGGCCGCGCACCTCGTCGCCTCGCAGAAGAACATCGAATACGCCGACCTCGACGCGTTCTTCGTCCACATGTCGGATCCGATCATCGGCGGCATGCAAGTCAAGAACGGCATGGTGAGCCTGCCGCGTGCTCCGGGCCTCGGCCTCGAGATCGACCCCGCGTTCCTGAAGAAGCTGAAGGCGGCGTAACCCGGGATCGGTTCGCAAGGAGGAGGTATGGCGAGCGTGCTGGGCGCGGTCGCCTTTTCGACCACACTCGGGACCAGATCACCCGCCTGCTGGACGAACCGAGGAGGGTGGTGTAGCCGGCCACTGTCTGACGGCATCTCGCCGGGCGCGGCGGCGACCGCCACGCCCGCATCCGCTTGGTTGCTCGATCCAGGAGTCCATATGCTGACGTCCACTCACCACGGCAAATCGCGCCTGTTCGTGATCGCCTTGCTCCTCGCCTGCGCCTTCCCGATTGCCGCGCTTGTGCAGGCCCCGATCGCACCCTCCCAGCCCGCCGCCCCGGCGCCGTTGGCGTCGAGCGCCCCGACCCCGGTCGCCGGCGCGTCCCCGTTGTCTCCGACCGACATCGAGCCGTTTCTCGACGGCCTCCTCCCCGCCCAACTGGATCGGGAAAACATCGCCGGCGCCGTCGTGATCGTCGTCAAGGACGGCCAGGTGCTGTTCACCAAGGGCTACGGGTACGCGGACGTGGCCAAGCGCGCGCCGGTGACGCCGGACACGCTGTTCCGTCCCGGCTCGATCTCGAAGCTGTTCACCTGGACCGCCGTGATGCAGCAGGCCGAACAGGGCAAGCTGGATCTCGATCGCGACGTCAACGAGTACATCGACTTCAAGATCCCGCAGACCTTCGGCAAGCCGATCACGTTGCGTCACATCATGACTCACACGGCAGGGTTCGAGGAAACGGCGCAGGAGTTGTTCGTCCCCGATGCCGCCCGCATGCGCTCGCTCGAAAAGTACGTGAAGGCGCATCTGCCGAACCGGATCTTCCCGCCCGCCACGACACCGGCGTACTCAAACTACGCGACGGCACTCGCCGGTTACATTCTGCAGCGGGTGTCGGGCCAGTCGTTCGACGACTACATCGAGGGGCACATCCTGAAGCCGCTCGGCATGAACCATTCGACGTGCCGCCAGCCGCTTCCGGCGGCGCTCCAGCCCTTGATGTCCCAGGGGTACCTGGTGGCCTCGAGTCCCGCCCGCCCGTTCGAGTTCGTGATGGCCTCGCCCGCCGGCAGTTCCTCGATCCCGGCCACTGACATGGCGCACTTCATGATCGCGCACCTGCAGAATGGTGAGTACCACGGGGTCCGCATCCTCCGCGAGGACACGGCCAAGTTGATGCACGCGCGTCAGTTCGTCAACGTGCCCGAGCTGAATGCCATGGCCCTCGGCTTCTACGAGGAGAACCGCAACGGCCTTCGGATCATCGGGCATGCCGGCGACACGGGGGCGTTCCACAGCGACTTCCACCTCGTGCCGGAGATCGGGCTCGGCTTCTTCGTGTCGTACAACAGCGCCGGCAAGGGCGAAGTGAGCGGTCGCACGCTCCTGTGGCAGGCGTTTCTCGACCGGTATCTGCCCACCCCGCGGGCGAAAACCCCCGCCGTCCGCACCACGTCGCGCGTCAGCGACACCACACCGGCCACGCCGGCCGACATCGACGCCCTTGTCGGCCCGTACGACGTCAGCCGCCGCGCGGACACGACCCTGATGCGGTTCACGCGGATGCTCGGCCAGATGAACGTCGTCAGGAATCCGGACGGCACGATCAGCGTGGATATGTTGAAAGAAGCCAGCGGGGTGCCAAAGAAGTTCGCCCCGATCAGCCGGACGGTGTTCCGGGAGGTGAACGGTCAGGACTTGCTGGGGTTCAAGTATGAACCGGTCACGAACCGTTTCGTGATGGCGATCGACTACCCGTTCATGGTGTTCCAGAAGCCGCGCTGGTACGAGAGCGCGGCGCTCGGCCGCAACGTCATGATCGGCTCGATCGTCGTGTTCGGCCTCACGCTGGCATTCTGGCCCCTCGGTGCCGGCCTGCGGTGGCACTACGGCCGGAAGGTCGAAACGGCCCCGGACCAGCGCCGCCTGCGCCTGATCGTGCGGGCGGTGGCGGCGTGCGGCTTGATCTTCCTCGCGGGACTCTTCGGCTTCTTCACAATCGCGTCGAAAGACATCGCCCTGTTCAGTCCGCACTTCAACGTCTGGCTGCGCCTGATCCAGTTGTTCGGCTGGCTCGCCGTCGCCGGAACCATCGCGGCGATCTACTACCTCGTGCGCCACTGGCGCGAACGCGGCGTATGGCTGTGGACCAAGGTGGCGTACACGGCTGGGGTGGTCGCGTGCGTCGGCTTCGCCTGGTTGTTATTCGCCTGGAACGGGCTCGTGTTGAACCTCAAGTACTGACGGGGGGTGTCGTTGAACGGAGGCCGGTGCGCGAACGCCGGTCTCCGGTAACGCCGGGCGACAGCCATCGTCCGCTGCTTCGGTGGCGCGCCCAGACCCTCAGCCGCACGCTCGTTTCGACCCTCGACAACCACCCTGAGCGACCGCGAAGCGGGTGCTGTAGACTCCGGCCGCTATCATGGAGGCATTCATGTCCCGACGCCTGCTTACCTTGGCCCTCACCCTTCTCTGCGCAGTTCCTGCGACCGCACGCCAGCCTGCACCGCCGCCGGCCGACAAGGACGCGCCACATACGACGGCTGCGGGCACCACCTTCACGCTGCCGGCCGGTTGGACGGCAACGACGAAGGGGGCGATGACCGTCGTGGCCCCGCCCGAACCCGACTCGCGCGTCGCGATCGTCGACCTCAAGGCGAAGGACGCCGATGGCGCCGTCGCGGCGGCGTGGGCCGCCTACCAGCCGGCCTTCAAGCGGCCGCTGAAGATCGCGCTTCCCCAGGCAGCCCGCGACGGATGGGAGGAGCGGAAGGGCTACACGTACGAGACGTCACCAAACGAGCGGGCGGTCGTCCAGGCCATCGCATCGCGGGCCGCTGACACGTGGACCGTCGCCATCGTCGAGGGAACCCAATCGACGTTCGACAAACGCTCGGGGCCGTTCGCGCTCGTCATGCAGAGCCTCCGCCCGAAGGGGTACACGCGTGAGACCTTCGCGGGAAGGAAGGCCCACCCGCTCGACACGCAGCGCCTGGCCGCGCTCAAGGACTTCGTCGCGAGCGCGATGAAGATGCTCGATACTCCCGGCGTCGGCCTGGCGTTCATCGACGGCGGCAAGACGGTATGGGCGGGCGGTTTCGGTGTGAAGGATCTGGGCAAGCCTGACCCGGTCGGCCCCGACACGCTCTTCCTCGCCGCCTCGAACACGAAGGCGCTCACGACGCTCCTCCTCGCCAAGGTCGTGGACGAGGGCAAGATTCGTTGGGACCAGCCGGTCACCGAGCTGATGCCCGACTTCAGGCTCGGAAACGACGCGACGACCAGGCAGGTGCTCGTCAGGCATCTTGTCTGCGCCTGCACGGGGATGCCTCGACGGGACTATGACTGGATCTTCGAATTCCGGAACGACACACCCGCTTCCGTGCTGAAAAGCCTTGGCACGATGCAGCCCACGAGCCGCTTCGGCGAGGTCTTCCAGTACAGCAATTCGTTGGCCGCGGCCGCCGGCTTCATTGCCGGTTCGAAGGCGGTCCCCGGAAAGGAGTGGGGAGCCGCCTACGACGAAGCGATGCGGGACAAGATCTTCCAGCCCCTCGGAATGACGACGACGACGTTCGACTTCAGGAAAGCGCTGGCCGGGGACGTCGCGCAGCCGCACGGTGAAGATGTGAACGGAAAGGCGTCACGGGGACCGATGGACATGAACTACTCCATTGTCGCGGTGCGTCCGGCTGGCGGCGCCTGGACAAGCGCGAGGGAGCTGGCGAAGTACGTCGAGATGGAACTCGGGAAGGGAGCCCTCCCTGACGGCAAGAGGGTCGTCTCGGCGGCCAACCTGCTCGAACGCTACAAACCGAACGTCGTCGTCGGCGAGGACGTGACGTACGGCATGGCCCTGATGGTCGATACGCGGTACGGCATTCCCGTCGTCCACCACGGCGGCGACCTCATGGGGTACCACAGCGACATGATGTGGCTGCCGGAGCACGGCGTCGGCGCGGTAATCCTGACCAACGGTGACACGGGCGCGATGATCCGCGGGGCTCTCCTGCGCCGCTTGCTCGAGGTGGTCTTCGACGGGAAACCCGAGGCGGAGGAGGATCTGAAGCTCGCAGTGGCGCAGCGGAAGGTGGCGACGGCGAAAGAGCGCGCGCGCATGGTCGTGCCGGCGGATGCGGAC
>JANYLG010000019.1 GCA_025363775.1 Acidobacteriota bacterium | reverse complement strand
AAGTTGCTGCATCTCGCCATCGGCGATCCCGCCCGCAAGGACCGCCAGGCGACGCTCGTGCTCGACGGCATCACCGATACGAAGACGGGCGAGACGATCACCCCGGCCGATCTGGCCGCGCGGCTGGCCACGACCCGGCTGCTGCTCCTCGGCGAGGAGCACACGAACGTCGAGTGCCACCAGGTGCAGTTCCGCGTCATCGAGGCCCTCGTCAAGTCCGGCCGGCGAGTCTTCATCGGGCTCGAGATGTTCCCCTACACCGAGCAGCGCTTCCTCGACCAGTGGCGCGACGGTCTGCTGACCGAAGAAGGCTTCCTCCGCCTCTCGCGCTGGTACGACAACTGGGGCTACAACTGGCTGTACTACCGCGATATCTTCCGGTTCGCCCGAGACCACAAGGTGTCGATGTTCGCCGTCAACACCCCCCGCGAGGTCGTCTCGGCCGTCCGCAAGAAGGGGCTGGCGAACCTGACCCCGGAAGAGTCGGCGCACATCCCGAAGGACATCGACGTGGACAACGCCGACCACATGACCTTCTTCAAGACGACGTTCGAGAACGATCAGGGGCCGGTGCACGGCTCCGGCATGGGCGAGGAGATGTGGAAGAACATGCTCAGCGCCCAGGCGACGTGGGACGCCACCATGGGGTTCAACGGCGTCGAGGCCCTGAAGCAGTCGGGCGACCCCAAGGCCATCATGGTGATCCTGGTGGGAAGCGGCCACGTCGCCTACGGGCTGGGCATCGAGCGACAGGCCAGGAAGTGGTTCGCGGACCCGATTGCCAGCCTGATCCCGGTGTCGGTCGGCACGCGGGCGCGCGGCCTGGTCACGAGCACGCAAGCGTCGTATGCCAACTTCATCTGGGGGATTTCCGACCAGATCGACTCCGAGTACCCGATGTTCGGCACGTCATCGGCGGTCGGGCAGGGAGACGCCGCGCGCCGCGTGATCATCGTGCAGGAGGGCTCGCCTGCGGCGAAGGCGGGCATCAACGTGGGCGACGTCATGCAGTCGTTCGACGGCGTTGCGCTCACCGACAAGGAGACGTTCAACCGGCTGATGGCGGCCAAGCGCTGGGGCGATTCGGCAACGGTCGTCGTCAAGCGCGGCACCGAGAACGTCACCCTGAACGTCGTCTTCCGGCGCGCGCTCTCGGAGAAGTAGATCCCCCTCTCGAACGGAGCCTTGATGATTGAACTGTTTACCCGCCCGTCACCTCGTCTCGCCCGCGCGCTCGAGATTGCACGCATCGTGCACGACGGCGCCGTGCGCAAGGGCACCGAGGTTCCCTACATCCATCATCCGGTTGCCGTGGCGCGGATCCTGGAGGACCACGGCTACCGGGAGGACCTGGTCGTGGCCGGCCTGCTGCACGACACGGTGGAGGATGCGAAGTACGGGAACGGCGATTTCCAGCGCCGCCTGAGCGAGGCGGCGGGCGCGGGGTGGTTCTCTGTGTCGGCCGACGCGTGGGTCTTCCGGACGACGTTTCTCGAGTTCCTGCCGGCAGTGTTTGGCCCGGACGTGTTCTCGCTGGTGATGGCGGTGACCGAGTCGAAGAACGACGGCAGGCCGGCGCGCGACTGGCTGGAGCGGAAGAAAGAACAGCTGAACAAGCTGGCGAACGCATCCGAGGACGAGGCGGCGCTGAAGGCCGCCGACGCGCTGCACAACATCGAGTGCACGTTGCGCGACATTCGCAAACTTGGACTTGGCGTGCTCGACAGGTTCCGGGGCGGCGCGCTCACCGTCTGGCACTACTCTGCGACCGCTCAACTCACCAGCGAGCGGATGCCAGCTGGACAGCCGCTGGCGTCGGCAGTCCTCGATGCGGCCCGGCAACTCTCGAACACCGTGCGGGAGCTGCGCCCGGTGTTGGACGAGTCGCGCTATCCACCGCCGGTCGTCTACTAGGCGGCGCCCTGGATGCGCGCGCCACGTCAGGAGACGAAAACGCCGTTGAGGCCGACGGTCGCCTGGCTCCGCCCAAAGGTGCCGTCGCTCGATTCGAACACGGCAACGGCCTCTGAGATCGGCGATCCTCAACGTGGTGGTGGTCATTCGCGCCCGACGGCGGGACTCAGCCTCAGCACCTCCACCTGCGCCGTCACCGAAATCCTCGATCCCAGTCTGCCATCGTCGTTGATCACGACACGGTGACCGCTCCGCGTGACGCGCCGGATCGTGGCTTCGTCCGGGACGAAATCGTAGATTGTCAGGCCCGAGTAGAACATCGCTTCGATATTGTGCTCGACGTTGAACACCACGACGTCATCCCCTGCGCCGAGCCGGTCCTTCAAAGACTTGACGTCCGCGGACCATTCCGGGGTTCGGAACCGGTTCTCGAACGGCGTCACCCTGTCGATGGTGTATCGCACCGGCAACGCTATCAGGAGGGTCAGGAGCACGTAGACGGCCCATCGCGCCTTCAGGCGCCCCTGCTGCAGGTGGCCGTAGATCTGGAACCAGTAGTGGGACAGCAGGACGAAGAACGCCGGAGCCGAAATCAGCAGGAACGTGGGCCGCTTGGTCTCGGCGAGCGAGAAGACCAGCACCGGAAGGAGCCACCACACTGTCAGCAAGGCCAGCTTCCAATCCGCACGCCGCGTGACGAGACCATGGAGTCCGAGCAGCAGGGGGACGTAGATCAGCTCTCCAAACACAACGCCCGTCTTCAGAATGTAGAAGTAGAAGGGTGCGGAGTGCTGGTCCAGGGTGCTCGTGAACGCGCCGAGGTACTTTCTCAGCACCCAGGCGGCCTCCAGCGGGAACTGCGTGTGGACGTAGAGCAGGTACGGGCCAATCACGAGCAGGCACCCGGTGGTCGCCAGCGCGAACGCCCCCAGCACCTGCCTGACCTGGCGCTCCTTCGACCACAGCAGGCCCGTCAGCCAGACCGGGAAGACCACGAACGCCGGAGACCACTTGCACAGCACGGCTGTGCCCGTCACAACGCCGATGAGGAGCGCGAGGTCCCCCCTCCTGCTCCTGCCCAGGTACACGATCGACAGCCACACGGCCAGCTCGATGAAGAAGACGAAAAACGCGTCCACGTGATCGGAAGACACCCGTCCCGCCGGGAGTTCGATGAGCAGGCCGTTGATGGAGTGGAAGAACGCGGCCAGCACCCCCGTCCTCGCCCCAAAGAGCGCTGACGCGATCAGAAAGGTCAGATAGACCGAGATCAGCGACACCAGGACCGACGGGACCCGCAGGGCGAATTCGGTCGTCCCGAACAGTGCCAGGGAACACGACATGGCCCACAGCGGGACGGGGCCCTTTTCCAGCCAGACGTGATTGGCCTTCCAGTTCGTCGGGTCGTACGGCAGCACCGGTTTGTCGATGAGTGTCGGCGTCAGCGGGTGGGCGATAAGGTTCCGGGCCACCAGCGCGTGGTACCTCTCGTCCCACGTGTGCAGGTAGCGGTCGGACGCCGCGAACATCCGGAGGATGAGCCCTGCCGCGAGGATCAGGACCAGGGCGGTGCGATGCTGACCCGTTCGCAGTTTACGGAAAGCCAGGAGGAATAGCGACAGGCACAGCGCGAAGACGGCCACATTCACAATCATCCGCTCGGCTCTCTAAACAGGGCGCGATCGAACAGGACCGCCCGGCGTCGAACCGTTCGGTGGCCGTCACACGGTGTGCTTCTTCGCGGCGTTCGCCCGCCGTGCATGTTACCCCAATGCGCCAAAGTCGATCGACCTTTGCCCGCTGCGGCTCGACGCACGCGTGGCCTCGAGCCGCAGCGGTTTCCATCAGGACATCAAAGCCCGCCAGCACGGCCCTTCCGCACACCGCCCTTCCGCACCACCCAGGTCGTCATGCACCGCTGGTCCTGTACGATGGTCGTCTTGAGCGGGTCCAGCAGGCTACCGCCGAGATCGGCCGTCCACGTCGTCAACGCGGCTTCGTCGACCAGGTAGCGATCGGTGCCATCCGGCATCCGGTAGCGGCCCCCGCCGAGCGGCCGCATCCGATCGGCCATCCCGATCGACGACGCCAGGCGGCAGAAGAACAGGCCGCCAGGGCGCAGGACGCGCCACGTTTCGCGGAGCATTGCCGCGAAGTGATCGTGGTCGCCGGCAAAATGCAGCACCGCGCTGCTGATGACGACATCCGCCAGGTTGTCCGGGAAGGAGATCCTCTCGACGGGCTCCACGCGGAAGTTCGAGGCCGGCAGCGACGGCGCGAGCCGGGCGGCGAGTTCGCGCGCCTTCGCGACCGACTCCGGTGCAGCGTCCACGGCAAACACCTCGCATCCAGACCGAAGCAGGTGGACGAGGTTCCGTCCCGCTCCACAGCCCGCATCGAAGATCCGCGCGGGCGGCACGATCCGCCCGCGCAGCAGTTGATCGAAGAGATAGATGTCGATCTGGCCGAATTCGGCCGTGAGGTCCAGCATCGGCGGAGCCTACCACACGCCGCTCGGGCCGATGCCTTCCTACCGCGGCCCCGGTCCGCCGGGCGGCGGCGTGTGACGACGGGCGCTCAGCCGCGGCCGCGGACACGACGGGCCAGCAGGACGAAGGCCGCGAGCGCGGCCACCCCCGTCAGGGCCTCGGTGAGCAGCATGCCGTTGGTGGACCACGCGTCGTGCGCCCAGCCGGCGGCGCGCAGCATGCCCAGGCTGAAGAGGGTGTTGATCGCGAAGAACAGGTTCATCTTTGTCGCGGCCGCCGTCTCCCCGATGATCGCCAGGACCAGCCCCGTGAACGACGCGGTCACCATGCCCAGCGTGAACGTGTAGAACAAGGTCGTCGCCGCGTAGCTCCCCGACGTGCGCGGCGACCATGCCATTACGACGCACGCCACCAGGCCGAGGCCGCAGGACATCGCGTAGGCGGTCGGCTTGGCGACGCGATCCGCCAGCCTGCCGCCGACGAAGCAGCCAGCCACGATGGCCACGCCGCCGCCCAGCCCGAGGACGGAAGACACGACATCGACCGACGCGTGGAACTCCCGGGCAATCGCACTGAAGAGGAACATCGCCGCGCCGGTGCCGATGGGCAGGATCGCCAGAATCAGCGCGATCCGGCCCGCGCGAGATCGCAGCACGTCTGCCAGCTCGCGCCAGGCCTCGCGAATGCGCGCCCCGACGGACGCGTTCGCCAGTGCGCGCGGTGGCTCTTCCAGGCCGATCAGCGGGAGCGCGCACGCACACAGGATGGTGGCCAGCGCCAGCCCGCCCACCCACGGGGCCGGGGCATGCACGACGAGCCAGAGCCCGATCCCGCCCCCGGCCGTCTGCCCGAACTGGTTGCCCGATTGGAACCATCCCGCGGCGCGGCCGCGTGTGGCCGGCGTCGTATTGTGCGCCATCAACCCTTCGGTCGCGAACGCACTGAACGTCGCGGCAACTGTCGTGACCAGGATCAGCGCCGAGAGCAGCGGCACGGTCGCCTTCGACAGCGGGACGGCCGTCATCGCGAGCAGGCCGATCGCGACCGCGGCAATGGAGACGACGTACCACGTCTTGCGCGACAGCGTGTAGTCGCCAACCGGCGCCCAGAGGAACTTCCATCCACCCGCCACGAACGTCATGCCGACGAGGCCGGCGACGGCGGAGACGTCGAGGCCGGCGCGGCTACCGAGGTACCCGAGCGCGACGGAGGGAAACCCGGTCGCCAGGCCGAGCGGGAAGTAGAGCACCATCCACACCGACGGATGAGGGACGGCGCGAACGACAGCCTCGCGGGAGCCGGGGAGGGACATAATCGGAGCATTCTAGTCCGTCCCGACCGACGGCCCGCAGGATTGCTCTACTCGGCAACGCCGCAATGAAGGGAACCGCGGAGAGGGTCGCCTTGAACGAGTTGGCGCCGACTACCGTGTTTGTCAATTCCACTACCGTCGCTGGCACTCACACACGTGGTCTTGTCGCACGTGCCGGCCGACCTCGACGGTGAGTTGCTCTGAGCAGGGGCGGGCCCGTGTCGTCAGGCTGAAAGCACTTCGGACGCGGGGCGCCCGGGGGTGTCGCGAATGTAGGCCCTCCACCAGTGCGTGTAGTTCATCACCAGATAGAGGAGCGGGTGGCGCCAATTCGCGCGCAGGCGCCAGGCAATCGAGCGGAGCGAGTAGACGCGCCTGCGGAACACGACGTCCAGCACGTCGAAGTCCTCTTTCGACAGCGCCGGGTGGCGCCATACGAGATTCGAGCCCGTGTAGTGCTCCCAGTCTCGGTCGACAATCCGGCCTTCAGCGACGATCCGCTCGTAGAACGGCGTGCCGGGGAACGGAGTCAGGATGCCGGTGTTCAGCATCATGAGGCCCGTGCGCCGCGCGAAGTGATACACGCGATCCCACGTCTCCTTCGTGTCTCGCTCGAAGCCGAACATGAAGGCGCCCGCCACGCTGACGCCGTGACGCTGCAGCGTTCGAATCTGCTGCTCGTACACCGCGACCTTGTTGAACCGCTTGTGCGACTGGTCCAGCGTGTCCTGGTCGAGCGACTCGATGCCGACGAACAGGCTCGA
>JANYLG010000210.1 GCA_025363775.1 Acidobacteriota bacterium | reverse complement strand
GGAAGTCGTTGGCGAACATAGGCGCTCCATGAATTGGCAATGGCCGGCGCGGGCGAACGACCCGCCACGGCGGTCCCCGTGCAAGCCGCGATTACACACCAGGCGCTTGCGGCAGGTCAAGCGAACGGAAGGTTATGCAGGGGAGGGTAGGCAGTATGCAGTGGCACGGTCCTATGGCCGAACCGGCCCGCGAGGCCGGCGGCGGCGGCGGCGGCGAGCGGGGAGGCGCGCGGCCGGCGGCTCGATCGCGCCGCTCTCGGTCAACTCGGCCTCGAGTGCGCGCCAGCGGGCCACGGCCTCTTGCGCCCCGCCATGGATCTCGAGCCACGCGAGCGCATCAGGAAAGGCACCGCGTATGAGCAACGCCCGCGCCGAACGCGGGGAGATGTTGGGATCGCGCAGCCGGCGTTGAAGCGCGACGACCTGGTACAGGCGTTCGATATCGCGCCGCGCGACCGGCAGCGTGCCAAGCCACGGACCAATCGCCTCGCGCGGCGCGTGCCCGCCATCGAGCGAGAAGCCGAGGGGGACGAGCAGGCTGCCAAGCAGCACGGGGTTCGTGAAGGCCCCGGGCACCGACAAGAAGCGCTGCCGGTACGCGTCGAGCCGTTCGAGCGACTGCCACACCGGCTCCGCGCTGGACGGGCGCTGCAACTCGGGCGTGATCGCCTCGAGCAGGCCGAGGCGCGCCGCGGTGCGAAAGACGGATGCGCTCGCACCGGTCCGCAGGACCTTGTAGTACTCTTCGATCAGCCGCGCGGGGGCGCTGCGGGCAATCTCGTCGCGGTTCCCGCGAATCGCCTCCTCGACCGGAGGATCGAGCGCGAACCCCAGCCGCTCGGCAAACGCCACCGCACGCAGCATGCGCACCGGGTCTTCGCAGAACCGTTCGTCGGGATCGCCGATCGCGCGGATCACGCGCTCGCGGAGATCGCGCAACCCGTCGACGTAGTCGATAATGGAAAAGGTTGCGATATCGTAGAAGAGGGCGTTGATCGTGAAGTCGCGGCGGAACGCGTCTTCCTCGGGCGTGCCGAAGGTGTTGTCGCGACGGATCAGCAGATCGCGCGCCGCCGCGGACGTCGAGATGCCCTGCCCGGCGTCGTCGGGCGGCGGCAGCGGATCGTCAATCGCTTCGGCTGGCGGCACGTGCCTGCGAAACGTCGCGACCTCGATGATCTTCTGTCCGAACTTCACGTGCACCAGCCGGAAGCGACGACCGATGACAAAGCAGTTGCGGAAGAGTCGCTTGACCTGGTACGGATGCGCCGAGGTGACGATGTCGAAATCTTTCGGCCGGCGACCGAGCAGCAGATCGCGCACGCTTCCACCGACGAGGTACGCGATGAATCCCGCGTCCTTGAGACGGTACAACACCTTCAGCGCATCGTGGTCAATGTCACGACGCGACAACTGATGTTCGGAGCGCGGGATGACGGTCGGCTCCACCATGGCGAAAGGATTATATCAAATGCCGGGCTATCAACACACACAAGTCCCTGCTCTGCAAAGGGTTAGCGCACGCATCCTCCTGGCGGCGCTTCTGGCCGCCCTCTCCGGCCTGCCGGCTCAGGCCCAGGGAGGCCTCGAGTTCGCCCGCCAGCTCTACAATCAGGGACGCTACGATCAGGCGATCACAGCCGCCGCGCGCCTGCGCCCAACCCCGGTGGCCGACGCGGCCAATCTCGTCCTCGGGCGTTCGTACCTGGAACGGTTTCGGGAGACCATCGATCTCGCCGACCTGGTCGCCGCTCGCGAGGCGCTGACCCAGATTCGCACGGCGCAGCTGACCTCCCGAGATCGTATCGACTACATGGTGGGCCTGGGCGAGTCGCTCTACCTCGGGGACTCCTATGGACCGGCCGCCGAATTGTTCCAGGGAGCCCTGGATCGAAGCCAGGACATGGCACCCCGCGCGTTCGAACGGGTGTTCGACTGGTGGGCCACCTCGCTCGACCGCCAGGCACAATCGGGAGAGGCGGACGACCGGAATGCTGTCTACATCATGGTTCGTGATCGAGCCAGGGTCGAGTTAGGGCGAATGCCCGGTTCGGCCGCGGCCGCGTATTGGCTGGTCTCGGCGTATCGTAGTTTGGGGGATATGACCAAAGCCTGGGATGCGGCAGTGGCAGGATGGGTGCGGGCACCGTTCGGCGAAGACCAGGGACGTGCGCTGCGGGCTGACCTCGATCAACTTGTCCTGCTGGCGATCATCCCCGAACGCGTTCGCGTCATGGCCTCGAACGACCGCGACCGCGACCGCGCCGCTGCCTCCATGCGGGCAGAGTGGGACGGAATCAAGAAAGACTGGGCGATGAAGCGGCCATAGATGTCGCGCCCATTCTTGGGGTTTGGCAAATCACTTCTTGGCTTCCCGCCAGTTCCTCCCGACGCCGATATCGACCGTCAAAGGAACAGATAGGGCAACTGCCCCTTCCATCCCGGACCGAACCAGCGCTGCCACTTCGTCTGTCTCGTTCTGAGGCGCCTCGAAGAGCAGTTCGTCGTGGACGGTGAGGATCATCCGCGCTCGCCCTCCCGCCGTCCGCCGAACCTCGAGCGCACGGTGGACGTCGATCATGGCCCGCTTGAGGATGTCTGCCGCCGTCCCCTGGATCGGGAGGTTCACCGCCACCCGCTCGGCTGCCGACCTGACCTGGCCGTTCCGACTGGTCAACTCAGGCACCAGGCGGCGTCGGCCGAACAGCGTAGTGACCACACCGGTCCGCCGCGCCTCCTCCAGGAGGTGATCGATGAACCGGCGCACTCCGGGGAAGCCGGCGAAGTAGGCGTCGATGAACGCCTGGGCCGCCTGTTGCGACACGCCGATGTCACGGGCCAGCGTGAACGCCGTCTTCCCGTACAGCAACGCGTAGTTGATGATCTTCGCCCGCCGCCGCAGTTCGTGCGGGCGAAGGCCACTGTCTGGGCCAAACACACTGAGCGCCGTTTGATCGTGGATGTCGTCGCCCCGGAGGAACGCCTCGGTGAGCGTGGCGTCGCCTGAGAGGTGGGCCAGCACGCGCAGTTCGATCTGCGAGTAATCGGCCGAGATCAAGACGCTCCCGGGTTCCGCGACGAACGCTGCTCGGATCTCGCGTCCCAGCTCGGACCGAATCGGGATGTTCTGCAGGTTCGGATCGCTGCTGCTCAACCGACCCGTGGCCGCCACTGCCTGGTTGAAGCAGGTGTGAACCCGCCCGGTCGCCGGGTTGACGAGCTGCGGCAGCGCGTCGATGTAGGTGCCCTTCAGCTTCTGCACGCTGCGCCAGTCGAGGACCAGGCGCGGCAACTCGTGCGCGAGCGCGAGTTCCTCGAGCACCTCGACCGCCGTGGAGGCCACGCGTGTCTTTCCGGTCCGCTTGCCCGCCGGCAGTTTCAGCTTGTCGAAGAGGATCTCGGACAACTGCTTGGGCGAGTTGATGTTGAACGACTCGCCGGAGAGTTCGAAGATCTTCGCGCTCCGAACGGCCAGGTCGCGTTCCAGGCGTTCTGACAGGCGCCCGAGCACGCCGGAATCCACCTTGACCCCCGCGCGCTCGATGTCGGCGAGCACGGGAAAGAGCGGCAACTCGAGCTCGCGGTACACCTGGTCGAGGTGCTCGGCAGCAAGCAGGGGTGCCACGCGTCCGGCAATCTGTAAGGCCAGGTCCACGCGCTCGCCCGCGAAATCGATCAAGGCCGCGGGAGGCAGGTCCGCCGTCCCCAGCGCCTTCGCGCCTCGTCCCAAGACGTCTGCCTCGGTCAGCGCCTTGTAGCCAAGGTGCTCGAGCGCGTTGTCTTCCAGGGAATGCGACGACCGTGTTGCGTCGAGCAGGTAGCTGGCCAGCATCGTGTCGAACGCCATCCCGTGCAGCTCGATCCCGTAGCGCGCGAGCGTGATGGCGTCGAGCTTCAGGTCGTGGCCCACCTTCTCGACCGCCGCATCTTCCAGGACATCCTTCAACGCCTCGAGCGCCGCCCGGCGGTCAGCCTGCGGTCCGGCGTCGAGGGCGTGGTGCGCCACCGGGACGTACCTCGCCTGCCAGTCACTCGTCGCGAAGGCGATGCCGACGAGGTCGGCCTGCACGACCGGGCCCACCGTGGTCAGGGTGTGGAGGGCGAAGCGGCCGGCGTCCCTCAACTCGGACGCGAGCGCGTTCACCCCCTCGAGGGTCTCGACGATCGCGTAGTCCTTGGTCACCGTCTCCGCGGTGGGCGCAAACTCGCCCAGCAGCGACCTGAATCCGAGCTCGCCGAACAGCTCGAAGCACGCCTGCCTGTTCGGCCCCTGGTAGCGGAACGCCTCCACCTCGAAGGTGACCGGCGCGTCACGCCGGATCCGCGCGAGTTCGCGGCTCTGCTTTGCGAGGTCGGCGTGAGCCAGCAGGGCTTCCCGGTACCTCTTCTGCGGCACCTCGCCGGCACGCTCGAGCAGCGCGTCGAGCGACCCGAACGTCGTCATCAGCTCGCGTGCGCCCTTCTCTCCGACGCCCGGCACCCCCCTGATGTTGTCGACCGCGTCCCCGGTCAGCGCCAGCACGTCCACCACCTGGTGCGGCGGGACGCCGAACTTCTCTGTCACCGCGACCTCGTCGTACCAGGTGCCCTCGTCGCGCGGGTTGAACACGCGCACGCCGTCGTGTACGAGCTGGAACATGTCCTTGTCGCCCGTGACGATGACGACGTGATACCCCTCGTGGATGGCCCTCTCGGTCACCGTGCCGATGACATCGTCGGCCTCGAACCCCACGCACGAAAGGATCGGGACGCCCAGCGCTTCGCAGGAGCGGTGGACGTACGGAATCTGTTCGACAAGATCGTCGGGCATCGCGGGCCGGTTCGCCTTGTAGTCGGCGGCGAGCGCGGATCTGAAGGTGGGGCCGGCCAGGTCGAACGCGCACGCGATCAACTCGGGGCGCTGGTCGGCCACGAGCTTGCGCAGCATGGCCACGAATCCGTAGACGGCGTTGGTCGAACGGCCGTCCGGCCCGGTCAACTCGCGGATCGCGTGGTAGGCACGATACATCTGCGAGTTGCCGTCGATGAGGAACAGGACCTGGTGCGTGACCATTGTGTGTTCGGTGTTCACGGAAGACGCGGATCACGAGTGGCGGGTGAAGTCAGTATATTATCATTGCCAGTCATGCTGAATGTTCGAGGATCCCGCCGGTGGTGTGCGGCCTGGTGCCTGGTCACGGTGGTTGCCGCCGCGCTGCTCACGACCGGGTGCAGGCGCGGGTTCCTCCGGCAGTACGAGTACGACGAGGACATCTACCTCTCGCTGGACGGGTCGGCCACGATCGACGTGAACGCGTCGCTGCCTGCCCTGGCGGCACTGCGCGGCGTGGACCTCGACAAGAGTCTCTCCGTGCGTTTCGACCGGGCGACGGTGGCGGCCATCTTCGAGAGCCCTGGCATTCACGTCGTGCGGGTGACCAGTTCCCGGCAGCGCGGCCGTCGCTTCGCCCACGTCCGCCTGGACGTGAGCGACATCCGGAAGCTGCCAGCGGCGCGTGTCTTCTCCTGGGCCTCCATCCGGTTCGACCGGATGGGCGAGCTGTACCGCTTTCGAGAAGACCTCGGGGCGTCCGCGAACAAGCCGGTCGGCGACGTGGGGTGGAACGGCAGCGAGTTGGTCGGCTTCCGGCTTCATCTGCCCAGCAAGATCGCGTATCACAACGCGGGGGAAGACAACCTGTTGCGCGGCAACATCCTCGCCTGGGAACAGTCGCTGTCTGATCGACTCGCCGGTCAGCCGCTCGAGATGGAAGCGCGGATGGAGCCGACATCGATTCTCTATCGGACGCTCTGGCTCTTCGTCGGCAGCATGGCCGCAGCCTTCACCATGCTCGCGCTGATCATCTGGTGGGTGGTGAAGAAGGGCAAGGACAGGACCGGGCAGGCGACGAACTAGTGGGTACTCGTCCATCGCCCGCATCTCCGCGTCGGTCCTCAACTCGTTCTGCACCGAGAACGCGCCGACGGCGCTCGCCAGCGAGCGGGCCAGCATTCGTTCGACGTTGTTGTTGACAACGCCCGTCAGCGTGACGCGGCCGTGTTCCACCAGAATGTGGATGGGAGGGTTCGCCAGGTTTCAGATTCCCCTTCGGGCGCTGGCAGTCGATCAGGGAAGTCGTTCCTTTCAGCTGTGCTCCTGAAAGGACAGCCCGGACACGATCCGAATGGAAATGAAGACGTGTCAGCCGCCGTGGCTACTCACGCAACCAGAAGGCCGTCGCCATGCCGCCAACCAGCAGCAGGAGTTGCTTGAAGGCGCCCCCGTCCACTTTGCCCTTGTGAAGATCGGGCATGAGGTCGGCCATGGCGATGTAGAGGAAGCTCGCGGCGGCGAATGTCAGCGCGTAGGGCAGGAACCCAGGCATGCGGTCGAACGCCAGGAACGCGGCGATGGTTCCCGCGACGGCGCCCGCGGCTGACAGGACGCTCAGCCCGAGTGCGGGAGCCCGCCGGTAGCCGGCGCTGAGCAGAATGGCGAAGTCGCCCACCTGCTGAGGCACCTCGTGGAGCGCGACCGCGATCGCGGTGCTGACACCAAGAGGCATAGATGTCTGGACCGCCGCCCCGATGGCGACGCCGTCCACAAAACTGTGCAACCCGTGGCCGATCAGCACCAGTGCACCAGGACGGCTGTGCGCTTCGCAATTCTCGCTGTGGCAGTGGCGCCAGAGTACGAGCTTCTCCAGGACGAAGAAGCTCATGATGCCGGCGAGCAGCACCATCCCCGTGCGTGTCGGGCTGAGGTCCGCCAGCACTTCCGGGAGGATCGAGAGCAGCGCCACGCCGAGCAGGGTGCCCACGGCGTAACTGACGAGGTGCGGCACCAGCGCCATCCGGGTCTTGGGTGTGACGACCAGAAGGCCGGAGGCGAGGAACAGGCTGCCGAAACTGCCCATCACGCTCAAGGCGAGAGCCGATGCGAATAGATGCACCCGGGCATCATAAGTCAGTCACCGGTCGCCAGTCGACTCCTCTGGATGTACACTAACGTCGATTCTCGCGACGTACGGTCGGCGGTCTCCGGTCTCGTCGAAATCGACGCCGTGTCGGGCGAGGCCGCCCGGGTCCCTCGGCGGGGTGAGCCGCGGAACCGCCGTGCAATACGCCCCGGGTTCTGACCGCAACGTTCGTCAAGGGCGATACGAGAACGGGCCGCTCCCGCCCAGAGAGGAGAGCGCCGCAGCGAGCCGGATGCCGAGACGCTGCGGACGCACGCCGGTACCGGCGTCGAGTAGAGGAGCAGACATGAACGGCGTTCGTTTCGTGATGGTGGCCGCCCTCGCCGGCGGCATGGCCCTGGCGCTGTCGGTTCGGCCGGCAGCCGCGCAGTGGCAGATAGACAGCAAGGACGGCAAGAGCAACATCAAGATCGGGTTCCTCGCGCAGCCGCAGTTCGAGCTGCTCGAGACGCCCGACACCAGCGGCCAGTCGAAGAATCTGTCTCTCCGCCGGATCCGCGTCATGTTCGGTGGGAAGATTTCGGATAAGTGGACGTTTTTCTTCGAGACCGACAGCCCGAACATCGGGAAGGCCTCGCCTGAGAAGACGGGTAACCCGACCGGGGCGAAGGAAGCAGGGAACATCTACATCCAGGATGCGTACTTCACCTACAACGAGGGAGACGGGTTCAAGGTGGACGCCGGGATGATCCTCGTCCCGCTCGGCCACAATCACAATCAGTCGGCGGCGACGCTGCTGCCCGTCGATTACGGCCCCTACTCGTTCACCGAGGGGGCGTCACTTGGTTCGAGGGTGGGGCGCGACTATGGTGTGCAGCTGCGCGGCTATCCGCTGAAACAGCACCTCGAGTACCGACTCGGCGTGTTCCAGGGCGTGCGCGGCGTCGAGGCGCGCAACGGGATGAGGGTGGCAGGGCGCGCGGTGTGGTATCCGTTCGCCGCCGACACCGGGTTTTTCTACAGCGGCACGTTCCAGGGCAGCAAGCGCGTGGTCGGCGTTGGCGCCGGGTTCGACACCCAGAAGGAGTACCACTCCTATGCTGCCGACGTGTTCGTCGAGCAGCCCTTCAACAAGGGGGAGCAGGGACTCACCGCGCAGTTCAACTGGATGCGGTTCGATGGCGGGACGTTCCTCCCGGCGCTGGCCAGAAACGACGCCATCCTGGTGGAGGCGGCGTTCCACGTCAAGAAGGGGAAGGTGTCGCCGCTGGTGCAGTACTCGCGGAAGACGTTCGATAACGCGCTGACCCCTGAGCAGAGCATGTGGCAGGCGGGCGTTGCCTACTGGATGGCCGGCCACCAGCGGAACATCAAGGCGACGGTCGGCCGCCAGCACATCGACCGGCAGCCCGACCGCACGCAGTTCCTGGTGCAGCTGCAGCTGTTCCACTTCTAGTCGGGTTCTCCTGGCGGCGGTTGGCGGATGAGCGCCTCATCCGCCGCCAGGTCTCCCTGCTCGAGTCTTCATCCCCTCTGTGAACCGCTGTCCTTCCCGGTCCGCCAGGACCCGGACGGGATGGAACCCGGCTGCCTCGAGCAACGCCGCCGACCCTCCCTCCGCCCGGAAGGCATCCAGGCCCGCGGTCCGGGTGCGAACCAGGCCGAAGAACGTCGGGGCCTGGCCCTCCGCGATCACGACCCGCCCGCCAATACGGAGGGCGCGGTACACCGACCGGAGGAGGTTGGCGCGCCCGGTCGCGTCGAGGCCCGACAAGAGGGTGGGCCCGGCATCCAGGACCGCTACATCGAACTCGCCATCCCCCACCGGGAGGGTGGGGAGCGCACCACGCTCCACATCCATCAGCACGCCGCCGCTGGCCGCCGCCGCCTCAGCCCGGGCGGCGGCCGCCTCGGAGCCCACGACGGCGCAGTTCCGGCCTGTCAGGCCTGTCTTGGCCGCCAGTTCTGCGAACAGCTTGACGTCATCGCCAATGAGCAGCTGTCGTTCGCCCATCCGGACGGCAGTCATGGCGACGGCCAGCGCGTGAGGTCCCGGGCGGTCGCGGTCGAAGAGGAAGTCGCGGAAGCTGGACATAAGGCCCCTCATGATATAGTTCTTGTCCGTGAAACAACCAGCCGAAATCGCCCCATCTCAGGGAAGACTCGGAATCATGCTCGTCGGCCTCGGGGCCGTCAGCACCACCTTCATTGCAGGCGTGATGGCGGTTCGCAAGGGGATCGCGCGCCCAATCGGCTCGCTGACGCAGATGGGCACGATCCGTCTGGGGAAGCGCACCGACGGGCGCACGCCCCTCATCAAGGATCTCATGCCGCTGGCCTCGCTCGACGACATCGTGTTCGGCGGGTGGGACATCTTCGACGACAACTGCTACAAGGCCGCGACGACCGCGGGCGTGCTCGAGCCGTCGCTGCTCGCCCAGATCAAGCCGGAGCTCGAGGCCATCAAGCCGATGTCGGCGGTGTTCGACCGCCACTACGTCAAGCGCCTGGACGGACCGAACGTCAAGAAGGGCGCCAACAAGATGGAATTGGCCGAGCAGGTGCGCGCCGATATCCGCCGGTTCAAGCAGGAGAACGCGCTGGATCGCCTCGTCATGATCTGGTGCGGCAGCACCGAGATCTTCATGGTCGAGACCGAGGCGCACCAGTCGATCGAGGCGTTCGAGAAGGCGCTGCATCGCAGCGACGTGAGCATCCCGTCGAGCATGGTCTACGCCTACGCCGCGCTGAAGGAAGGCATCCCGTACGCCAACGGCGCGCCGAACCTCACCGTGGATATCCCGGCCCTGATGGAGTTGGCTCAGCAGAACGGATCGCCGGTGACCGGCAAGGACTTCAAGACCGGCCAGACCCTGATCAAGACGGTCATCGCGCCCGGCCTGAAGGCGCGCCTGATCGGCATCAAGGGCTGGTACTCGACCAACATCCTGGGCAACCGCGACGGCGAGGTGCTCGACGATCCCGAGTCGTTCAAGACGAAGGAAGAGAGCAAGAAGTCGGTTCTCGACTACATCCTGCAGCCTGACCTGTACCCCGAGCTCTACAAGGATCTTTGTCACGTCGTGCGGATCAACTACTACCCGCCGCGGGGTGACAACAAGGAAGGCTGGGACAATATCGACCTCGTCGGGTGGCTCGGCTACCCGATGCAGTTGAAGATCAACTTCCTTTGCCGCGACTCGATTCTCGCGGCGCCGATCGTGCTGGACGTGGTGCTGTTCCTCGACATGGCGGCGCGGGCGGGCCTGAGCGGCATCCAGGAGTGGCTGTCGTTCTACTTCAAGAGCCCGATGCACGCGCGCGGCCTCTACCCGGAGCACGACCTCTTCATTCAGATGATGAAGCTGAAGAACACGTTGCGATTCCTCAGGGGCGAGGAACTGATCACGCACCTCGGACACGAGTACTACGACTGACGCTCGACAGTGGGCAGTTGCCAGTGGTCAGTGGTCAGTCAGTCACGGTTGACACACTGGCAACTGCCCACTGGCGACGTCTTCCACGGTTGGTCTCTCGACCCGGCAGACGCCATGTCACACAAGTTCCAGCCGGCACTGCTCGGTGGGCTCCTGATCGGGGTGCTCTCGGCCCTGCCCATCGTCAGCATGGGCAACGCCTGTTGCTGCCTGTGGGTCATCGCGGGTGGCGCCGTGGCCGCCTACCTGCTCCAGAACAGCCAGCAGGCACCGATCACCGCGGGCGACGGTGTGGCCGTTGGCTTTCTGGCCGGTCTGATCGGCGCCATCGTCTGGCAGGTGCTCGCGGTCCCTCTGACGATTCTCATGGGGCCGATCCAGGCCCGCATCACAGAACGCCTCCTGAGCGCCGGCGATCTCCCCGACAACGTCC
Organism: Acidobacteriota bacterium; assembly: GCA_025363775.1. Taxonomy (GTDB): domain Bacteria; phylum Acidobacteriota; class Vicinamibacteria; order Vicinamibacterales; family Fen-181; genus FEN-299. The sequence continues at coordinate 29,707 of JANYLG010000210.1, read as the reverse complement.
GGCCGATCTTCGAGACGCTCCGCCGGAACGCCGGTTTCAGCGTCATCCGCTTCATCATCGGCGGCTTCTTCACGCTGATCGTGAGCGTCCTGTTCTCCACGATCGGCGGTCTCCTCGGCGCTGCGCTGTTCCGCGCGAAGACGCCGCCGCCTGGCCCCGATTCCCAGGATATCGTCGCGCTGTGATTCACCGGGGTCGTCACCCCCTCACCCCGCACTGGAGGAACATCCGGCCCCGCGGCGTCGTATCTTCCGGGTAGAGTTGTCGAGAGGACGTCTGTACCGATGGCACTGATTGAAACGCGCGACCTCTGGAAGTCCTACGTCATGGGCAGCGAGGAAATCCACGCCCTGAGCGGCGTCAACCTCGAGCTCGAGCGCGGCGAGTACGTGGCCATCATGGGCCCGTCGGGATCCGGCAAGTCCACGCTGATGAACCTGATCGGCTGCCTCGACACGCCGAGCCGGGGCAGTTACCTGCTGAACGGCAAGCAGGTGAGCCAGATGAACGACGACGAGCTGGCGAGGATCCGGAACGAGGAAATCGGCTTCGTCTTTCAGACGTTCAACCTGCTGCCTCGCGCCACGGCGCTGCACAACGTCGAGTTGCCGCTCGTCTACGCGGGTGTGCCGGCGAGCGTTCGGCTGGAGCGGGCGCGTGGGGCGCTCCAGCGAGTGGAGCTGGCCGATCGCATGATGCATCGTCCCAACCAGTTGTCGGGCGGACAGCGTCAGCGCGTCGCCGTGGCCAGGGCGCTGGTCAACAACCCCTCGATCCTGCTCGCCGACGAACCGACCGGCAACCTCGACTCGAAGACCGGCATCGAGATCATGGCGCTCTTCGATCGGCTGCACCAGGCCGGTAACACCATCATCCTCGTCACCCACGAAGCGGACATTGCCGCCCACGCCCATCGCGTGCTCCACATTCGGGACGGGAAGATCGAAGACGACGTGCGCCGCGCCGCGTAGGGGCGACCGGACGGTCGCCGCGAGGCGTTCTGTCACGGGCGACCAGCCGGTCGCTCCTACGGAGTCGCCGCCCAATGCCCTTGGTCTACCTGCCTGAGCGGCAGGCGGAGATCGAGACCGCTCGCGTCCCACTCGATGCGCGTCGGCCGCGTGTCGGGATCGGGGACCGGGATGGCAGACAGCAAGGCGCGCGTGTAGGCGTGCGCCGGGCTCCGGAACAACGCTGCGGTATGGCCCATCTCGAGGATCCGCCCGCGATACATCACCGCCACCCGATCGCAGATGTGTTCGACCAGCCGCAGGTCGTGCGCGATGAACAGGTAGGTGAGCTTCAGGCGTTCCTGCAGGTCGATCAGCAGGTTGATCACCTGGGCCTGCACCGACACATCGAGCGCGGACACCGGCTCGTCGGCCACGATGAGCGACGGGTTGAGGGCGAGCGCGCGTGCCAGTCCGATCCGCTGACGCTGGCCGCCGCTGAACTCGTGAGGATACCGGTCGAGATGCGCCGGGTCGAGACCGACCAGCCGGAACAGCTCCGCCACCCGTTCCCGTCGCTCCGTCTTCGTCCCCAGCTTGTGGATGACCAGCGGCTCCTCGACGATGGTCCGGGCCCGCATCCTGGGATTCAGTGACGAGTAGGGGTCCTGGAAAACGATCTGCATGTCGCGCCGGGTGCGGCGGAGTTCCTCGCGCGACAGTGCCAGCACGTCCCGATCCTGGAAACGCACCTCGCCCGATGTCGGCTCGACCAGGCGGAGGATGCACCGCCCCGTCGTCGTCTTCCCGCTGCCGGACTCTCCCACCAGGCCGAATGTCTCGCCAGGCTCGATCGAAAAGCTCACGGAATCAACCGCGCGGACGACGGACGGACGTCCCCACCAGCCGCGGCTGCGACTGAACGTCTTTACGAGGTTACGAACGTCGAGTAATGGCATCGCCTGGCAGAATCTCCCGAGTCGTAGACCTCCTCACCGGCTGAGGAGCATCACCGACTGACCCGCGTCACCGACGGACACGCCTTGCCGACCCTCGAGCAGCACCGACTACTCCTGCCTGTCGTGCAGGTAACACCTCACCTCATGGCCCGGGCCAATGCCGGTGCTCATCGGCGGCTCCCGCTGGCATTGCGGGAGGGCGTCCGGGCAACGGGGCGCGAAGGCGCATCCTCGGGGCAACTCGGTGAGCGGGGGCACGCTGCCCTCAATCGCTTTCAGCCGCCGCCCGGTCGCCCCGCCCGGGATCGACGCCAGCAGCGCTTTCGTGTACGGGTGAGCTGGCGAACGGAACACGTCGCGAACAGGGCCCTGTTCAACGAGGCGCCCGGCGTACATGACGGCGATGCGGTCGGCGCTGCCGGCGATGATCCCGAGGTCGTGCGAGATGAGCAGCATCGAGAGGTCGAACGCCTCGCGCATCTCGCGGAGCAGGTCGAGGATCTGCGCCTGGATTGTCACGTCGAGGGCGGTGGTCGGCTCGTCGGCGATCACCAGTGAGGGTCGGCAGGCCAGCGCCATGGCGATCAGCACGCGCTGCCGCATCCCGCCGGAGAGCTGGTGCGGGTAGTCGCGAACGCGGCGATCGGGCTCGGCTACCCGCACAGCGTCGAGCAGTTCCACGGCCCGTCGTTTTGCCCCGGCCCGGGTCGCCAGACCATGCACGAGCATCGCCTCCGCGATCTGATCGCCGACCGTGAAGACCGGGTTGAGCGCGGTCATCGGCTCCTGGAAGATCAGCGCAATCCCGGCGCCGCGGACTTTCCGCATCTCGCGTTCGGGAAGCGCCAGCAGGTCGCGCCCCTCGAACAGCACGCGGCCGGAACTGATGCGGCCGGGAGGCTGGACGAGCCGGAGAATCGAGTAGGCGGTGAGCGACTTGCCGCTCCCTGATTCGCCCACCAGCCCCAGCGTCTCTCCCTTCCTCACCTCGAAGCTCACATCGTCCACGGCGCGCAGAACCCGACCCGCCACGTCGAACACGGTGGTCAGGCGTTGCACCTCGAGCAAGGGAGACGACGATGCCTGCATGTCAGGGTTCGGCGTGCACCCCCCAATTCTACGCGAATATCGGGTGCCTTTGAGGAGGCAAGCGCGGCAGGCGTCGGTTCCTTGATGGGGTGGGGCTCTGGCCCCCCGGGCGGCGGGCCTGAAGTCTCGCCCTACGTCTCCTGTCCTGCCGTCTCTACCGTGGCGCGCTGGTCGGCCTCGGCTTCCAGTTGCAGCGCCCCGGGCTCGATCTCGCGGACGGCCGGTTTGTCGTCGCGCGTCACCACCACGATGCCCTGGTCGGTCACCGTGTGGCGGCGGCGGTCGTCTTCCAGGTTGTATCCGACCAGCGCGCCGCGCGGGATGAACACGTCGCGGTCCACGATGACGCGTCGCAGCCGCGCATGACGCCCGACCCGGACGCCGGGCATCAGGATGCTCTGGTCGATGGCAGAGAAGCTGTGCACCCGGACGTTCGGGCACAGGACGCTTCCCGAGATCCGGCTTCCGGACACGATGCAGCCAGGCGAGATGATTGAGTCGAGCGCGTGCCCGCAGCGTCCTCCCTCTTCCGCGAACACGAACTTGGCGGGAGGCGCCTGAGGTTGGTATGTCCGCAGCGGCCACTCGGGATCGTACAGATTGAAATCCGGGCTGACGCGGACCAGGTCCATGCTGGCCTCGAAGTACGCGTCCAGTGTCCCGATGTCGCGCCAGTACTTCGCGGCCTTCTTGTTCTCGTCGTAGAACCGGTAGGAGACGACGGGCACGTCGCCGATGAGCGCCGGGATGATGTCCTTCCCGAAGTCGTGCGTCGTGTCGCGTCCCGCGTCGGCCTCGAGCGCGCGGATCAGTACGTCCCTGTCGAAGATGTAGATCCCCATCGACGCGAGCGCGAGGTGCGGGGCACCCGGGATCGACATCGGGTTCTTCGGCTTTTCCTGGAACCCGATCACGCGGTCGTCCTCGTCCACCTGCGCGATACCGAACCGCTGCGACTCCTCGAGGGGCATCTCAATCGTCGAGATCGTCACCCCCGCCTGCCGATTGCGGTGGAACCGCAGCATCTTGGCGTAGTCCATCTTATACACGTGATCGCCAGCGAGGACGATCACCTGGCGCGGGTTCTCGCGCACGATGGAGTAGAGGTTCTGGTACACCGCGTCCGCCGTCCCCAGGTACCAGTTCTCGCCCACGCGCTTCTGCGGTGGCAGGATCTCGATGAACTCCCCGAGTTCTTCCGACACGATGCTCCAACCCATGCGGATATGGCGATTGAGCGAGAGCGACTTGTACTGGGTGGCGATGAAGATGCGGCGGAGCCCCGAGTTGAGGCAGTTGCTCAGGACGAAATCGATGATCCGGTAGGGGCCGCCGAAGTAGATGGCCGGCTTCGCGCGTTCCTGCGTCAGCGGGTGCAACCGCTCGCCCGCGCCACCGGCCAGAACGATGACCATCGCTTCATCGGGCATGGGCACTCCCCCGGAAACTGGCATCATAGCACGCGCCCCGGGGACAGGCCTGCTGACGAGCTGGCTGACTTTTGACTTTCCGGCCGGCTGGCGACTATCATCCTAAAGATTCGTCATTTTCGACGCACACTGGGAGTAGAGTCGTCATGTATATCCGTACCCGGGTGCTGGCTGTATCCAGCGCCCTCGTGATTGCACTGTTGGTTTCCGCCCTCGCTATTTCCGCGCAGGACAAGAAGCCCGCCGCGAAACCTGACAAGGCCCTGCAGGCCGAGACCGCCGCGGTCGTGAAGATCGTGGACGACGTGATCGCCGGTCAGCCGGCGCCGACGGATTTGAAGTTCACCTGGACCAACCACTCGATGAAGAGCCGGGATGGCAAGGCGTATATACCGTTCATGCTGACGTTTGAGAAGGGGCAGGTGCTTCCGACCGGCGGCACCTACTATCTTCGCGCGGTCAGCCGGGGTTCCTCCGGGGACACGCAGAAGGCGGTGGCCGCACACAAGGCGGCCGTTGACAAGGCGGCCAACCTTGCGAGGCTGGACCCGGAGAACACCGACCTCGCAGAGGCCGAGGCCAGGGTCCGCGCCTCGGCTCCCAAGGTGGAGTACGCGTTCGAGGATCTGAAGCTCGTGGACTTCAACGCGCAGGATGGCTCGTTCTTCCGAATGCCTGCGGCCATGGGCGTCGCGGCTGGTGACTACGACGTCTACGTGCTGATCAAGGAACGCGTGGCCAACCAGAAGGACAAGAAGGCGCAGCCGCGCGCCGGCATGCTCAAGGTCGCCCTGACGGTCCCCAACTACTGGAGCGACGAGTTGATGACCAGCTCGGTGATCGTCACCAACAGCATCCAGCAGTTGGCGGCTCAGCCGACCGATGCCGACATGGCGAAGAACCCGTACATCTTTGGCCTCACCAAGGTCACGCCGCCGATCGAGGCGAAGTTCTCAAAGAAGGACGAGCTGTCGATTATCTTCTACATCTACAACTCGGGACTCGACAAGACGACGGGTAAACCCGACCTCACGGTGGACTACAGCTTCTACAACAAGGTTGAGGGGGCCGAGAAGTTCTTCAACAAGACGAGTCCGCAGGCGATGAATGCGTCAACGCTCGGTCCGCAGTTCGACGTGAAGGCGGGCCACCAGTTGCTCGGCGGCCAGGGGATCCCGCTCGCGAGCTTCCCCGAAGGCGACTATCGGCTCGAGATCAAGATCGTCGACAAGGTGACGGGCAAGACGAAGATCGAGAACTCGCTGTTCACCGTCACGGCGGGGTGACGGACAGGCCGTTCGCGGTGCGGCCTGCCCGGACGGGTACCGCCGGGCGCAAACGCCCGGCAGAGGGGCCCGGGATCACTCCCGGGTCGCGAAGGCCATGTTATGAACCGCCTCTTCGCACTCGTCGGGTCTACTACGGTCGTCGTCAGCCTGGTGGGGTGGTCCCCCGCCGCGCTGGCCCAGTCCGGCGCTCCTCGCCCCGTCGCTGACGGGCAGGTGCGGCGCGTCGCCTTCGCGCTGTCCGGCACGATCGAAGGGGTCGTGGTAGACGAGCGCGGGAATCCCCTCGCCGGGGCGATGGTTTCCGCGCTCGGCCCGACCAGCGCCCTGGCGGTGACAGACCGCGGTGGGGCGTTCGTGCTCCGCACCCTTCCGGCCGGAGCCTACATGGTGCGGGCGCATCTCTCCGGCTTCGCCCCGTCGCGGCGCCAGTTCGTCGAAGTGCGTTCCACCGCGCCCGCTCGCTTCACGGCCACGCTGCAACGCTCGACAGCGCTCGTGTCGGCGTCTCAACCCATGACACCCCCGCCGCCCCCCAAGGTCCTGTCTGCAGGCCTCGCGCCCCTCGGTTCCGAGTTCGATCCTCTCGCGCTCGACCCGCTTGGCCTCAAGGAAGATCCGGCGGCCGCGTCGGAGGATCGCACGGAGAAAGCCTGGCGGATTCGCCACCTGCCGCGCAGCGTCCTCAAGGAAACCACCGAGCGCGTGGCCCGGGACCCCGGCAACGCCGGAGCGGTTCAGAAGGGACAACCGGGCACGGCCGCGGCTATCGCTCGGGCGATGGGGGCCCCGGCACGGCTCCTGGCCGACCTGCCGCTGACCGGCCAGGTCAACTTCCTGACCTCCGGGTCGTTCGACGGCGCTCCGAGCCTGGCATCGTCTGACACCGCGGTCCGCGGCACCGCATACCTCGCGGTGGCGGGCCCTGTCTGGCGCTACGGCGACTGGTCGGCGCGGCTTGTCACCCAGGCCGACCTCGGGTCGTGGTTCCTGGCTGGCGCATTCCGGAACCGCGCGCCGTCACGCCATCCCTACGACGTTGGCTTCTCGTACAGCACTCAGAGAATGGCGCCGCCGACGACGCTCACCCGATGGGCGCTCGCGCGCACTGAGGAGGCTGGTCGCGCAGCGGGTTCGATCTACGGCGTCGGTCGGCTGGTGTTGTCGCCGCGGTTGGTAGTGGACTACGGTGGCCGCTACTCCCGCTACGATTACCTCGGCGGAGCCGGCCTTTTCAGCCCGAGCGTGACCGTCACCCTGGTGCCGCTCGACCGGTTCCGCGTCCGGGCGGGCGCGTCCCGCAGGATGCTGGCGCCAGGCGCCGAGGAGTTCCTGGAACCGTTGACGGCAGGGCTGTGGGTGCCGCCCGAACGGACATTCGTCGGATTCTCCCCGATGGTTCCCGAACGGACGACGCAGTACGAGGTGGCCATCGAGCACGACCTCACGCCGCGCGTGGTACTGGCGTTCCGATCGTTCCAACAGAACACCACCGACCAACTGGTGGCCTTCTTCAGCGGCGTGCCGTCGGGCCAGGAACAGCGTCACTACGGCATCGCCAATGCCGGCGACCTGGTGGCTCGCGGCTGGAGCATCGGGGTGACGCATCGTCTCCTCTCCCGGTTGCGCGGTTCCATCGCCTACGGGATCACCGAGGCCAGGTGGCTGCCTGGCTCCGCGTCAGGGCGGGAACTCCTGCTGCTCGGCTTCTCGCCGCGCGCGGAGGGCGAGCGCCTGCACGACGTGACGACGTCGGTTGAAACGGACATTCCGATCATCGCGACACACGTCTACCTGACCTACAAGATCAACACGGGATTTGCGCGACGCGAATTCGCCGGGACCAGGGCGGGCCTCGACTCCCGCTTCGACTTCCAGGTGACTCAGCGCCTGCCGTTCCTCGACTTCACGTCCGCCCAGTGGCAGGTCCTGGTGGCGGTCAAGAACCTGTTCCGCGATACCACCCGTGACAGTTCCGTCTACGACGAACTGCTCGTCGTCAGGCCTCCAACCCGCGTCCTGGGAGGCGTGGTGGTGAGGTTCTGAGACGCTGGAATCTGGGAATCTGTGATTCTGGAATAGCGATGGCAGGCGGGCTTGGAGCCCGCCTGCCTTGTCTTCGAGGAAAGATCCATCTTTTTGGAATACCGCTCCATCGAGTTGGAGACGGGCTGGGTGTTCTTTCGCGACTTGACGATAAATGCCTCATCGCCGATATTTTGCACGCGCCTCGGAGGTCGGAAGCCGTGGTATGCCGATTGCTACCTCGACAAAATGACCCGGCCGAGCCTATGACAGATTCCAGGGACCCCACAGAAACTTGCTTCAACCGTGACGATGTCAGATCTGGAAGATGTCTCGTGTAGCGAGTCGGCGATGAACAAGCAGTGGAACACGGCAGCCGCCAAGTCCGGACTCCGGTGGCGCTGGCCCGGTTGGGCGGCGGTCACGCCGGCGTTGCTGACCGTGGCCATCACGGCCATCCTTCTGTCACTCGGCCTGGCTAACATCGTCATCCGGGCCACCTGGCACGAGGCCGACGACGGGGTATTGTGGGTGAGCCGCGTGGAGGGCGTGACGGCGTTCGACGTGGCGCCGGGGACGCCCGCGGATCGGGTCGGAATCAGGCCGGGCGACCTCCTCGAGGCGATTGACGGGCAGTACGTCGAGCGGCCGTCGGACGTCGCGGACCTGCTCCACCGCGCAAAGGAAGGGCAGCCGGTCAAGTACCGGGTGCTGCGGCTCGGTACCGCCGAAGCCTTCGATTTCCGACTCGCATCCGTGCCCCGCGGCAACACCAGCCTCTACCTCGTGCTCGCGCCGGTAGGCCTGTTCACCCTGCTCGTCGGCGCGGCCGTCCGGTTGCGTCGGCCCAGCCACCCGGCCACGCTGCACTTCCTCTGGCTTGCCGGGGCGTTCTTCGGGTGGGCTGTGTTCTCGTTCAGTGGTCGCCTGGACGGGCTCGACTGGCTGTTCTACTGGTGTGACGCCGGGGCGGTCCTGCTGTTGCCGCCGCTGTTCCTGCACTTCACGTTTTTCTTTCCGGAACGCCCCCGCACCTGGGTGAGCACGCCGCTCGGAAGCCGCTTCTGGCCGCTGATCTACCTGCCGGCGTTGCTGCTGGGCGCGACGCGGATCATCGCGATTGGCAGGGCGGCGCAGGACGGGCAGTTCTACATCAACGGCATCGTCGAGGCGCTGGACCGGTTCGAGCCGCTCTACCTGTCCATCTACCTGACGGCCGGTCTCGTGGTCATGGCGACCGCCTTCCGCGAGGTGCGCACCGTGACCGCGCGGCGCCAGTTGCGCTGGATCGCGTGGGGCACGGCGCTCGGCGGCCTTCCGTTCGTGTTCGGGTACGCGCTGCCGTACGCGGTTGGCATCAACGCGTCGCTGCCGATGGACTTGTCGGCCGTCCCGCTCAGTCTGATCCCGCTGACGTTCGCCTGCGCCATCGTGCGATACCGGCTGGCGGACGTCGAGGTGATCGTCAAGCGGGCGATGGTGTGGGCGGCGGCGTTCACGGCGATTGCGGCGATCTACGCGGTGCTGCTGCGCGTGGCCGGCTGGATCTTCCTCGAGGACTCGCACCAGCACAACTGGGTGATCGCGGTGCTGGCGACGCTCGTCGTGGTGCTGGTCGCACGGCCGCTGAAGAACGCGATCCAGGCCACATTCGACCGCGCATTCTATCGCGACCGCTACGACTACCGCCAGGCGCTCGTGGGATTCGCGCGCGACCTCAGCTCAGACCTCGATCTCTACCGCCTCGGCGATCGGATTGTTGCGCGGGTCACCGAGACGCTGCTCGTGGATCGCATGTCCCTCCTCCTCGCCGAGGAGCGGACGGCCGAATTCGTGGCCATCAGATCGGCAGGGCTCTCGGGCGAGCCGGCGCGGCTCGGCCGCAACTCTGCGCTGGGCGCGCGGGTGTCGGCGGGGGTCGCGGTGGCGATGGACGACCCGACGACCACGCACGGCATTCCGGTCGGGGAGCTCGAGCCATGGCGCGACCGGGAGTTGTACTACTTCGTCCCGTGCGTCTCGAAGGAGACGACGATTGCGGTGCTGGCCCTCGGGCGCAAGCCGCACGACCAGCCGCTCAACTCGGAGGACCTGGCGCTGCTGGCAGCGGTCGCCGGCCAGGCGGCGACGGCGCTGGAGAACGGTCGCCTCTATCGACAGCTCCACGTGAAGGCCCAAGAGCTGGGCCGGATGCGCGAGTTCAACGAGAGCATCCTGGAATCGCTGGACGCCGGCCTGGCCGTGGTGGACGTGCACGACCGGGTGATCCGGTGGAACCGTGCGCTGGAGACGACCCATGGCGCCGCGCGGGCTGAGGCCGTGGGCCGGACCCTGGGCGAGTTGTTCGGCGCGGCGTTCGTGACAGCGGTGAGGGCCGCCCGGCAGCAGTCGCCGCGGGGCGGCACGTTCTATCGCTTTCCGCTGGCCTCCCGGACGCCGGGCGATCACCGCACGCTCGTCAATATCACCACCGTTCCGCTCCAGTCGCTCGCCGGCAGCGGCGCGGCGGACACCGGCACGGTCATCATCGTAGACGATGTGACGGCGCGGGCGCAGCTCGAAGAGCAACTGCAGATCTCGGATAAGATGGCGTCCATCGGGCTGCTCGCTGCCGGCGTGGCGCATGAGGTGAACACGCCGCTGACCGGTATCTCGAGCTTCACGCAGATGTTGCTCGACGGGGCCGACCCGCAGGACCCGAAGACACGCCTCCTCGAGAAGATCGAGCGCCAGACGTTCCGCGCGGCCAAGATCGTCAACGGTCTCTTGAACCTGTCGCGCCCGGCGACCGCGGCGCCCGAGCGCGCGCCCGTGGATCTGAACGTCGTGGTCAACGACGTCCTGTCGCTCCTCGAGCACCAGTTCAAGATCTCGCGGATCCAGATTCGTCGCGAGATGGCCTCCCCTGGTCCCGTGGTGATGGGCGCCGAGTTCAAGCTGCAGCAGGTGTTCCTGAACCTGTTCATCAACGCGCGCGACGCGATGCCGAAGGGCGGCTGGCTGTCGATCGCGACGCGGGTGGTGGACGGCGCCGCCATCGTCGAGGTGGGCGATACCGGGGGTGGCATCCCGAGCGAGAGTCTCGCCCGTATCTACGACCCGTTCTTCACGACCAAGACGATAGGCCAGGGCACGGGGCTCGGCCTGTCGATCACCTACGGCATCGTGCGGGAGCACGATGGTACCATTGCGTGCGACAGCGAGGAGGGGATCGGCACCAGGTTCACGCTGTCGTTCCACGTGGCGGCCGTCTCGGCGGTCCCGCGGTCGGGCCGCGCCGGCTGAGACGTGACGGCTCCCGATTTCGCCGCTGCGATCGCAAAGACGTCTCCCGATCCACTGTCTGTTCACACCTATGGCACGTACCGGCACCGTCCTCGTCGTCGACGACGAAGAAATCATGCGCGAGATCCTCGACGCGCTGCTGACGCGCGAGGGGTACACCGTCCGCCTGGCGTCCAGTGGCGCAGAAGGGCTGGACATCGCGCGCGAGGTGCCGATTACCGCCGCGGTTGTGGACGTGATGATGCCCGGCATGGACGGGCTCACGGTCCTCGACGAGCTGAAGAAGATCGACGACGACATCGCGGTGATTATGATCACCGCCTTCGCGTCGGTCGAGACCGCGATTGCCGCGATGAAGCGAGGCGCCTTCGACTACGTCACCAAGCCGTTCAAGAACGACGAGGTGCTGCTCGTCCTGCGGAACGCGGTGGAGCGCGGGCAGCTGGTCGCCGAGAACCGCGCGCTCAAGCAGAACCTCCAGGAGCGCTACAGCAAGTTCGGCAACATCATCGGCCGTAGCCAGCGCATGCGGCAGGTGTTCGACCTGATTATCCAGGCGGCGCCCAGCCGCTCCACGATCCTCATCGCCGGCGAGAGCGGTACCGGCAAGGAGCTGGTGGCCCGCGCGATTCACTCGAACTCGCCGCGCGCCACGCGGGCGTTCGTCACGGTGAATTCCGGCAACCTGCCGCCGGACCTGCTCGAGTCGAACCTGTTCGGCCACGTGAAGGGCGCCTTCACCGGGGCGGTGTACCCGAAGAAGGGGCTGTTCGAGATGGCCGATAGGGGCAGCATCTTCTTCGACGAGATCGGGAACGTGCCGATCGAGACGCAGCCGAAGCTGCTGCGGGTCATGCAGGAACGCGAGTTCATGCGCCTCGGCGGGGTGGAGAACATCAAGGTCGATGTCCGCATCATCGCGGCGACCAACGTGGACCTCCGCCAGATGATGGAGGAGCAGCGGTTCCGAGAGGATCTCTACTACCGCCTCCATGTCATCACCGTGCAGTTGCCCGCCCTGCGCGAGCGCAAGGACGACATCCCGCTGCTGGTGCAGCACTTTCTGCGCAAGTACGGGACCGAGAACGAGAAGCCTGGCCTCGAGCTCCTGCCGGACGCCCTCGACTTGCTGCTGGAGTACGACTGGCCGGGCAACGTCCGCGAACTGGAGAACGCGATCGAGCGGGCGGTCGTGCTGTCCACCGGGCCGACGATTGGCCAGGACCTGGTGCCGGATCAGGTCCGGAACCGGCCCGTTTTCAAGATGCCGCAGTTCACGCTGCCGGCCGATGGCATCTGGTTCAACGAAGTGACGGCGGATTTCGAGAAGCGGGTGATCGAGTCAACGCTCGACGCGGCTGGCGGCGTACAGAAGAAGGCGGCCGAACTGCTGCACCTGAAGCCGACGACGCTCAACGAGATGATCAAGCGCCACGACATCCGCAGCCGCCGCAAACGGTCCGAGAACGGCGCGGCTGAAGACGCGGCGGACACACCCGACCAGTAGGGGCGACTGGCCGGGGAGCCGCCCGACCCGTAGGGGCCACCGGCCGGTCGTCCTACCGTTTGGCGAGCCTCCCCATCATCCTGTCGTACTTCGACAGGATGACATCCCACCGGTAGTTCCTGCGGACGTAGTCGCGGCCGTTCTGTCCGAGGGCGGCACGCAGCTGTTCGTCCGACACCAGCAGGCTCAGGCACTCGACGAACTCGTGGCGGTCGGCGTAGAACAGGCCCGCGTTGCTGGTGAGGCAGTGGTCGACGAGCACCTCGCTCCTGGCATTCGCGAGCACAGGTGTGCCCACCGAGAACGCTTCGAGGGCGAGCAGCGACAGGCTCTCGTATGGTGACGGGACGACGACGACCGTGGCCGCCTCGAGGGCCTGGCCTCGCTCGGTGTCGGAGAGCAGGCCGGCGAAGTTGATGAACCGCTCCTCGGGGAGTGGCATCAGCTTCACGCCCATGAGCACGAGCGACGCGTCGCCCCCCTCGCCGACGTAGGTGCTGAAGTACTCGATCAGTTCCTCGCACCCCTTGCCCTTCTCGATGCGGCCCCCGTAGAGCACGAAGGGACCGTGCAGCCGGTGGCGGCGGCGAAACATCGCCCCGCGCGAGGTGAGGTGCGATCGGAATTGCCGCCTGTCCTGCGCCTCACCCGTGGGCGGAGCCTCGACGTCGCCCTCGGTGGCACCGCCCGCTCCCGGCGAATGCCGGGGGTAGGCGTGATGCTGCGGAAGGTCCACGCCGCACCCAACGATCTCCTCGGAGACGGCGTGGACCGGGAACTGCGTGGTGAGGAATCGCCGCTCGGCCTCGGTGTTGTAGGCGATGGCCGCCGGCAGGTCGAAGACCTCCTTGTAGATCGACAGGCGAATCGCCGGCTCATCGTGGGCGGTCGGCACCAGGATACTGCGAGACGGTGCGACCTTCAGGCCGAGAACGGTGGGTGCGTAGAGGTACGTGAAGAAGATCAGCGCATCGTAGGACGCGTGATGCTTCTGCAGGTAGTCGAGCAGCGCCGGGCACCACGGGCCCTGTTGCTGCAGCCACTCCATCTCGTCGGCTTCGGTGTGCGGGTTCGAGAAGATCCAGTCGGAGTACAGGTTGAACGATGCCAGATCGCGCGTGCGCGCGTTCGGGAACCGGCGGACCGTGACGCCGCGGATCCGGTCGGGCGCCTCCGGGTACTCGTTCTGCCACGTGATGTAGTCGCGGGCGCAGGTGGTCAGCACCTCGACCTGGTGGCGCTGCGCCAGGCGCTCGGCGATCAGCCGGCAGTGGTACTCGGACCCGCCGAGAATCTCGGTGCCGTAGCGTTGAACGATGAACGCAATCTTCACGTGTCCCCCCGAATCGATCCGACAAGACCCACGTTCAACCACAAAGATCACAACGCACACGAAGGATCTCTTTTGTGGTGGCCTTCCGTTCGTCGCCGCACGCTACGCCACGCGCGCGATGACGGACTGCAGATCGCGACACACGCGCGCGTCGCCGAAATCTGCCATCCGCCGCCGCTGTCCCTCGATCACCGATCGCCTCACCTCCTCGTCGAAGGTCAGCACGCCGAGGAGTTCCGCGGCGTACTCGAGATCCTTCGGCGAGAACTGCATGCCAGCGCCGCCAAGCGTGTCGGGCACGGCGGCCGCCGCGTAGGCCAGCACCGGCACGTCCGCGGCCATCGCCTCGAGCAGGGGGACGCAGAATCCCTCGTGCTCGCTCAACGACACGTACACGCTCGCCATCCTGAAGTACGTCGCGAGGTCCTCATTCGGCGCCGGGCCGGTGAAGATGAACCGGTCCGGTGGCAGGTCGTACTCGCGGATGAGCGCGCGTATCGTCGAATAGTAGCGCGGGACGCCGTCGTACCGCCCGACGAAGATGAACCGGTAGTCGGTGTTGACGTAGCGCTTGTACTGCTCGGCCAGCCGGATGTAGTCCTCGATCTTCTTGTTCGGGACGATCCGGCCGACGAAGAGGAAGTTCTCCAGGCCGTCGTCCAGGATCTCCTCGAGCGCAGGGCGACGCGGGGCGCGCGTGATGCGATCGGTGTCGATCGCTATCGGCATCACGCCCGTCGGTTTGAATCCCAGGCGCTCGAGCTCTGCGCGGTTGTACTCCGAGTCGCCGAGCGCGAGGTCCACCCGGCCCACGAGGGTAGACAGGTCCTGCCGGCCGAGCCGCGCGAGGCGAAACAGGTTCGTGTCGTACGGCGCGAAGAAGTGGGCCGGCGTGATGTTGTGATACTGGAGCACCCGCCCGCGCGGAAGGTCGCCGAACAGGCTCGTCATCGGCGAGGGCAGCGCGAAGTGGAAGATGGTGACGTCGCCGCCGCGGGCCTCGGGGTGGTCGAACGATCGCGCGACGCCCTTCAGGTCGTCGTCGATCGTCATCGCGTAGAGCTCCGACGCGTGGCCCATCCCGCGCAGCAGCGCCTGCACTCGGCGGGCGCTGTCGCCGATCGCGTCGCCGCGATGGGCCGCCGGCACCCATTGGTTGACGGTCAACGCCATCAGACAATCCTCGATGGCGCCTTCGGCAGCGCGCAGTACAGAGCCGGACGGAACTGCGTGAGCTCCTCGAATTGCTCGAACGACGCCACCTGGTCCCAGAAATCGTCGGTGACCGCCCGCGTCGTCTGACGCGGCGAGGCCACGACCCGATCGATGAAACCGAGGAGCGTCCCCGGGAAGTCCTTCGCGAGCAGCCGGTCGAGCGCCGCGTCCTGGCCCGCCACGACCTGGTCGCGAAGAGCGGCGTTCGACACCACCTGGTCGATCAGCGCGCCCACGTGCGCGGGATCCTTGGCCGAATACAGCACGCCGGCGCCGTCCATCGTGGCCGGTACCGCTGTCGCCGCGTAGGCCACCACGGGAATGCCCTCGAAGAACGCCTCGACCAGCGGCACGCAGAACCCCTCGTGTTCGCTGGCGCAGAGAAACACGTCCGCCACGTCGTAGCACGCGGCCAGTTCGGCGTTGCTCACGTGGCCGAGGAAGCGGACGCCATTCGTCCCGAGCCGGGCGACGAGTTCCTGCAGCATCGCGTGGTAGCGATCGAAGCCCGAGTAGCTGCCGACGAGGAGCAGGCGCGACCGCGGGTTGAACAGCCACTGGTAGGCGTGGAACAGCCGGATGACGTCGTCGATCCGCTTGTTCGGAATGACTCGGCCCACGAAGATCACGTTCGTCCACGCATCGTCGAACTCCGCGGCGACGCGGCGGTCGGGAGCGACATCGAGATGCGAGAAGCCGGGGACGACGGGGAGCACCGCGGTGCGGGGGAAGCCCATCGCCTCGAGTTCCTTCCGGTTGAACTCGGAGTCGCCGAGGGCCAGGTCGCAGCGCTCGGCGTACGCGGAGAGTTCGCGGCGCCCGCGGTAGCACTGGCGGACCAGGAGCGGATGGACGTCCACGAAGTACTCGGGCGGCGTGATGTTGTGATAGACCAGCACCATCCGATCCGGCAACGCGTACGCGATGCGCGAGGCGCGCGAGCCGATCGAGAAGTGGTGGATCAGGATGTTGTCGGGCCTGCTGAACGACGCCAGGTCGCGGTAGTCGCGGGTGAGGTGCTCGAGGCGCGAATCGGCCGTCTCGACGAAGATCTCCGACACGTAGCCGGCCTCGCGAAGAACCCGGCGGATGCCGAGCACCTCGTGCCCGATCGCATCCCCATAGCCGAGCGTCGCCAGCACTTGGTGAATCTGAGGCTTCATGATCGTCGCGACGGTCCCCTGGGGAGCCTTTCCAGCACGTACTCCGCCGGGGGCAGCGTCAGCTTCCGCCGCTGCCACCAGCCTGGAAGGGGTTCGGATAACGGTCCGCAGCCGGACGGCTTCTCGCGCGCGAGATGGTCGAGCAGGTCCATGTACTGTTTTTCGACCACCGGCCAGGCGTAGTGGTGTCGGAAGTAGGCGTACCCGTTCGCGCCCAGCGCCCGCGCCTGCTCGGGGCGGCGCGCGAACCACGACAGCGCCCCGGCAAACTCGTCCCAGGTCTCGTAGAAGAGGCCGGCGTTGCTCCGGAGGCATTGTCCCTTCAGCACGTCGCACTTCGCGTTGGCGAGGACCGGCTTGCCCGTCGCCCACGCCTCGAGCGCCACGATCGACAGGCTCTCATAGTACGACGGCATGACCAGGAGCTCCGACGCCGCGATCCCGTCGAACTTGTCCTCGTCCGGGACGAACCCCAGGTGCCGGATGCGCGGGTTGTCCGGGATGGGCAGGATCGAATTGCCGCACAGGACGAGCTGCATCGGGCTCCGCTCGCTTCGCGTGAAGCGCACGAAGAAGTCGAACAGCTCGTCGCACCCCTTGTTCTGATCGATCCGGCCCACGTAAATCGCGAACGGTCCCTCGATCCCGTACTTCTGGCGGAACCGTCCCGGCTCCACGCGCTCGGGAACCTCCGATCCGCTGCCGGCGACGATGGACGGGACACTGCCGTTATCTGACGCGCCGTTCACGAGATCCCGCTCTTCGGGCGTCAGGTAGACGACGCCGCGAACACCACTCAGCAGCGGCCTGAACAGCGACACGCCGATGGCCGGCTCCCGTTCCGCGGTCGGCACGAGCACCGCCCGATCCGGCACGGCTCTCGCGCCGTAGTACGCCTGGTAGTAGCGGAAGCTCCAGAACAGGAAGAAGTCGTACGCGTCGCGGTTCGAACGGATGTACTCGATCAACCCGGGACTCGTGGGCCCTTCGGCGTCCAGCCAGGCCAGTTCGTCGGCCACCGAGTGTGTCTGCTGAAACACGGTGGCCGACAACCGCCCGAAGCGTTCCACGCTGCGGCGATGGCGCACCGGGAAGCGCCTGACCATCAACCCGTTCACGACGTCACGTCCGGGCGGCAGCTCGTTCCGCCACGTGACGTAGTCCCGCGCGCACGAGGTCAGCACCTCGACTTCGGCGTACTTCGACAGGTGCTCCGCCACGTGGCGGGCGTGCAACTCCGCGCCGCCCGCGATGGCGGTCCCGTAGCGCTGAACGACGACGGCGAGTTTCACTGGTCTTCGCGGTCTGGGGCCGTGGGCGCGTCCGTCCCCGCCGCCCGTTCCCTTCCCTCGTCATCGCGGCGGCCAGACTGAGGTGCCGGATCGTCGGGGCCCAATGACACGTCTTCGTCGCCTGTCCCGTTCGCGCCCGCAGCCGCCCCTTCGCCCGGCACGCGGCTCGTCGGGCCACCCCGCCGTCCGCGGCGCCTCCGCCGGCGTCGCCGCGCCTCGATGCCGGCCGCCTGGTCGCCGTCGGGCGCCGGTGCCGTTGCCGACGGCCCAGGCTGCGCCGGCGAGGCCTGCGGGGCCTGCGGATGAGGAGCGCGCCCGCGAGCCGGCGCCTCGGCGGTCTTCTCCTCGGGGCGGTACTGCACGATGCCCTCGAGCGCCCGCGCGCGCCGTTCCGCGAAGTCGAAGCGGCTCGACATCGACTCCACCCGCATCTTGAGATTCTTCACCTCGATGCCCAGGCGCGTCGTTTCGAGGACGAGGTTGTGGAGCAGTTCGTACGAGATCTCGGTGTACTGCGCATGTCGGGTGTTGATGTCAGCCTGCATGTGCAGGACGTGAATCAACGGGTTCGGGTTGAATTGCAGCTTGAGAATCGGGCGGAGCAGGCGCCGGATCCACCGCAGCGGCGCGCGGTGGGACTCGAACAGCGTCGTGTCCTCGAAGGAGTAGTTCTCGAGCGGCGAGATGCCGCCCTTCCGGAACTGATCCAGCAGCCCGGAGCGCACCTTCTGCGGATCGAGGAACCGTTCGAGCTTGACTGCCGCCAGTTCCCGAATCTGCTGCTCGGTGTAGTCCACGCCACGCTTCTCGCGGATCTTGGCGCGGATTTGCTGCATGATCTGTTCGACGTTCACCGAGTCGGACCGGATGTTGAAGTCGGCCATCAGTTATCGAATCCGAGTTCGTGCCAGTTGTCGGTCGCCGGCGGGGGCACGTCGGGCGCCGGCCACTTACCTCTAGTATCTCCGCCCGAAGACGCTGCCCGCTTCCCCGGACCCGTACACAATGACGACGACCGCCGCGGCCCAGAGGGCCACGCACACCAGCAGGGGCCGGTCGGTCAGCAGCATCTCGGCCGGGCTTCCCCCGCCCTCTTTCTGGTGAACCAGGTAGAGGTACCGGAAGATGCCGTACAGGGGGAACGGGATGGTCAGCGCGAGGTACTCCGTGTTGAAGTTCTGCACGGTCTCCGGGCTGATCGTGTAGAAAATGTACGCGATCAGCGTTGACGCCGCGACGACGCCGATCATCTGGTCGAGCAGGTAGGGGCTGTACTCGCCGAGGATCCGCCGGTGCTCGGTCGCTCCCGCCGCGAGCAGCGTCAACTCGTGCCGCCGCTTGCTGAGCCCCAGGAACAGCGCGAGCAGCACCGTGCACACCAGCAGCCAGTGGCTGATCGCCACATTGATCACCACCGCGCCCGCGACCGCCCGCAGCACGAACCCGATCGCGATCGTCAGCACGTCGATGATCACGATGTGCTTGAGCCGGGCAGAATAGCCGGCCATCAGCACGACGTAGGCGACGGCGACGAGGCCGAAGACCGGGCGCAGCCAGAACGCCAGCGACAGGAACACGACGCTCAGGACGATCGCCGCGGCGAGCGCCACGCCGGGCGACAACTGCCCGGACGCGATCGGCCGCCGTGATTTCAAGGGATGACGACGGTCCGCGTCACGATCGGCGATGTCGTTCAGGAGATAGATCACGCCCGACAGGGCGCAAAACACCACGAAGGCGGCACAGGTGACCGCCAGGGCCCTCGGCGCGAACAGTTGCTTCCCGAACAACAGCCCCGCGAAGACCACCAGGTTCTTGGTCCACTGGCCGGGTCGAAGCGAAACGACCAGGCTGGCAAACCTTGAACGAGCCGGGGCGCCTCCGACGGCAGAGGCGTCCCTGGTCACGGCATCCACGAGTGGCTGGCGCGCCATGCAAGCGCGGGCTGGGGAGGGTTAGACACCCGTCGAGCTGAAGCTCTTGACGGCATCAGCCTCGGTGTCGAACGTCTCGAAAATCGTGAGCAGCTTCGTGATCGCCAGCAGGTCCTGGATTCGCTTGGTCAGGCTGAGGAGCTTCAGCGCGCCCCCCTGACGGCTGACGGTCGTATAGGTCCGGACAATCTCGCCCAGGCCCGCGCTGTCGATGTACGGCACTCCCGCGAGGTTGAGCACGAGCTTCTTGTGGCCCTGCTGAATCAGGCTGTTCACCTTGTCCCGCAGCAACTCGTCGCCTTCACCCAACGTCAACTTCCCGCTGAGGTCGATGATCGTGACGTCCCCGGCCGATCTCTGATGAATCTGCATGCCGCCAACTCCTCCCGCCTCCTGGCGCGCAGCGAACCGTCACCCTGGCAATCGACGGTCGCAATCTGCCATTCAGAGGCGCCCCATCTTATCGTAGCGCCGAAAACAGCGTCAACCTCGCCAGTACGGACAAAAAAGAAGAGGGGCCGCACTGGCGTACGGCCCCTCCCGTTTCTCCGATGAGAATTCCCCTACCCGCCGGCTCCGCCGGCCCCCGCGAACTTCCTCTGCTGGAAGCACTCGCGGCAGTAGACCGGGCGACCCTGGGTTGGCTTGAACGGAACCGTGGTGACTTTTCCACATTCCGAACAGGCCGTCTGGGTTTCGACACGCTCCCGGGCCGGAGCCGCCCCTGCCGGCCGACTGGCCCGCTTGGTCTTGCACGACTTGCACCGTTTGGGTTCGTTCTTGAAGTTCTTGTCGGCGAAGAACAGTTGCTCACCCGCCGTCCAGACGAACTCCGTCCCGCAGTCCACGCAGTGCAGGTTCCTGTCTTGGAATTCCATCGGTGGATCCCCCCGTTCTCGCTATTCCAACTCGCGCCGGAGCTTCTTACGGCTCCGCTTTCGCGCCAGCGCCTGCTTGGCCCGAAGCTTGTCCCCGGGTTTCAGATAGAAGGAGTGCTTCTTGATATCCTTGATGATATCTTCCTGCTGAACCTTCCGCTTGAATCGCCGCAGGGCGCTCTCGACCGACTCGCCATCCTGAACTTTGACTTCAGCCACGCCCTCGAACACCCCCTCACCGGCCCGGCTGGCACATGTCGTCTTCCGTCAACGTAACCTGAATATGCTAGGCTATCACAGGTAGAGGCGGATTCTAGGCTTAAAGATGACGTGGAGTCAACCAAAATACTGCTGGGCTTCCACGCCAGTTCCACGCGGGCAAGTCATCGCACTCCCATGAGACTCCTGGTGATTGGTTCGGGCGCCCGTGAGCACGCGTTGGTGTGGCGCCTCGTTCGGGACGGCGGCGTCCGTGATGTCGTCTGCGCCCCGGGCAACGCCGGCATCGAATCGATGGCCCGGGTGGCGGCCGTGGACCAGGGCGATCCCGACTCGATGCTCGCGCTGGCGGAGCACGAGCAGGCGGACCTCACCATCATCGGGCCCGAACTGCCTTTGACGCGTGGGGTGGCCGACCTGTTCGCCTCACGCGGCCGCCTGCTGCTCGGCCCGTCGCGGCTGGCCGCGGAGCTCGAGTCGAGCAAGGCGTTTGCAAAAGATTTCATGGCCCGGCACGGCGTGCCGACCGCGCGATACCAGGTGTGCGAATCGCCGGACATCGCGCTGGCCGTGCTCGCGACCCGCGAGTTCGGCTACCCGATCGTCATCAAAGCAGACGGGCTCGCCGCGGGCAAGGGTGTCGTCATCGCCACCGACCCACTGAACGCGAGCCTCGCCATCCGCGGCATGATGGTCGAGCGGCGCTTTGGCGACGCGGGTGCGCGGATCGTAATCGAAGAATTCATGCACGGGCAGGAGGTGTCGGTCTTTGCGCTGACCGACGGCCAGCGCACGGTGTTGCTGCCCACCGCCCAGGACCACAAGCGCGCGTTCGACGGGGACAAGGGGCCGAACACCGGCGGGATGGGGGCGTTCGCGCCAAGCCCGCTCGTGGACGACACGCTCCTCGACCGCATCCGCGACACGATCATTCTCCCGGTCATCGAGGGACTCCGCGCCGAGGGTCGCGAGTTCCGCGGCTTCCTCTACGCCGGGCTGATGCTGACCGCGGACGGTCCGAGGGTTGTGGAGTTCAACGTGCGCCTGGGCGACCCGGAGGCGCAGGTGGTACTCCCGATGATCGACGAGGAGCTCGCGCCGCTGCTCCGGGACGCGGCGGCGGGCCGTCTCGGCCAGGACTCGTGCCGCGTGCGCGACTGGCCGCGCGTGGGCGTGGTGCTGGTGTCGGCGGGCTACCCGGAAAAGTACGAGACGGGCAAGGTCATCAACGGGCTCGGGGCGGCGGCCTCGGTCCCGGGCGTGGTCGTCTTCCACGCCGGCACCGCGCGGCGCGGCCACGAGATCGTCACCGCCGGTGGCCGCGTCCTGACCGTCGTTGCCCAAGGGCAGGACTACCGGCAGGCGATGTCCCGCGCCTACGAAGGCGCGCACCGGATCTCGTTCGACGGCGCCTTCATGCGCACGGACATCGGGCGCAAGGCGATCATGGCGGCTGGCAGCTGACAGCCGGCAGCTGACAGCGGAGCAGCGTCCGTTGCCCGCGGGCTGCCCGCTGCCAGCTATCAGCTATCAGCTATCAGCTATCAGCTGTCGGTCATTTTCATCTCGTTGAGGCCATCCATGTCCCAGATTGCCGTCCTCGTCCTGATGGGTTCAGGTTCCGACGCGCCCGTGATGCAGCCGGCCGTGGACCTGTTGCGGGAGTTCGGCATCCCGTGCGAGATGACCGTGGCGTCCGCCCACCGCTCGCCCGCGCGCGTGCAACGGTTGCTCGACGAGGCTCCCGCGCGAGGCGTGAAGGTCTTCATCGTCGGCGCGGGTGCCGCCGCGCACCTGGCTGGGATGGTCGCCGCGCACACCACCTGTCCCGTGATTGGCGTGCCCATCGATTCGTCCGCCCTCAAGGGGCTCGACGCGCTGCTGTCCACCGTGCAGATGCCGCCGGGCGTGCCGGTGGCCACCGTCTCGATCGGCAAGCCCGGCGCGATCAACGCCGCCGTTCTTGCCGCTCAGATTCTCGCGATCGGCGACGTCACCCTCGCGGCCAGGCTGGAGACCTACAAGAAGACACTGGCGGAAAACGTGGACAGGGCCGCTGAGAAATTGTCGGCGTAGTAGGGGCGGGTTTCAAACCCGCCCTTACGGTTTCAAACCCGCCCGTACAGATCGCATGAAGTACTCGGTCCTGACCTTTGGATGCCGCGCCAACCAGGCAGACTCGTGCCAGATCGAACACGATCTGCAGGCAGGCGGAGGTGTGCCGGCGCCGTCCGAGTCGGCGGACGTCGTCGTGGTCAATACCTGCACGGTGACCGCGGCGGCCGATCGGGCGGCCCGCCACGCGATTCGAGGGGTCGCCAGGATTAATCCGGCGGCCCGAATCGTCGCAACCGGTTGTTACGCGACACGCCGGCCAGGCGAGGTGGGCGCGCTGCCCGGGGTCATCCGCCTGCTGCGGAACGACCAGAAGGGCGGCATTGGCGAGTGGCTGTCGGGGGAGATGGTGTCTCGAGCCCCGGCCGCCCTCCCTCCAGGCCTGCGCCCGGGCGGCAGGGGACGCACCGCGTATCCGCTTTGTGTTCAGACCGGGTGCGACGAGCGGTGCGCCTACTGCATTGTCCCGAGCACGCGTGGGGCCAGCCGGAGCCGTCCGGTGTCGCACGTGCTCGAGGATGTGCGGCGCCTTTCGTCAGCCGGCTTCAAGGAACTGTGGCTGACCGGCGTGCACCTGGGTTCATACGGCAGGGACCTGCAGCCGCCCTGCTCGCTGCTGGACCTGCTCGGCGCGCTCGGTCGCGAGGTCGAGTCGCGGGACGTGACGTTTCGCCTCAGTTCGATCGAGCCGATGGACTGCGGCGAAGAGGTCGTCGATGTCCTGGCGCGTTCGCCCCGATTCGCTCCACATCTTCACCTGCCGCTTCAGCACGCGAGCGACCGGGTGCTCGCGGCCATGCGGCGGCCCTACACGCTTTGCAGCTACCGGGCGCTCGTTGACCTCGTCCGCGCGCGCATGCCCGAGGCGGCGATCGGCAGCGATGTGATGGTCGGGTTTCCGGGAGAGACGGATCGCGAATTCGAGGAGCAGGTCACCTACCTGCGTGGGTCTCCGTTGACCCACCTGCACGTGTTTCCGTATTCCGACCGCCCGGGCACCCAGGCATCGTACCTGGCGGGGAAGGTTCCGAGCGCGGTGATCCGTGACCGGGCCGAACTGGTACGCGCGGTCGGGCGCGAGCTGAACCGGCGCTTCATCGAACGCCAGGTGGGTCGGCAGCGGCCGGCGCTCACGCTGGAGGACGGGTCGCTGGCGTTGACGGACAACTACTTGAAGCTGCGGATCGCCCCGGGACACGCCCGAAATGAGCGGGTGCGGGTCCGGGTTGTCTCGATCAGCCCGCTCCGGGGGGAGGTGGTGCAGTGAAGACGCTCGCGCTGCTCGGCACCACGCTCGGATTCGCCTTCGCGGCGGGGCTCAACCTCTACGCGACGATCGTCGTCATCGGCCTGTCGATCCGGCTCGGCTGGGTGGCGCCGCCGCCACAACTGGGGGGCCTGTTCGTGCTCGCGCACCCGGCGGTGCTCGGCGCCGCCGGCGTGATGTATCTGGTCGAGTTCCTCGCCGACAAGATTCCGGCCGTGGATCACGTCTGGGACGCAATTCACACCGTGGTCCGCCCGGCGGGCGCGGCATGGATCGCGTGGAGGACGATCGGCGGCGCGGGGTTGCCCGAACCGATCGAGGTGGCACTGCTGTTGATCGCCGGCGGCGTGGCGCTGTCGGCCCACGCCGGGAAGGCCGGAACCCGCCTGGCCGCCGCGTCGGTGGGCGGTCACTTTTTCGGCATCGGCATCTGGCTGAGCCTGCTCGAAGACGCGATCGCGGTCGTCATGACGCCGCTGGCGCTCCTGCAACCGCTGCTGGCCCTCGGGGTGGTGCTGGTCGCGCTGGCCGGCCTGGCCGTCATGATCCCGCTGGGCATCCGCGCTATCCGCGGGCGGCGAAAGCCGGCTGCGCCGACGGCCTGAAGGGGATCCGATCCGGATTCAACCACTGTGCCCTCTGCGGCCAGAACCAGTTTCAAAACCCGCACAAGCGGGTGGCGGTGAGCGGGGCGCCCCACCCGCCGCGCAGGCGCCTCTCGCGTGACAAGCGCTGTTGGCGCCGAGGACGGGTGGGGCTGCTCGCCGACAGGACCCGAAGAGCGACAGTCTGGGCTTTAAAAACGCTGGCGGTGGTCAATGTCGGGTCTAGGCTTCTCGTCGTGGCGATGACGACTATGTCGGCATCGCCGCCGCGAGTTTCTGGCCGGCGGATTTCTGCGTCCCTTCCACGATCAGTTGTCCGCACGCCGCGCGGATGTCGCGACCGCGGCTCTTGCGGACGGAAACGGTCAGGTGCCGGTCGGCAAGGATCTGCGCAAATTCGTCCACGCGCTCGTCGGTGGGACGCGAGAACGGGATGCCGACGGCCTCGTTCAGCGGGATCAGGTTCACTTTCGATCGGATGCCGTTCAGCAGCGAGACCAGGCGCTTGGCGTCCTCCCGGCTGTCGTTCACCCCGGCCAGCATCACATACTCGAACGTGATCCGGCTCCGGCGATTGATTGGGAACCGCCGGCACGCCTCGATGACCTCGGCGATGTTGTACTTCTTGTTGAGCGGGACCAGCAGGTCGCGCTGCGCCTCGGTCGTGGCGTGGAGGGACACGGCCAGGTTCGGCATGTAGGCCTCCTGCGCAAGCCGCTCGAGCGCCGGCACCAGCCCCACCGTCGAGATCGTGACGCGGCGCGGCGACACGGCCAGGCCGTCTGGGTCGCCGAGGATCCGCAGCGCCTTCATCGTCTCGTCGTAGTTGTGAAGGGGCTCGCCCATCCCCATCAACACGATGTTGAAGCGCGCGTCGAGGAGTCCGAACTCTTCGGCCAACACGCGCACCTGCCCGACGATTTCGCCGGAGGTCAGGTGGCGGGCAAGACCCATCTTGCCGGTCAGGCAGAAGGCACACCTCATCGCGCACCCGACCTGCGTCGAGATACAGAACGTCTGCCCCGGCGAGTCCGGGATGAACACCGACTCGACCCGCCGGTGGTCGTCGAGTTCCAGCAGAAGCTTCGCCGTGCCGTCGGCGGAGTGCTCGCGGCCGATCACGGCCGGGCGGGAAACGCGGAAGAGCTCCGGGAGACGCGCGCGGAGCGACTTCGACAGGTCGGTCATCTCCGCGAAGTCCGTCACGCCGCGTTTGAACACCCAGCGGAAGAGCTGGCTGGCGCGATAAGCCTCGATCCCCCTTTCCCGTAGCAGGGATTCGAGTTCTTGTCGTTCGAGCCCGGCGATGTCGGGCAGGAGGCTGGTCGGCGGCACGGTCACCTGACTTTCGTGGAGGGTTCCTGGAGTTATTATGCCCGATCCGCGGGGGAACCTTCCCGTTGAAGGGCGGGCTACGGCATGCTATGATGGCTTGGGCTGGTTGGTGATAATTCGTTGTCCTTCAAGTACTTGCAGCCATTCATCCAGCCGGATCGCAATCACGTGCGCACGCTCCGATTCCCGGAGCCTGTCGTCACCCCACGGTGAAAGGACCGAACCGCCCCATGATTGTCCGTGAGGTCCTTGGCAACGGTCTTCGCCTGCTCACCGAGTCGATGCCCCACGTGCGCTCGATCAGCGTCGGGGTGTGGCTGACGCGTGGTTCCCGGCACGAACCCGAGGACCGGAGCGGCATCGCCCATTTTGTCGAGCACATGCTGTTCAAGGGCACCGCGACGCGGAGCGCCGAGGACATCGCGCAGGCGATCGACTCGATCGGCGGCCAACTCGATGCCTTCACCTCCAAGGAGTACGCCAGCTATTACATCAAGGTGCTCGACGAGCACCTGCCCCGCGCACTCGACGTCCTGTCGGACATCGTCTTGCATCCGGCTCTCGGCGCGGACGACATCGAGCGCGAGAAAAAGGTGGTCCTCGAAGAAATCAAGATGGTCGAGGACACGCCGGACGACCTCGTCCACGAACTGTTCACCCAGAGCTTCTGGGAAGGGCATCCCCTCGGCCGGCCGATCCTGGGCACGCGGGAGACGGTGGAGGCGCTGACCCAGGAGTCGCTGCATGAGTATTTCCGCCGGATCTACACGGCGAACAACTTTGTGATTTCAGCGGCCGGCAACCTCGAACACGCGTACGTGCGGGCGCTGGTGGAGAAGGCGTTCGCCGACATCGAGCCGAGGGGCGACGTGGCCGCCGACCGGGCGCCCATTGTCGCGCCGAAGTTCGCGGTTCGGAACAAGGACCTGGAGCAGAGCCACATCTGCCTCGGCACGGCCAGCTATGCCCAGAGCCACGGCGACCGGTACGTCACCTATGTGCTGAACACCCTGTTGGGCGGCTCGATGAGTTCGCGTTTGTTCCAGAACGTGCGGGAGAAACGCGGTCTGGCCTACGCGGTGTTCAGCAGCCTCAGCGCCTACCGCGATGCGGGCTCCCTGACGATTTATGCCGGTTGCGCCAGTGAAGCGGTGGGCGAGGTGATCGACCTGACGGTCGAGGAACTGCGCGGCATCAAGAACACGGAGGTTCCCGAGGCGGAACTGCGGCGGGCGAAAGACCATATCAAGGGCAGCCTGGTGCTGAGCCTCGAGAACACGGCCAGCCGCATGTCGCACATCGCGCGCCAGGAAATCTACTTCGACCGCCAGTTCAGCCTGGACGAAACGCTCGATGGCATCGAGCGGGTGACGGCCGAGGATCTGCAGCGCGTCGCGGCCGACCTGTTCTCGGACGTGGTGCTCGCGGGAACCGTCCTCGGCCCGTTGGACGGCTGGAAGTACCCCGCGGAACGGTTGCACCTGGGCTGAAACTCCCCCGGCGGGTGGCCTGTGTGCGACGAAACCACTCCACGGAGTGATGGCCCAGCGGGAGTGGTGTTCCCGCACGGTCGTGGACGGAAGCGGCGTGGACGAAATCACTCCCGTGATCGATGCGTGGACGGGTGTCTGGCACGGGGCGATGTGTGGTGAGGACCTCATGATTGCGCGATACACCGGCGCGGCGATGGGCCGGATCTGGAGCGAACAGCGGCGGTTCGAGTGCTGGCTGCAGGTGGAGGTGGCGGCGGCGGACGCGATGGCCGAGGCCGGCATCATTCCCAAGGCTGCTGCACGGGCCATTCGTGAGCGGGGCCGCTTCGATGTCGCGCGCATCGAGGAGATCGAGGCGAAGACCAGGCACGATGTCATCGCCTTCACGACGGCGGTGGCAGAGCACGTGGGCGAAGAGGCACGCTGGCTCCACTTCGGCCTGACCTCGTCGGACGTGATCGACACCGCGCAGGCGCTGCAGATGCGCGAGGCGTGCGACCTCATCCTCGACGGCCTGGCGAAGCTCGGCGACGCCATCCGGGCCCGGGCCGACGAGCATCGCCACACGCCGATGATCGGCCGGACGCACGGCGTCCACGCGGAGCCGATGACGCTCGGCCTGAAGCTCGCGCTCTGGTACGCGGAGAATCAGCGGAACATCGAACGGGTGCGGCGTGCCCGCGCGGTGATCAGCGTCGGCAAGCTGTCGGGAGCGGTCGGCACCTTCGCGCACCTCGATCCGTCGATCGAAGCCTCCGTCTGCGAACGTCTCGGCCTGGATCCGGCGCCGGTGTCCTCACAGATCATCCAGCGGGATCGCCACGCGGAGCTGATGGCCGCGCTCGCCATTGCCGCCGCCTCGCTGGAGAAGTTCGCGCTCGAGATTCGGGGCTTGCAGAAGACCGAGATCGGCGAGATCGAGGAGCCGTTCGAAACGGGCCAGAAGGGGTCGTCGGCCATGCCGCACAAGCGCAACCCAATCGGCTGCGAGCAGGTCGTCGGGCTCTCGCGCCTGCTGCGCGGCAACGCGATGGTGGCGATGGAGAACGTCGCGCTCTGGCACGAGCGCGACATCTCGCACTCGTCGGTCGAGCGGGTGATCCTGCCCGACAGCTTCATCGCCCTCGACCACATGCTCCGACGGTTCACGAAAATTGTGCGGAACATGCTGGTCTATCCCGACCGCATGCGGGAAAACCTCGAACGCTCCCGCGGTGTCGTCTTTTCCGGGACGATTCTGCTCGAGCTGGTGCGTCGTGGCGCCTCCCGCGAACAGGCCTACGAGTGGGTGCAGCGCAACGCCATGCGCTCGTTCGAGGAGGCGCGGCCGTTCAAGCCGCTGCTGCTCGACGATGCGGATGTGCGCGGCGTGCTGTCGGCCGAGGAGATCGAGCGCGCCTTCGACCTGGCATTGCATCTGCGCCACGTCGATCGGATCTTCGGGCGCGTGTTCGGGGAAGTGAGCGCGGGACGATCGTGACTCGACGCATCATCCAGTCCAGCATGTTCGACAAGCTCCACGAAGAGTGCGGTGTGTTCGGCATCTTCGGTCACCCCGAAGCCTCGAAGATGGCCTACCTGGGCCTCTACGCGCTGCAGCACCGTGGCCAGGAGAGCGCCGGCATCGCCGCGTCGGACGGTGAGCGGCTGATCGCGTACCGTGCCATGGGGCACGTGGCCGACGTGTTCACCGAGGCCGAACTCGCGCGCCTCCAGGGCCGCCTCGCCGTCGGCCACGTCCGCTACTCGACGGCCGGCGCCAGCAAGTTGATCAACGCGCAGCCGATGCTCATCGACTGCCAGCACGGCCAGATCGCGCTCTGCCACAACGGAAACCTGGTCAACGCGTCCGAGTTGCGCGAGGCGCTGAGCCACGGCGGCGCGATCTTCCAGACCAGCAGCGACTCCGAGGTCATCCTTCACCTGTACGCCCGGTCGCAGGCGGCCCATGTCGAAGACGCCATCATCGAATCGCTGTCGCAGATCCGCGGCGCGTTCTCGCTGGTGCTGGCCACCGCGGACCGCCTGATTGCCGTCCGAGACCCGCACGGGTTCCGCCCGCTGGCGATCGGCCGCCTGGGAGAGGCGACGGTCGTGGCGTCGGAAACGTGCGCGATGGATCTGATCGACGCCACGTGGGTGCGCGACGTCGAGCCTGGAGAGATTGTCGTGATCGATGCCTCGGGCCTGCGATCGATCAAGCCGTTCGCCCCGGCGGCGATCTCGCAGTGCGTGTTCGAGCACGTCTACTTCGCGCGTCCCGACAGCTACGTCTTTGGCGAGAGCGTGAACGGCGTCCGCACGACCTTCGGCCGCCTCCTCGCACG
>JANYLG010000038.1 GCA_025363775.1 Acidobacteriota bacterium | reverse complement strand
CGCCGACGGCCACCACCAGGACGATAAGCGCACACGCGAGCAGGCGAGTCTTCATGTCAGGTTCAGCTGGCCGAGTACAGAGAATGCAACGGATCAGTCATACGTATCGAAGCATCATATAGTAACGCAGGTGTCTGAAGCCGGGCAAACTGAGGTGTGGCAGGCAGGGCTGGAGGTCGAAACTCATACTCCTTTGTGCTGAGCCTGAAGGACTTGCAGGCGCGAAATGGTTGACCCGGTCCGCCGCCCGGTGGTATGGTTCGGCTTTGGTCCAGCCATACCGGTTGGGCCTGACGGGGAGATGACATGGTCCCACGTTGCGCGCGGCCAGCGCTGGCACTGGCGCTGCTTGCCACGACGATTGCAGGATGCTCGGCGCGATCCCAGGCGCACCTCCCGGTCGCGGCACCGCCGCTCGAGAGGGGGCATCAGTCAATCCCGGCCCCGCCGCCGGCGCCTGCGCAGGATCCGATTGCGACGCTCGTCGCAACGTCGCAGAGACACTTCGACAGCGGTCAGCAGGAGCTGTCGATCGGCCACCTCGAGCGCGCCCGAATCGAGTTCGACCAGGCGATCGACGTGCTGGTGCAGTCTCCCTACGGTGCCCGTTTCGACGCTCGACTTCGCGAGCATTTCGACCGGTTGGTGGATCAGATCAGTGCCTACGAGGTGACGGCGCTGGCCAAAGGCGACGGGTTCACCGAGAAGCGCTACGAGCCGGCGTCGATCGACGCGCTGCTCGAGGAGTCCACCTTCGCCCCGGCGGCCTCCTCGCCGGAAACGAAGCAAACCGTCGCCTCCGATCTCAAGAGCACCTCTCATGACATCGGCATCCCCTTGAACGCGCGGGTTCTGGCGTATATCGAACTCTTCCAGGGACGGCTTCGCGACTGGTTCACGACCGGACTCGAGCGCGGCGCGCGCTATCTCCCGATGATCCAGGACGTGTTCCGGGCCGAGGGATTGCCGCTCGATCTCGCCTACGTGCCGCTCATCGAGAGCGCGTTCAACCCGAACGCGGTCTCCCGCGCGAAGGCGAAGGGCGTGTGGCAATTCATGGCCGGCACCGCGCTCGAGCATGGCCTCAAGCGTGACTGGTACGTGGATGAGCGGTCTGATCCGGAAAAGGCGACCCGCGCCGCGGCCAACTACCTGCGGGCGCTCGTTCGCGCCTTCTCGGGCGACTGGCACCTGGCACTCGCCTCTTACAACGGCGGGCCCGGCCTGGTGCAACGGGCGGTAAAACGGGCCGGGATGGCGGATTTCTGGGCGCTGGCCGCCCGGCAGAAGGCCCTCCCGCGGGAAACTCGGGAGTACGTGCCGATGATTCTGGCCGCCATCGTCATCGCCCGAAACCCCGCTCAGTATGGGTTCGACCTCGCGCCACAGGCACCGCTCGATTACGAGAAGGTCAAGGTGCCCCGGCCGGTCGACCTCCGGAGGGTCGCGGAGTGGGCCGGTACGACAGTCTCCGAGATCCAGGGGCTGAATCCGGAACTGCGGCGATGGACGACCCCGGTCCGGTACACCGACTACGAGATCAAGGTGCCGAGGGGAACCGCGGCAGCGCTCGAAGCGCGACTGTCAGAACTGACTCCCGTCGATACGGCATCGCTGAAGTGGTACACCGTCAAGCGCGGGGACACGCTGGCGACCATCGCGAGGAAACTCCTGGTCAACCGCACGGACCTTTCGGACGCGAACTACCTCTCCGCCAAGGCCCTGGTCACGCCGGGTCAGAACCTTATCATCCCGGTGGATCCCGCGCTGTTGCTGGCTGGCCGGCCGGACAGGCCCGCGCCGGTGGCCATGGCAGAGGCCCGATCGGTCGCGCCGGAGGAAAAGGCGGGGTCGCGGGCGACACCCGCCGACCCGGTGGACAAGGTGAAACTGACCTACCAGGTCAAGCGCGGCGACACGCTGTTCTCGGTCGCGCGGCTCTACCGGACAACGGTGGCGTCGCTCAAAGTCTGGAACCGGCTGACCAGAGACCAGCTGGCGCCGGGCTCGCGCCTGACGGTCTTCGCGTCGCGCAACAACCATCAGCGTCCATAACCCGGTCGAGCCGGAACCAATGCGGCTCGGCCCATCCTGCTCAGTTTCTGCCACGTTCTGAATGCCCCGCAGCGCAGATTCATCCTGACCCTGGCACGGGCGAGGCAGCCCGTGTCGCAATTCCCGTTCACTCTGCCTATTCGTCGGGCGGCCGATTCTTTGCAAAAGAGATGCGCCGTGCTCGCCTGCCTCCGAAGCGCCGCGGTCTTTGGCATCGAAGCCTTCCCCGTCCACGTCGAAGTGGACGTGACGTTCGGCCTGCCGTCGTTCACGCTGGTCGGCCTGCCAGACCCGAGCGTCCGTGAGAGCCGGGACCGTGTCCGGAGCGCCATCCGCAACTCGGGGTTCGACTTCCCCCCGCACCGCATTACTGTGAACCTCGCCCCCGCCGACGTGCGCAAGGCGGGTTCCTCGTTCGACCTGCCGATTGCACTTGGCATCCTGGCCGCGACTGGCATTGTTGAACGTCGGCGGGTGGACGACATCGTGCTGCTCGGCGAACTGTCGCTCGACGGGGGCATCCAGGCGACCCGCGGGGTGCTGCCGATCGCGGCGGCCGCCCTGAAGGACGGGGTGAACGCCATTCTCCTGCCGACCGCCAACGCCCTCGAAGCGGCTGTCGTTGAGCGACTGGGTGTGATCCCTGTCGATTGCCTGGCCGATGCCGTCATGGCCCTGAACGCCCCTGGATCGGTCACACGAACCGCCCCGCCGGCCCCGGTGACACCGACGGCAGGGCCGGCGCGGGACTTTTCCGAGGTGCGGGGCCAGTCGCTCGCGCGACGCGCCCTCGAGATCGCGGCAGCCGGCGGACACAACCTGCTGCTGATCGGTCCCCCCGGCGCCGGAAAGACGATGATGGCGCGACGGGTGCCGGGCATCCTCCCGCCTCTGTCGTTCGAGGAGGCGCTGGAGTGCACGTCGATTCACTCGGTGTGCGGGCTGTTGCCGCCCGGCGTGGGCCTCCTGCGCGAGAGGCCGTTCCGCGCGCCGCATCACACCGTGTCCGACGTCGCCCTCGTCGGCGGCGGTGCCCTTCCCCGCCCCGGCGAGATCAGCCTGGCGCACAACGGCGTGCTGTTCCTCGACGAGATGGCGGAGTTCGATCGGCGGGTGCTCGAGGTGCTCAGGCAACCACTCGAAGATGGATTCGTGACGATCGCGCGCGCGGCGCGGACGGCCATCTTCCCCTCGCGGTTCATGCTCGTGGCCGCCATGAACCCGTGCCCATGTGGATTCCTTGGCGACGAGACCCGCGTGTGCCGGTGTACGCCGCCCGAAGTCTCTCGATATCGCGGACGTCTCTCGGGCCCGCTCCGAGACCGCCTCGACCTGATCGTGGAGGTCCCCGCCGTGCCCGCCGCCACGTTCGGCGAGGATCCCCATGCCGAGCCGTCCTCGGCCATTCGTGACCGCGTCCTGCAGGCGCGCGAGCGCCAGCAGGACCGGTGCGCGAGCGCCGGCGTCCGGGTGAACGCGGAGTTGCAGGGACGATCGGTGTGGCGGCAGTGCCGTCCGGACCTGCCCGCCAGGCGATTGCTCGAGCAGGCCGTTCAGCGTCTCGGGCTGAGCGCGCGCGGGTACGACCGCGTCCTGAAGGTTGCCCGGACGATTGCCGACCTGGCAGGCGCCGACTCGGTGGGCGCGCTGCATGTGGGCGAAGCACTCCAGTACAGGGTGAACGATGACGCCAGGGAAGTCGTGCGCACGTAGGACATCGTGCCCTACCGCCGTGCCACGAACACCGCGACGGGTATATCGTCCGAGCACTTGGACCGCCTCAGCACACGGCCGCGATCCAAACTCCCGGACGAATTGTCGGGGAGTTCGTCTTCGTGCTTTGTTCGCCCGCAGCGATTTCCATCTTGGGAACACGGCCGTGCCTGTGATAAAGTCCAGCACTTGGCGACCGTGGCGACGTTCTGGGCCGGCCGATTCAGGAAACGCTGAGACCCGTCACATCGCGGGAGTACCAGCCGCGTGAAGTCGAGACGCTATACCATTGTTATCGCGGACCGCACGACGGGCGTCGTACGGCGGTTGACTCTCAGCCTGCGGCCGACGTTGACGACGCTGGCTGTGGTGTTCAGCCTGCCGGTACTCGTCGGGCTCGGCACTCGGTGGAGCACGCTCGCCGAGCTCAGCAACATCCGCAAGACGGCTGCGTCCCTGCAGCTTCAGAACGAGAGCTTCCGGGCGATGACGGCCGAGCTGACGGACCAGGTTGAAAGCGTGCAGACGGCGGTCGGCGACCTCAGCGAAAAGGCGATCCTCGATCCCGATTCGGCTCGCGCCTTGGCGAAGCTGCCCGCCGCGGTCAGGTTCCGTGCCATGGGCGGCGGCTCCACTGCCACACCCATCGCCCGTTCCGTCCTGTCCCCGACACTTGCCTCACCGGAAGATACGTTTGGCACTCTCCGCCTGGTCCTCGGACGCCTGACGAGTCGCCTCGAGCTTGCGCAGGGGGATCTGGATCGCCGCGCCGAGTTGCTCGGCGCCACGCCGTCCATCTGGCCGGCCCGGGGCGCGCTCTCTGCGACCTTCGGGATGCGGGAGGACCCGTTCGGCCGGGGACTTGCCGCCCACACCGGCATCGATATTTCCGCCGACAAGGGGCAGCCCGTCTACGCGACCGCGGACGGCACCGTTCAGTCGGCGGGCTGGAATGGCGACTACGGCAACGTGGTGGCGATCAACCACAATTTCGGCCTGGTGACTCGATACGCGCACCTCTCCGCGTTTTCTGTTCGGCCCGGAGAGCGCGTCGAACGCGGCCAGGTGCTCGGGCAGATTGGTGCGACCGGTCGTGCGACCGGCCCGCACCTGCACTACGAACTCCTGGTCAATGGTCAGCTGACGAATCCTCTCGCGCTGCTGACCGGCAATCGTCGGCCGTAGGTCCACCGCGCCCGCGGACCGTGGCGTTGCCTTGACCGATCCTGCGGACCTCTCCTACAATCTGTGAATACCCCCGTAGTCACACAGTCTCTCCTTACATGATTGGTGTTCTCCTCGCTAAAGTCATCGGAACCCAGAACGAGCGCGAACTGAAACGTCTCGCGCCGATCGTCACCGCGGTCAACGGCTTCGAATCGTCGATCCGGCCGCTCAGCGACGACCAGTTGCGCGCGAAGACCGTCGAGTTCCGCGAGCGTTTCGTCAAGGGCGAAGCGCTCGACGATCTGTTGCCCGAAGCCTTCGCGGTCGTCCGCGAAGCGGGGTGGCGCACGTTGAACATGCGCCACTTCGACATGCAGCTGGTCGGCGGCGTGGTGCTCCACCGGGGCAGGATCGCCGAGATGAAGACGGGCGAAGGCAAGACCCTCGTCGCGACGCTGCCCGCCTACCTCAACGCGCTCGAGGGCAAGGGCGTTCACGTCGTCACGGTGAACGACTACCTCGCGCGCCGCGACTCGGAGTGGATGGGGCGCGTGTACCGCTTCCTCGGACTGACTGTCGGCGTCATCCAGCACGAGCTGACCGACGTCGAGCGGCAGGTGGCGTACGGGTGCGACATCACCTACGGCACCAACAACGAGTTCGGGTTCGACTACCTGCGCGACAACATGAAGTTCGAGCTGGCGCACTACGTCCAGCGCGGGCACCATTTCGCGATCGTAGACGAAGTGGACAGCATCCTGATCGACGAGGCGCGAACGCCGCTCATCATCTCGGGGCCGGCCGAGGAATCGACCGAGCTGTACTACGAGGTGGACCGCATCATCCCCCGCCTCAAGGCCGGGGCGGTCACGCACGGCGACACGAAGGCCGAGGACCGCGAGGCGCTCGAGGCCACGGGCGACTTCATCGTTGACGAGAAACACAAGACCGTCACGCTCACCGAGAACGGGATGGCGCATGCCGAGACGCTGCTGGGCGCCCGGCTCGAGCCGGGCGGGCTGTACGACCCGGCCAACATGCCGCTGCTCCACCACGTCAACCAGGCCCTCCGCGCGCACTCCCTCTTCCGCCGGGACGTGGACTACATGGTCAGGGACGGCCAGGTGGTCATCGTGGACGAGTTCACCGGCCGACTGATGGAGGGGCGCCGCTGGAGCGACGGGCTCCACCAGGCGGTTGAGGCCAAGGAAAAGGTGAAGATCGAGCGCGAGAACCAGACGCTCGCAACGATCACCTTCCAGAACTACTTCAGGAAGTACAAGAAATTGTCGGGGATGACCGGCACGGCCGAGACCGAGGCCGAGGAATTCGGAAAAATCTACAACCTCGACGTGATGGTGATTCCGCCCAACAAGTCGCTCCGGCGGCTCGAGGAACCGGACGTCATCTACCGCACCGAACCTGAAAAGGACGACGCCATTGTCTCGGACGTGACCGAGAAGCAGGCCGAGGGACGGCCGGTCCTCGTCGGGACGATCTCGATCGAGAAGTCGGAACGGCTGTCGGTCATGCTGCGCCGACGCGGCGTCAAGCATGTCGTCCTGAATGCCAAGTACCACGCGCAGGAAGCGGAGATCGTTGCCCAGGCCGGGCGCCGTGCGACGGTCACCATTGCCACCAACATGGCGGGCCGTGGAACCGACATCCTGCTCGGCGGAAACGCCGAGTTCATGGCGCGGCAGCAGTGCCTGGCCGACGAACTGACCGAGAAGCTGCCGAAGGGCCAGGAACGATTCATCGACGACGACGAGAACGTCTACTTCTACCACATCGAGCATTTCTACCGCGTTGGCCGGAAGGACTGGGATCGCATCTTCGAACACTTCAGGCGGCAGACCGACGCCGAGCACGACGAGGTGGTCCGCCTCGGCGGGCTGCACATCGTCGGGACGGAACGCCACGAGGCGCGCCGGATCGACAATCAGCTGCGCGGGCGTGCCGGCCGGCAGGGTGATCCCGGATCGTCGCGCTTCTACCTGTCGCTCCAAGACGATCTGATGCGAATCTTCGGCTCCGACCGCATTTCGGGGCTGATGCAGCGCCTTGGCATGGAAGAAGGGGTGCCCATCGAGCACAAGATGGTCACCCGCGCGATCGAGCGCGCGCAGAAGCAGGTGGAAGCGCAGAACTTCTCCGTGCGCAAGCACCTGCTCGAGTACGACGACGTGATGAACAAGCAGCGGGAGAGCATCTACGCGCTGCGACGGGAGGTCCTCGACGGTCGGATCAGCTTGGACGATGAGACCGTGGACAGCCGCCAGTACCTGATGGAACTGGCGCAGGGCCTGCTCGACTCGACGGTCGATACCTTCTGCAGCAAGCAGATGGACCCGGCGGAATGGGACCTCGACGCCCTGCAGCTCGAGGCGACCCGTCTGTTCGCCCTCGATGGCGGCGACTTCGGCATCGTCGGGTTCCAGGCCGGCAAGTCGATCGAAGAGGTGCGCGAGGGGCTCTGGGCGCGCGTCCAGAAGCGATACGAAGACAAGGAGCAGCAGGTCGATCGCGAGATCCTCCGCCGCATCGAGCGCGACATCATGCTGCAGATCGTCGATGTTCAGTGGAAGGACCATCTCTACAGCCTGGACCACCTCAAGGAGGGGATCGGGCTCAGGGGTTACGGGCAGCGCGACCCGCTCGTCGAGTACAAGAAGGAAAGCTACGCGCTCTTCCAGGACATGAAGGACCGGTTGGACGAAGAGATGGTGCGCTACCTCTGGTGGCTGCGCCCCGTCACGTCGGAAGAAGCCCCGGTGGCCCGTCGTCCCGCCAGGCGGTCGGCCCCGGTGACGCTGAGCGGCGGGAGCGGAGATGCGGCCTCCGTATTCAACTCGGCCCCCGGAGCCTCCGGGCGGAAGCCCGAACGCACCGGCGGCGACGACGTCGTCAAGACGGTGCGGCGGGAGGAGCCGAAGGTAGGCCGGAACGATCCGTGCCCGTGCGGCAGTGGGAAGAAATACAAGAAGTGCCACGGCGCCGGGCAGTAGGACCTCAGCACAGGCCCGGCATGCATGCCGGTCCGCCACACTGGAGCGCCGGCGCCGACGCCGGCTGACACGAGGATCACGCGCGATGGAGCTGAAGACCGCGACACCTTCCATGCTGCGGGCTGGAACGGAACTGGCCACCGCCCTGACGTTCGACGATGTGCTGCTGGTTCCTCGACACTCGCAGGTCCTGCCAGCGGGCGTGGACGTGAGCACACAGCTCACGCGCAATATCCGCCTCAACGTCCCGCTGCTCAGCGCCGCCATGGACACCGTCACCGAGTCCGGCCTCGCCATCGCCATGGCGCAGCACGGCGGCATCGGCGTCATCCACAAGAACCTGACCGTCGAGGAACAGGCCACCGAGGTGGACCGGGTCAAGCGGTCGGAGAGCGGCATGATCGTCAACCCGATCACGCTCTCGCCGACCAACCTGATCTACGAGGCGCTCGGCCTGATGAAGAAGTTCCGGATCTCAGGCGTGCCGATCACCGAGGACGGCAGCACGGAAGGACGGCTCGTCGGGATCCTGACGAACCGCGACCTGCGGTTCGAGACCAACGTGGACCGGCCGATCTCGGACATCATGACCAGCGAGAACCTGGTCACGGTTCCCGTCGGGACCACGCTGGACCAGGCGCGCGAGATCCTGCATCACCATAAGATCGAGAAGCTGCTGGTGGTCGATCAGCACTTCCGTCTGAAGGGGCTCATCACCGTCAAGGATATCCAGAAGGTCATCAAGTACCCGGCCGCGTGCAAGGACGCGCTGGGGCGCCTGCGCGTCGGTGCGGCGGTGGGCGTGGGCAAGGATGCGATGGCGCGGGCCGAGGCGCTCGTCGCCGCGCATGTCGACCTGCTGGTCATCGACACGGCTCACGGCCACTCGCAGAAGGTCCTCGACGCGGTCGAGGAACTGCGTCGTCGCTTCCCCGACGTGGACCTGGTGGCCGGCAATGTGGCCACGGCCGAGGCGACCGAGGACCTGATCAAGCGCGGCGTGGACGCGGTGAAAGTGGGCATCGGCGCCGGGTCGATCTGCACCACGCGCGTGATCGCCGGCATCGGCGTGCCGATGATCACCGCCGTCCTCGACTGCTCGCGGGCCGCGGCGCCGCACGGTATCCCCGTCATCGCCGACGGCGGCATCCGGTTCTCGGGCGACATCACGAAGGCGGTGGCGGTGGGCGCAAGCGCCGTCATGATTGGCAGCCTGTTCGCCGGAACGGACGAGAGTCCGGGCGAGGTCGTGCTGTACCAGGGCCGCAGCTTCAAGGAGTACCGGGGGATGGGCTCGATTGGCGCGATGCGCCGAGGCAGCCGCGATCGCTACTTCCAGGACGAGTTCGATCTCGCTGCCCCGGACCAGGAGACGGGCGAAAAGCTCGTGCCCGAGGGGATCGAAGGCCGCGTGGCCTACAAGGGCAGCGTGGCCGCCATGATCCACCAGCTGGTGGGCGGGTTGCGTGCCGGGATGGGCTATTGCGGCTGCGCGAACATCGCGCAGCTCCATGTCGACGCGCGCCTGGTGCGCATTACCACCGCGGGCATGCGCGAGAGCCACGTGCACGACGTCATCATCACAAAGGAAGCCCCGAACTACCGGTCAGAACCGTAGGGGTCAGCCCGTCGCCAAGGTCGGACACGCCGACGACCTTCCCGCCCCGGACGAAGACACGCGCCACGCGCGGTCGGAGGATGCGACAGCACGCGTCCGTTGCTCGGCCAGTCACGCAGCCTGCCATTCCGGGCGCGGACGGAGGCGTTCGGCGACACAGGCCTGCCGCAACGCCCATGGCCTGCGATTCCGTTTGATCAACCAGAAAGGCGACGTGGTCCTGAAGAAGCCGATCCCCCCCCCGGTTGGCCCGGAGGGGATCGGTCAATCGATGGATGCGACGGCGTGGCAACCCATCAGCGGCGACGCCGCCGACGCGGGGCACGCACCGTCACGGCGATCAGAAGTCGAAGCGGACGCCGAGTTGCTGACGGCGGCCGGGGTCCGCTGCCACCGCCAGCCCGAAGTTGGACGCCTCAAGGCTACCTTGATACGCGTTGAAATTCAACGTGTTGAACGCGTTGAACAGCTCCCAGAATACCGTGACGCGCGTGTTCTTCGGCAGCTTGACGATCTTGCTGACACGGACGTCCAGGTTCCTGACCGCAGCGCCGCGCCGCGAGTTCCTCGCTTCGGGACGGTCGGTGAAGGGATCCGCGTCCAGCTGTTTGCTGGTCGTGACGGAGAACGGCAAGCCGCTGCGGTACGTGTAGATCCCCGACAGCTGGAAGTCGAGCGGCAGGATGTAGGAGCCGTTCAGCGCGACATTGTGACGCCGGTCGGAGTTATCCGGCCCCACGTCCTCACCAAGGTCGAGCGGGTTCGTCGCGGCGCCGCCCGTAATCGTCGTCGCGTAGTTCGAGGTCGTCTTGGCCAACGTGTAGGAGAGCCCGACGTTCGCACTGCCCTTGCGGTAGCGGGCCTGCGTCTGCAGTGCCTTGTACTTGGTCCATCCAAGGTTGCGGTAGTGGTTGATGTTGCCGAATCGTGAATCCGGCGTGATGTAGGCGCCGTTGACGAGCGCCACGTTGTCATCGACCCTGACGATGCCATCCACTCCCTCCGAGTAGACGAGGTCAGCGTCCACCGTCAGGTTGAACGGGAACCTGTATGTGGTCCCGCCGGAGTACTGGCGCGTGAACGGCACCTTGATGTCGTTCAGCGTGATCACCGTCTGTTTGGCAGTCGGGACCTGCGACAAGTCCGGCCAGTAGGGGAAGGTCTTGGCAAACAGCGCGCGGAGTTTCTGGGCGCTGCCCGTCGGGTCCGCCTTGTTCCAGAACGGGTTGTTGAGCGAACTGGTGGCGTTCAGCGTGATCGAGTTCGCCGCGATCAGGTTGTTGATATAGATGACCGCGTAGTTGCTGTGGCTCATGTCGAAGAACACGCCGGCCGCTCCGCGGACCGTCATCTGGTCCACCGGGTGCCAGACCACCCCGACACGTGGCGAGAAGTTGTTCTGGGGGACCTGAGGCGTGAGGATCGACGCGCCACCGACCTGGGCGGCGAGCACCGCGTTCTTCTGATCGACGTACTTGTTGGCGATCATGTTGGCCCGATCCAGGTCGTACCGGATGCCAAAGTTCAGCGTCAGATCGTCGCGGGGACTCCAGGAGTCCTGGACGAATGCGCTCGCATTCCACTGCGCCTCGTTGTAGTTGGGAACCGCGAGGCCGCCCGCCCAGGCGTTCGGGTAGCTGGTCGGGTTGTTGATGTCGAAGGCCAAGTCGTTCGTGAACGTCCACGCGCCGTTGCGGACGTTGAGACTGTCGATGATCGTGCGCAACTGCGCCGCGGTGGCACCCACCTTGACCTGGTGCCGGCCGCGCAGGAACGAGAACGTGTCGCTGATGGAGAGATCCTCCTCGCCTTCCAGCCCGCTGAAGGCACACCCGAACGTCGCGCCGGGGAAGGTCCGCGGTGCGAAGGTCCCGGCCGGGCCGAGCGCCAGGAGCGCCGAGCCGCCCGCTCCGGCCATGTTGCAGGTGATGAACGGCTTGTTCGACAGGTACGACGCACGCACTTCGTTGAAGGCCGCGTTGGCGAGGGTGCTGGTGAAGCCACCCACGACCGTCCAGACCGGGCCACCGAACGATTGCCGCGAGGACAGGACCTTGAGCGGCGTCCCCTGGTTTGTCTGCATGTTGATGCTGCGGCTGTAGCGGCCCGACGCGCGGTGGTTGGCGCTCAGATTCACGTCGCCCCTGACGATGATCGGGTGGTCGGTGGTGTTGCGGTCGATCACCGTCGGCTCGCCCAGCTGCCGCCAGTAGTCGGAGATGCCCAAGACGTCAGTGCCCTTCGTGTTGAGGTTCTCGTTCCCGACGAAGAAGAAGACCCGATCCTTCAACACCGGTCCGCCGAGGAAGACACCCCACCGCTGCTGTGTCAGAGGGGCCGCTGCGCTCAG
>JANYLG010000115.1 GCA_025363775.1 Acidobacteriota bacterium | reverse complement strand
TAGGTGGCCCATCTCACAAATACGGCTGCATTCGGCCGCCGCTGCATCAGCACCGACTCTTCTGTGTCAGTTCCCGACTCCCCTGCGTCAGCTCCGACCCTTCTGCATCGGTTCCGACCCTTCTGCGTCCGTTCCCGACTCCTCTGCGTCAGCTCCGACCCTTCTACGTCAGTTCCGACCCTTCTGCGTCAGTGCCCGACTCCTTTGCGTCAGTTCCGACCCTTCTGCGTCCGTTCCCGACTCCTCTGCGTCAGTTCCGACTCCTCTGCGTCCGTTCCCGACTCCTCTGCGCCAGCTCCGACTACCGTTACCTCTGCCGTACCGCCTGGTCCACGTACTGCACCGGCTTGGATCGATCCTCGTACGGCCGCAGTATCCACTCGAAGAAGGCCCAGGTTCGATTCCAGGAGTCGATCTGCTCGGGCGACTCCACGCGCTGCAGCGTCGTTGCGTCGACGCGGCGGCTGAACGCGTGCCCGCCGCTCGAGCCCCAGCGCGGCGGATCGACGTACGTCTTCGTCTCGGCCAGGTCCGGTTTCCGCGAGCGCAGCGCATCGACAATCTGCTGGTCTTCGACGTAGTTCACGTCGAGGTCATTGGTTGCGACGTGGACCAGCAGCGGCACCTGCAGTTTGTCCACGAGGTAGAGCGGCGAGCGCTTGATGTAGATGTCGTTCTTCTCGAACGGCAGCCCCTGGATGCTCTTCTGCGTCGAGAAGTCCCACTGGTAGCTCGGGCCTTTCAGCGACAGCCGGAAGATCAGGTTCGTCACCGGCACGATCGCCGCGCCGGCCGCGAACGGGTGCTTCTCGCGGAAGAGGGACAGCAGCGTGATGTAGCCGCCGTGGCTCCACCCCATCATCCCGATGCGCGCGGGATCGACGTGCGGGAGCGTCTTCAGGAAGTCGACCGCAGAGATGGCGTCCTCGACCTCGTTGCCGCCGTAATCGATCGCCTGGTGATACGCCTCGCCGTAGCCTGTGCTCCCGCGGTAGTCAGGCGCGATGACGACGTAGCCGCGGGCGACGGCTTCCTTCACGAAGGGGAACATCGTGATCCCCCAGTTGCCATGCACGCCGCCGTGGACCCACACCAGCGCCGCGTGCCCTTTTGGCCCGCGCTTCTGCAGCGGCTGGAACAGGTAGGCGGGAACGTCGAGATCGCCCACGTTGCTGCGGTACTTCACCGTGCTGAAGTCGATGATCCCCTTGCACAACTCCGGATAGCGAGCCGCAGCCTTCTCGCGCGCTGCGACGTCCGCCTGGTAGTCGGTGCCGAGTGACTGATCCTTCGGGTCCTTCGAGACATACAGCTGACGCGCCCGGTCGGGATCCATGGGCGCCTGCAGCCGCGGATTCTGCCTCGGCTGTCCCGGAGGCCGAGGCTGCGCCTGGCCTTGGCTCTGCGGGGGCGGCGCCTTCTGTGGCAGGGTTTGGGGGGTGGCTGCGCCCGGGCTGATACCACCCAGCGCAATCGCCAGGACAACTGTTGGCACGAACGAGTTCGTGATCCGGATCAAGATGGCCTCCAGGAAATAGGACGAAAGGGGGCAGTCGAGAGAATATTAGCAGGATTCGGGAGTCTGT
Organism: Acidobacteriota bacterium; assembly: GCA_025363775.1. Lineage (GTDB taxonomy): Bacteria > Acidobacteriota > Vicinamibacteria > Vicinamibacterales > Fen-181 > FEN-299. Next base: position 1,930 of record JANYLG010000115.1, on the reverse strand, counting down.
ATGATGGCGCCATGCGATCGCAACCCCTCGTGCCAGCCTCGCTCGGCCTCGTCATCGCCCTTGCGCTGTTGACCGTCGCCCCGGCCGCGTCACTCCATCCGCGCCTGCTCTTCAACGCGGCCGGGCTGGAGGCCATTCGCATTGGATCGTCGAAGGGCCAGCTTGCGCCCATCAGGGCCAGGCTGATGGGTCGGGCCGAACGGTTGCTCACCGCTGCGCCGCTGCTCGTGTCGACCACGAAGCGCGGCGAGCCGGATCCTCCCGGGCAGATGAAAGGCCTCGAGGCCGCGCGCCGCCTCCAGGGCCGCGTGCTGACGTTCGGCATGGCCTTCCTGTTGTCCGGCGAGAAGCGCTACCGGAATGCCGCACTCGCCGAGCTCGATCACGCGCTCGAGACCTGGCCGATCTGGGTGGACACGGCGCACCAGCCGCCGTTCGACCTGATGACGGGCGAGAACTGCCTGACGTTCGGCGTCGCCTACGACTGGCTGTACGACGCGCTGACCCCCGCCGAGCGCACGCGTCTTCGCGAGGGCGTCGAGCGCCGCGCGCTTCGCGGCTACCTCGACGCGACCACGCGGCAGAAACCGCCGTTCTGGTTCACGGCGGAGATGAACTGGAACACCGTCACCAACGGCGGCGCCACGATGCTTGCGCTGGCGCTCGGATCGGACAGCGAACTGAGCGAACGCGTCGTGACGCTGTCCGCGCCGGCCATGGCGCACTACTGGAACCACCTGGGCGAGGACGGAGGATGGGCGGAAGGCACCGGCTACTGGACCTACGGCCACCGCTACGCCTTCATGGCGGCCGACGCGCTGCGCCGCGCGGGCAGGCCCGAAGGCGCAGACTACCTCGGGCGTCCGGGCGCCCGGACCACCGGCGACTTCCCAATCGTGTTCAATCCGGGCCGCACCCTGTCGGCCAGCTTCGGCGACAGCCCCGGGAGGGCGTACGACTCGCTGTTCTACTTCCTTGCTCGCGAGTACGAGAATCCGGACTTCTCGTGGTTCCAGGATCGCGCCGAGCCGCGCGGGATGACGCAGGAAGGCTGGCCGGAAGAGGCGCTCGCGCTGGTGTGGAAGGCGCAAGGCGGCGGCGAAGCGGTGAAGGGCGAGTCGAGGCCGCTGCAGATTCCGGCGGTGAAAGCCTTCCCGTCGATCGGCTGGGTGATGCTGGCTCCGTCGCAGCCCGACCCCCCGTTCTTTCTCGCATTCAAGAACGGGTCGCTGGCCGCCGCGCACACCCATCTCGACCTGAACCACGTCAGCATCGCGGTTGGCGACACGATGCTCGTGCCGGATCTCGGCAGCCGGCCGTATCCGGCTGACTACTTCGATCGGGTCAAGCGAAACGCTTACTACGAGATCTCCACGGCGGGCCACAACTCGGTCCTCATCGGCGGAAAAGGACAGACGCCGGAACGACCAGGCACGCTGCGCGGGCCGATCGAGGGGAATCGGTTCACGGCGTTCGTTGGCGTCGCCGACGGCGCCTACGACGTGAAGACGCCGCGCGCGCGGCGTCACGTGGTGTTCGTGGACAAGCGGTACTACGTGCTGCTCGATGAGATCGAACCGGCGCAGCCGTCGTCGATCGAGCTTCGCTTCCATGCCTACGGCCGCATCGCGCCGCGCGCGCAGGGCGGGTGGACCGTGTCACAGGAACTGGTGTCCGTCGATCTCGTGCCGGCTGTCGTGGGCGGTGGGCGAGAGGCGAGCCTCGTCGGATCGGTCGAGGCGGCGACGGGCTGGACGAAGCCGGTGAAGGTGTTGCGGCTGCAGAGCGCGGCAGACACCACGCGATTCCTGCTGGCGACCGCGGTCCTGCCGTCGGCGGGGCTGGCTGACAGGGCCGTCGTCGTCTCGCAGGCGCAAGAGGGCGACGAGTTACGGGTGGATGTGGGGAACGACCGCCTGGTCTGGCGCCG